>CAJWGB010000147.1 GCA_913031625.1 uncultured Planctomycetaceae bacterium | reverse complement strand
TGGTCGCGGAACTGTTCGATCCGCGCACAGCAGAATAGAGAATTGCCCGTTTTGTGGAGCCGCCATCGCGCATGGAGCGACCATGAAGCTGGTCATTGGCCTGGGCAATCCGGGTAAGAAATATCAGGGAACCCGGCATAATGTCGGGTTCGACGTAGTCGGGGAACTTGGGCGTCGGTACGGCACTGAGGCCCCCGGAAATAAGTACGAAGCAGACTTCCTTGATGTGAGGATTCGTGATCAGAAGGTGTTGTTAATCTCACCTCTCACATTCATGAATCTCAGCGGAAAGTCGGTCTGGCAGTTCATAAAGTTTTATCAGCCAGAGATGGAAGATGTGGTCGTGGTCTGCGACGACATGAATCTGGCGACCGGTCGCCTTCGTTGGCGGCCTTCCGGTTCTGCCGGAGGTCAAAAAGGTCTGGCTGATATTATTCAGAGACTGGGACATCAGGATTTCCCACGGCTGCGGTTCGGAATCGACCGCCCGCCGCGAAAAATGGATGTCACGCCCTGGGTTCTGGGGCGGTTTCGAGAAGAGGAAAAAGAGACGGTTGAGCACGCAGTCCTGCGAGCCGCCGACTCCATAGAATACTGGATCGCCGAAGGCATCGAATCAACCATGACGGAATTTAACCGTCCGGTCGAGTCAAACTGAATTGGAGCTCAGCCCGTGTCAGCTGCACAATCAAACGTCACCGAAACACCGCGTGAAAACCTCTACGAGGGTATGTTCCTCGTCGACAGTTCCGGCTACGCCAACGACCCGGATGCGACCGTGCAGGGTATTATGGCTGTCCTGGAACGTGCTGAAGCCAATGTCGTGGCTCATGGCCCATGGCAGGACGGCAAGCTTGCGTACGAAATCGAAGGCCGTCGCAAAGGCCTGCACTACCTCGTTTGCTTTAAGATGGCACCGTCCCAAATGGACGTCATCACTCGCCAGAGTCACCTCAGCGATGCAATTCTTCGACAGCTCTGCATCAAGCATCCTCCGGAACTGTTCAATGCTCTCGTGAGCGTGCTCAATGGGGCAACTGAAGAAGCGGAAGCAACTGCTGCTGCGGAAACGCCAACTGCCGAGTAGTTTCAGCCGACCTCAGAGGGGAGCTCGATATGGCATCGTTCAACAAGGTGATTCTGGTCGGTAATCTGACCCGTGACCCCGAAGTTCGGTATACGACTGGCGGGACAGCCGTGACGGATATTGGTCTGGCTGTGGGACGCGTCTGGACGGACCGGAGCACAAACGAGCGAAAAGAAGAAACAACCTTCGTCGACGTGACGCTTTGGGGACGCACGGCTGAAATTGCAGGCGAATACCTTTCCAAAGGCCGTCCGTGCCTGATCGAAGGTCGGCTGCAGCTGGATCAGTGGGAAGATCGCGAAACCGGTCAGCGTCGTTCGAAGCTGAAAGTCGTTGGCGAATCACTTCAACTGCTCGGCAGTCGCCAGGATGGCGGCGGCGGTGGAGGTGGTGGTGGCTTCAACCAGGGAGGCGGCGGTGGCGGTTTCAGCCAGAGCCCTCCTCCACAGGCAGCAGCACCCCCTCCCTCTGATGGACGCAGCCCGGATCAGGCGTTTTATGACGCTCCCCCGGCACCATCAGACGACGATGTCCCTTTCTAAACACGACACACATTAATTCTTAGCGACGGGTGTCGCACTCTTGAGGACGAATGTCATGGTTCATGTGACAAAGAAAAAAGGTGTTGCCGGGTCAACCAACAGCACTGCTGAAGTTCTGCTGGTTCACGACGTCGAGCATCTTGGCAAGCGTGGCGAAATTGTTCGGGTGAAGCCCGGATATGCCCGCAACTATCTGCTGCCTCACGGTCTGGCGACTGTGGCAACAGATGAAAACAAACGAATGGTCGAGCTGCACCGCGAGAAGCTTAAGGCCATCGAAGCCAGCCGCGTTCGCGACCTGTCAAAACTCGCAGATGCTGTCAGTAAGTACAGTGCGACGATCGAAGCGAATGCGACGGCTGACAATGCTCTTTACGGTTCGGTTGGTGCCAAGGACATCAGCGATGCTCTCAAAGCCGGCGGACACAAGATCGAGCCCGAACACGTTCGCCTCGAAGGTCCGATCCGCGAACTGGGTATGTACACTATCAAGCTGAAGCTGCACGAGAAGGTGCAGACCGAAGTGAAAGTCTGGGTTGTTCCTTCTGCGACCGGTGCATAGCGACGGGCGATTCACGAGAAATCAGAAGTAGCCCTCGGGATTCCCGAGGGCTTTTTCATTGGTCGCGTTGCATGAGGTGACGGTGATTCCGGACTCAAAGTGCCCAGCTACACTTTCTATTCAATCGTCCATGAATCGAGATCAATATCGAGATCCGGATCTGCACTGGTTTGTTCGTCCGTGTCCTCCGCAGGTTTAAGGCCGGAGAGCCATGCCATGGACGGCCATGCGAAGGGCCGAAACTTCTCGGTGGCTCCTGTCTGGTCGCGGTACAGGAGTGCTCGCCCTGTGCCCAGGTTCGAGGCAACAGGAGAATCAATCATGCTGGCCGAGTCGGTTTGATTCATGCGGAATGCAATTCTGTTTTCAAACTCTCTCAGCAGTGATGCGGACAACCATCTGATTGCGTTATTAAACGTGTCGGACCAGACAATGATGTGAATGCCTGTGAGCGGACCTCGTTTCAGCAGCTCACCGAACATTCCGACAATGGTTTGTTCTTTGGGCTCTCCAAATCCGCCGAGTCCGAAATCATCCTCGTCCTTCCGCAAGCTGCGAAACTGACCAATGCTGCGGACGATCAGCACTTCGTCCGAGACAAACCCGGTCTCCGGGCCTGCCTCCCGGTCTTCCATGAGCTGGTGGAGTTCTCGGATGAGTTCATCGCACTCGGATGCAGAGTGGAGCGTAAACCCGTGGTCATCCAGTCCTTCTTTGAGGTCTCCAAATTTGCGGGCTGCGTCCACGTCTCGTTCAGGATTCAGCATCCGTATGCGAGCCGGCAATGGGTTGTCTTCGGAATTTGGCTGCCGGGAGCAACTCAGTATGGAATGGGCCAGAATACTGTCAACGAGTGAGTCGTCCTGCCCCACGATCAGGATGTTCTGCCCGCTGGCACGGCGAAGTTCAAGGAATGTCGGCGCCGCGATCGCAACAGGCTCCCCCAGCCAGAGTCGAAAACCGTCTGCCGCGCGCCGCGTCGCATCGTCACCGCCGGAAAGCCATGCGTTCAGAGGGCCGCACAGGGCGCCGGTCGGAGGGACGTTTCCTTCGAAGACAATCATTCTTTGCTCGGAGAGCGGCACCTCGCCCGTCGTCGCATTCTGTTGCAGCATGGACTGGATGGCGTCTTCACGTCGCGACTCATCAAGCCAGGCGATCTGAAACTGATGATTGCCCTCCGCCATCCCATTGGCGTCGTTGTAGATTGCCTCACCCGGGCGGGTCAGCAGTCTGGCGGCCGTGTTGTCTTCGGACAGAATCAGATGTGCATCACTTTCGCTACACTGGAGAGCAATTCGAACTGCAATCTGTCCCATCGTACTGCGTGCCAGCGAATAGGCGCCTCCCAGAGTCTGTGACCCAAGGAGGACATGGATCCCAAATGCCCGGCCCTGCCTGACGAGGCGGTCAAGGAGCAGGGATGCTCGGGATGAAACTCTGTCTTCAGCGACAAAGAACTCCTGAAACTCGTCGATCAGCAGCATTAGCCGCGGCATGGGCTCGTCAGGGTAAGCTCCGCGAAACGCCGGGACATCCTGAATGCCGCGATCCCGGAACAGTTCGCCTCGTTGCTGCAGGATTTCGTCAAGCCGTTCAAGAACACTCAGCCCGAATTCACGATCACTTTCGATGGCGACAACGCGCGCATGTGGCAGGTGATTTGCGGCGTACGTTCGAAATTCAACTCCCTTCTTAAAGTCGATCAGATAGAACTGAATCTCGTTTGGACTGTAATGCAGGGCCAGATTAGTGATCAGGATGTGCAGGAATGTCGACTTGCCAGAACCGGTCTTTCCGGCAATCAACACGTGCTGTGACGTTCCTCTGCCGAGGCGCATGAACTGAAGTCGAGCGGCCCCCGCACGCCCGATCGGCAGGTCGATTCCATCTGCCGTCGACCGTGTCCAGATTTCTTCCTGAGACGGCGCGATGCGATTGAACGAAACTTCGACTCGTCTTGCATCCTTGGATTGTTCACCTGCGTCCCGCACAAGAGCAACATACTGCTCCGCGGGAGGTTCCGGCCATGACTCAAAGATCACTCCCTTCGGCAACTTGCCGGCCGGCAGGACTCCGTCGGGAGTCACTTGAAACCGGACACAGTTGGCGCGGAGTTCCTCCGAGTCGAATGATGGAGGAGGCGCAACGGAAGGATTCCAGGCGACGATCGCATGGACGCCGCATTTGGGACCACTTGTCAGGATCGCGGAAAGGTGGCGAGCTGCTTCTTCAGTGAAGGCGGTCGGGAATCCGGCAACCACCACAAAGTGATACGGCTCAGCGACTTCTCCGGCGGAGGCGTTGTATTCCTCAATCGTCTCGAACTGGCTGCGAAGGTATGTCTGGAAGATGTTCTCCATGTGCTCTGTGACCTTTTGCAGCTGGTCACGAATCTGAGAGCCGTCAGTTCGAATCTTCTTCTGGATCAGCAGTTCGTCGAAGTCCGCAAGGTGCATCATGGCTGCGAAGCTCTGTCCCAGTCCCACTGGGTCGATTAGTGTGAGGCGAATTCGCCCTGCGGGGATGATCGTCAGCAGCTTGAGGAGCTGCGCGCGGATAAAACTCAGAGCGGCATCGCGGCCCGCGGTGTCATGTTCGACAAGGATGGCCGTGTCACGAGGAAACTGCAGCAGTGCCGGCATTTCCAGGCAGAGGCTTGTTGTGTCGGAAGCGTCCAGTGTCGGCGGGGCTCCAGGAACCGTGACAAGGACATCTCCCATAGCCAGGTGTTTCGGCATGGCTTCCGGCAGCTTCCACTCAGAACCGTGTTGAGGCCATCTTCGCGTGGCTGCTCCGACTTCTGTGGTTTGCTGAGCTAGTTGCCGCAGGGTCTGGATGGAATTCTGCCATGTTGCCAGCAGCTGGTTTCCTTCGTTCAGCAGCGAGTCTGCGGTACTCCGATAGCGAACCTGAGCAGTCTGCTGGGCAGTTGTGAGCGCGTCGCGCGAAGCGGATCTGGCGGCGGCCAGTTCCTGCTGTCGCCGGGCTTCAATCTGGATGGCCTGATTCTCCATTTCCGTCGCCAGCGAGGCTACCTGGCGATCGAGTTCGGCAGTGAGTTCCTGGATCTGATCTTCCGTTTCGTTTTCGACCGCGAGGATGCGTGCGTCGATTTCTGAAGTAATTCGGCGTGCCTGGCTGACTCGTCGTGACTCCATTTTCTCTCGCCATTCTTCCGCAGAAGCTTCCAGACGGTCGAGATACTTCGTGGACTTTTCTTCCCACAGCCTGCGTGCGTAATCAGCGTTGCTGACGTGTTGCAGGATTTTCTCGAATTGCCGTCTCAGTCCGCGTTGCGTCACCAGGATCAGAATTAAAGACGTCAGAAGAGTCGCCGCAAATGCGATCAAAGCGCTGACGCCGGCCCATTCCCAGTCAGGTTTGGAGATATCTGGATTGATGAATGCATTGATATCCGCGCGAAGTGCCACCGATATGACCCAGATCACGAACACCCCAATGATTGATCCGACCCAGATGCGGGCACCTCTGACCCAGTGAGGCAGACTGAGCGACCGCAGGTCCCCGATGGCGGCGATCGCCTGATCGCCTGATTCGACGGCATGATCCCGAAGATCGTTTCGTTTCAGCTTTCCGACCTGCGGCGGTGGTGACTCGGATTCGCCAGAGGTATGGCAGGACTTTAGGAACTTCGATGCCTCCGCGATGTGAGTCTGCAGCATCTCGAAGCGGTCGTCCAGAAAGATCTTCTGAGTCGAAAACGTTTCTGACTCTCGCTCGAACGCAGTGGCTGGTGAGTCCTGGCTTCCTTCATCGAGCACGGACTGCAGCATCCACAATTCGGTACGTCGCTTTTCTTCGCACTCACTGACTTCGTCACGCATGCGACGATTGATGCTCGCGACCTTTTGGTCGTGATTGTTCTGCAGAGTCTGTTCGCGTGTATGTCGATCAGCCTGAAGGGTTTGCTGATCGGCGTCTGCCGCGCCTTCAATTTGATGAAGACGCGTTTGCAGTTCATTGAGGTTCTTCTGCTCTGCCTGAGCGACTTCCTGAGTCTCTGCGTCGTTGAGCTGCCGGACCTGGTTCCGGATCGTTGCAATTCGCTCTCGACTTTGGTGACTGTGCTCGACAAGGCGGGACACTTCCCGAAGTTGCTGGTCGATGGAATTGTCACGTTGCTGCATGTTGGTCTCCGCCGGATTTGCCAGGATGCCCATCACAATCGGCAGGCAGGCACAGTCTCGTAACGCAGTTTCTCAGCGCCCTTCCGTGACTTTTACTGATCGATCACGGAATGTCGGAAATCTTCGGTGTCAGAGGAAGGAGCTCCGTTCGCGGGGGTGTGAGCACTCACGCTCCGCTTTAGCCATCACTCCTGCCAGCTTTTCGACGGTGTCCAGCATTGCACGGATCTGCCCCTTCAGAGGAAGCAGATAATCATCTTCTATTTTCTGGCTGACGGAGTCAGACCAGTCTTCTTTGGTGTCCATCCACGCCAGCTCCAGTAGCTTGAGGGAATCCTCAAGACGAGCGGCGGGGGATCGGAAGTCAGTGCGTCTCATGGTGTTTCTTCCTGTTCCGATGAGGACCTGGTCTGTGATTCAGATGCGCCGTCCGGCAGGGGGGGCAATTCTCCTCCGGCCAGTTGGACGTTGCCATACGCTTCGAGTCGATCCACGATGAAGTTGAGCATCGCGAGTACGTAGGGGATGTCTCGTTCGAGGAATTGATTGAGCTGGGAAGAGCGTCCATAGTATTCGTTGGATTCATGCTGTGCAGCCACGCACCAGCGTTTGACCACCGGGATCTGCTTCTGGGAATACTCAAGGTCTTTCTTTGCCTTGAGCAGGGCCTTCTTTTCTTCGTAGCACGTTGGCTTGACCGTGCCGACTTTTCGCATCTGACACTGATGCAGGCGAACTCGTGCCTCTCCCATGTCGCGATAGCAACTCTCGATCTCCCGTTTCCAAAAGACTGGTCGTTCTCGTTCCAGCCACCCCAGAATTGTTTTCAGTTGCATCTCAAGCGAGGAGAGGCATCCACGTGCATCTTCCTGAAAGACCGCGACGGCCGCCTGAAATCGCCGGATGGCCTCGATGGATCTGACATCTGCTGACTTACTCACGGGACCTCCCTCTACTGCTGTTGGAGGTACTCTTCGATGAGCTGAGCCTTACGTACAAGGTAAGGGATGTACGACTCATTGGACTCGACGAATCGCGCGAGTGCCTTCATGCTGCCGGTAAAGTCCTCTGCAAACTTCAGATGCTCTTTATCTCGCCAGGTTTGAGCGAGTGTATTGAGCTGGCCATTCAGGGCCGCTGATTTTTCGGTCAATTCCTCATTGAATCGTCGGAGTGTCTGAGCAAATCGCCGTAATTCGGCGGGATCAACGATGGCCTGATTCATTCCACATACTCCTTGTGACTCCGATTGATGGACCTGCGGTCTCTGATTTGTAACGCAGATTTCCGCAGGGATCCGTCAGTTTACTGAATTGAGGTCCCTCGCCCATAAACCGAGCCGGACCGCGTGTCTGGATTTTCCGTTCAGGCCTGCTAAAACACGCCCTCAGACCCGCACAGGCGGGGAATTGGTAAACCCAGGGAATCAGAGGTTAACATGTCCAAGCCGCGTGTGTGCGTGCTGAGAGCTCCAGGCACCAACTGCGATATTGAGACCGCACACGCCTTTGAGCTGGCCGGGGGAGAAGCGGAACGTCTTCACCTGTTCCGCCTCCTTGAGAATCCAGCCCTGCTGGATGACTTCCAGATTCTGTGCATTCCAGGCGGATTCAGCTACGGTGATGATGTCGGTGCAGGCGTGATTTTCTCCCGACATCTGCGTGGCAAACTGAATGATGCAATGCAGGCGTTTCGGTCATCCGAAAAGCTGATCCTCGGTATCTGCAATGGCTTCCAGGTCATTCTTAAGGCCGGCCTGCTGCAGTCGACGACCGTTGACGAACAGCGGCTCACATTAACGTGGAATAACAGTGGACGGTACGTGGACCGCTGGGTCCGGTTGAAGACCGCTTCCAGCAAGTGCGTGTTTCTCAGGGACATCGACGAACTGGACGTCCCGATTGCCCACGCAGAGGGGCGAATTGCAGTGAAGGACCAGAGTGTCCTCGAAGGGCTGCGAACCGGCGACCAGATGGCTCTTTGCTACTGGGGTGCTGACGCGGAAGAACAGGTCGCCAATGGCAGGGGGGTTACGGAAGTTTCATTACTGCCGGAACCTGTGAACCCGAACGGATCAGTCTGCAACCTTGCCGGTCTGTGTGATGAGACTGGGCGTGTGCTGGGCCTGATGCCTCACCCGGAGAGATTTCTCTTTGCAACGCAGCATCCCCAGTGGACTCGTCTGGGGCTCAGCGGCGAGGGCGCGGGACTCAAGTTGTTCCAGAACGCAGTTGACTGGTTTGCGTGATCACAGCATTCGGCGAAACACGGTTTACGACCTGGTGTCGCGTTGAATCGGCAGGAGCCAGTTCAATTGCGGCGTCTTAACGTCCTTGTCTCTGACAAGGACCACAACCACAGGCTGCCTCCGGCCTGAAGAGACGTATTCGGCAATCCTGTCGTCGCCGGGCTCGCTCGCAGATTTCAGCATCGGCTGGCTATCTGCGACCAGCACCTGGATACTGGCAAAGTGTTCGTCTGACCGGGTGTTGCTTGCAAGGCTTTCAGCACACCTGGACAGCAATTCTTCCCGCGTGAGATTGCCGATGTTTCTGGGATTCAATTCGGTCACCATCCCACTGCCATTAGCAACTGCTTCCTGCAGGCGGTCGGACATTTCAGCTGATGCGAGGACAAGCTCAAGTTGATCCGGTCCTGCCGGTTTAAGAGCCTCTGAGTCAGACAGACTCCTGAGTTGCATACCGTGTCTGTCCAGAAGGTCGGATGGCATTTCAGTGTCGGGCACATGCACCACAAGCACCTGCCAGTCCTGAACGGGAGCCAGTGAGGCAAGTGTGTTCTGGAGCTGTGACTCCAGATACATGTTGATGCCCACCATGATCGTTGCCGCCAGAGACGTAACGACAGCCACCCATTGCAGGGCCGTGGAGCCTCGCTTTTTCGCTGCGGCCGGAACGGTCTCGATTTCGGCTCGAATTCCCGCGGTCAAATCACATTCCTGGACTGGAATTGCACGCAGCGCATCACCCAGTTGGCACCATGTGTCAAATGCTTCTGCAGATTCGATCTGGCAGTTGTCTGCTTTTAACTCCGTGGCCTCGCCATCAAAGTGAGCAGACAGCCATTCATCGGGAAGGTCGGACTGAGAAGTCATGAGAAACTCGGGGAATGATATCGGGCCGGCGGGAATTGTGAGGGGGTGGTTGAGGGAGGTAAAGTTCGCGCAGCTGGAAGCCTACCTCTCTGACAATAAGACGAATCCTGTTCCTTCGAGTTCCCATGAATTCCGGGATTGTTGTAAGTCGTGTCTGGGATGTTAGTTACGGCTCATGCGGGACCCCGGTGGGTTGGCGGAGACGCTCTGCTGTTACGCCACCGGCGTCGAATAGGACTCGGAAATCGTGCATTTCGCATCAGGTTCTACCGATAAGACAGATCTGGAACTCAGCCACTTCAGACGATATCCGACGGAGGTCTCAAAATATTTGCGTAGGCCTGGGCCAATCAGAGTGCACGTTTGCGTGACTCGGTCCTCGCCTGACTCGCTGCGTCTCCACCGTCGCAGTACCTGAAGTGTTTGAGTGAGCGGCCTTCGTTTTTCGAAGGCCGCTTTTTTATGCGCCTGGTCCGTTTCATCTGACCCTGTGAGTTGACCGTCGTGGCGTTCGCCAGAATGCCTTGTGTTCACAGGTATCAGGTTTGCCAATATCTCGGCACCCTATTTTCGGTTAGGAATCTTGAGACCTTCCAGTGACCGTCGGAGCGCCGCAAATTCGGCAATCTGTTTACGCTCAGCTGACGAGAGTGGAGACCTTTCGCGAGGGTCGCTTTGGACGTCAAAGAACTTCCCGCTTCGATACAGCTTGTAACGCTGAGTGCGAACCCATGCCCGGCCGTCTTTGCGTTCCGAGAACGCGAATGTTCGTTGCCTGAAGTCATTGGCTTCCAGTGCGCCGACGAAACTGTTGCCATCGATTGGCAGAGGGACATCCGCACTGGCGAGTTGACCGAGTGTGGGGAGAAAGTCACTGAAGTCAACCAGAGCTGAACTCCGCGAGCCTGGCTTGATTTTCCCCTGCCACGAGGCAATCAGCGGGACGTGAGTGCCGATGTCTAGGAGCGTCCCTTTGCCTCCGGGAACACGTTCGTTGTCCACAACAGAGTAGACCTTTTCGTATTCGTAGTTTCTTCCGGTGATGTGTCGCAGTTTTGATCGTACGGCCGTGCCGTTGTCACCAGTAAACAGAATCAGCGTGTTCCTGCGCAGCTGAAGTTCATCCAGTCTGGCAAGGAGTCGACCGACCATCTGATCCATGCTGGTAATCATTTCGCCATAGTTCATCCAGCGGTCGGAGCCGGGCACATATGGGACCTGCACGGGAATATCGTCCGTGACGTCATGGGCAAGAGCCATTGAGTAAAAAGCAAAAAACGGTTTCTCGTCCTCCTGGCTGCGTTCGATAAAGTCACTCAGGAATTCGACGTACAGGTCCGGGCCGTACTTTCCTTTTGTGTCGGTCCTCAATCTGCCGTTTTGATAGATGAACGGTTCGTGAAACCGGGCACCTTCGTGCCAGCCGAATACGCTCCACTCATCGAATCCCATCCGCGCCGGTTGCTGTTTGTCGTCCTTCATCAGACACAGCTGCCACTTCCCGGCGACTGCGGTCCTGTATCCGGCCGCTTTGAGTCTGGCGGGAAGAGTCTGACTCTCCAGTTCACGGGGAAATGACCCCCATTTTGAGTTCAGCCGAAAAGGGTAACGACCCGTCAGCAGGGTTGTGCGTGACGGATGACAGACCGGCATGGAGTAGCAGTAATCGAATCGCATACCAGCCGCAGCCAACGCGTCGATGTTTGGCGTCTTCCAGCGAGTGCCTCCGTAAGCTCCGATTGGCTCACACCCAACGTCGTCCGCGAGGATAAAGATGATATTGGGGCGATCGTCACCGATGGCAACAACCGAGCAGCAGAGAGCAGCGAGGATTAACTTTGATGGGGGCATGATTGATTCCCGGATCTGGACTCGGATCGGACTCGAGACGGTCGTTATTCAATTGTTTCGATCAGCGGGTTGTCGATTTCAACGGGTGGTACAATGGGTGTGCGGTGAGGGACCGAGCGTTTGCCACGATAAGGTGGCCACTGAATGCGCTGCGACTCATACCCGGCGAACTCCCATGCGGGCCATACCGGGCTTTCCGCCTGCACTTCGGCGTACAACTTAAGCAGCGATGCGCTCAGGCGTGCAAAGATCTCCGGTTCTGAGGTCTGCACATCACTCTCCTCCGCAATGTCATTTTCCATGTCAAAGAGTTTGAGATTGGTGAGCTTCGCAGTCTTAATGGTCTGCTGGTCCTGAGCATTGATTCCACCGCGGTCTCGCGCGGGCGAAGCATCCATCTCGGCGGTCAATTTCCAGCGACCCTCCCGAATGGCGACTTTGGCAGCTCCCTGAGCGGCATAGAAGTGCCAATAGAGGGGGTGTTCACGCTGAAGGGGCTTTCCTTCAAACAGTGGTCGCAGGCTGGTGCCGTCTAGCCGTATGTCAGTTGGAGGGCGGGCTCCTGCGAGGTCGCAAAGGGTTGGGAAGAAATCTGTGCCAATAATCGGCACGGCGGATTCACCCATTGGGATCTTCCCATGCCAGTGGATGATCCCAGGGACCCTGATGCCTCCATCCGCGATGAAACCTTTCTTGTCCTTCAGTGGTCCTGCTGATCCATCCGGATGAAATGAAGTTTTGGCTGGCCCATTGTCACTTGTGAAGATAACTAATGTCTCTTTATCCAGGTTCTGCTTCTTGAGTGCCTGCATCAAACGACCAAACGCGGCATCCATTTGAGAAATGTTGCCGTGGTGTGCCCGCTGCGATTCATGAAGGTCGCCATAGAGGTCTTTAAAGCGAGGCGCAGTTGCGATTGGTTCGTGCGGTTCATGGAAAGACACGAACAGGAAGAATGGCTTCTCCTTGTTACGGAGTGATCTCAGCCAGTGAACGGCCTCGGAGGCAACAAGATCTGCGGCGAATCCTTTCAGCGGCCCCAGTGGGATCCCGTTACGGACAAAGTTGTACGGATTCTGATGGTTCGGGAGGCAGTTGTTCTGTGTGGCAAACCAGTGATTGAATCCCATGTCACCCGGTTGTGGTTGGTCCGGGAGATTGAATCGTCCATTCAGATGCCATTTCCCACACAGCGCAGTATCGTAGCCCTGTGACTTCAGGACTTCGGCGATCGTGACTTCCGACGTGGGAACGTGCATGGGGGACAGCATTGGGATCCAGTTGTGGATCCCGATGCGATAGGGTGTTCTCCCGGTCATCAGGCCCGTTCGCGACGGACTGCAATTTGGATGTGACGAATAACAGTCTGTGAATCTCAGACTGGTTCTGGCAAATGCGTCTATGTTGGGGGTCTTGACGAGTTCATTCCCGTAGCAGCCGAGGTCGCCGTAGCCGAGGTCATCACAAAGCACCAGCAATACAGAGGGGGGGGCTGCGGCATTGGCGGTGGAAGCAGATATTCCACAAAGGCAAAGTAGTGTGAGGATACGCTCGGTCATTTCATCCCTCGCTGTGTTCCAGAAGTCAGCGGCTCATCGTCCAGGGAATGTGAGGGTTCGTCAAATGCGTGGCCGTCGACCGATCCTAAGTCGGGAAATCTGAATTGCCTCGGCCCCGGCGGAGAGTCAAAACACTCTCGTTTTTTACTTCCAGAGTTTGAAAAACTGCTGAAATCGTCAAATTGTGGCGTCGCTCGGGTCTGATACGAAAGCTATCCTACGCACTATCTGACGTCCCTTTTGCAAGACCATTCCAATGTCTGATCATTCCGAGTCCAGCGAATCCCTCTTCTCACCCGCTGAGCTGCAGCAGTTTGAAGCGGATGATGTGACGGCCGGTTCGGCAATCGGCAAGATGCTCTCGTGGTTGTTTCTCTACACGGTCGTGGCGATGAGCATTGTTTCCTGGTGGACGTACAGCGCATTTCTTGCTGAGCAGGATTCAGGCGCCCAGACAGAGCACGTCGAGCACCACTAAACCGATCCTGAAACCAGATCTGCGGATTGAAGAGACAGGGAATTACTCTGGCTTCCTTCCATCACAGCCTGGCAATTCAACGGGGATTCTAACGCATTCCACTATCGTGAATTTGTACGCTCGTCGCTACCGCTAGGTTGCTTCCGGCAGATCGGTCGCTTGTTCAGCTGATGCTTCCTGCTCAACTCGAATTCTTTCTCGAGCATGGTCCGCCCATGGACCACGTGAATCGAGCTGCAGGTAACACTTCCAGTGGTGCAGAGCTTCTTCGGTTCGCCCCTGCCCATCAAGCAGTTGAGAATAATGCAACAGTGCGTCCGGGTTTGCGTCGTGGATGGCAATGGCCGTTAGGAACGACATCTCGGCATCCAGTGAGCGACCACTTTCCGCCTGAAGGCATCCCAGCTGTGTCCATGCTTCAATAAAGTCGGGCGCCAGTTCAATCGCGCAATGGTATCGCTCCATTGCTCCTTCGGAATTGCCTGACCGATAGAGTGCATCTGCAAGGTGGAAGTGAACGTCCGCAGGGTCGGGGAACACATCCGGAACCCTATGCGGAGATTCACTCAGCATTGCGGACTCTGTGGCAATCAGGGTCAGGCAGTTCCGAAACGCGTTGATTGCAGCGGCGAAAGATGCTTCCTCTGAAAGTCGACAAGCCTCATTGAACCACTCGTCGGCGGTCCATGAGTCCATGCTGCGATCGTCCAGCTGCATCCGGGCCTCCACGAATGAAACTGAGACGACAGAGTCGGCGTCAGGTTCTTCGTCAACTGGAACGGGGGCAGGTTCTTCGTCCGGTGCCTCAGTGGAGGCGTGAAGCCTCAGGTCTGCGGATTGCTGCTCAAAATCGAGCAGCCGCTGGCCGGTGCGCGGGTTCAGGATGCCATGAGTGTCTCGCAGCAGAACTCGGTCGTCCTGCACCAGGAGGTTCAGCTGAGCGAGTGACCGATCTGTGCCTGCCAGGGTTCGGCTTAACTCCGTCAGGCTGCGTTCCAGAATGTCGGGGGTGACACCTTCGTCCAGCAGTCGCGCGAGTCTCTGCGTGGTGGCGACTTCTCGGTAGTCAAAGAACGGGGCACGTCCGACGGTTCTCACTGGACGAATCAGGCCGATTCGCGCCCAGCGTCGAATCAGGTTCACGGAAACGTCAAGCAGCTGGCTCAGCATTGCCGGCGTGTACGAACGGCGGATTTCATCTCGCTGCTCGCTGAGTCCGATCAGGTGCAGCCAGTCAGACTCAGCAACAATTCGCAGACCGGTCCCGTCAGCAATCAGTCGTGTGGCATCGCCGAGTTTTTGGGAGGTTCGCCCGTCTGTTTCGAGCGGCCAGCCTTCTTCACCGATGACCAGCATCGTCACCATGCCTGACATTGACTGGACGGCTCGTCCCCCGTGCCGTTCGACCAGGTCGTGAGCCTCTCGGTGGACCATGGAGGCGAGGGTCCCTGTAAACGTCACCGTCTCCCCGGCCAGTGGCTGAGAACTCTCAAGTGTCTGATCGGTCTGCGGGATTTCTATAATGTCGGTCACAATTGCCGGCTGAGTGATGACTGGTTGGGGGACGCCGTTTCAGATCTGGTAAAGACTGCGACTTCGGTGTTTCATCTTTGTGAACATACCGTCGCCTCACAACAAACGGTAGCAATTGAGGGTTCTGCTGATATAAGTCGGCAGAATCGTGTCATTCCGCCTTAGAGCTCGGGAACGGAGGCAGTTTTGGAGCTCTGTGAAGCCCGAATCGCCTTAAATTGGCGAGAGGAACTCAGATGTCTATTGAATCGAACGATCCCAAAGTCTGGGAAGCAATCTGTCAGGAACGCACTCGACAGGCCGATGGTTTGGAGTTGATTGCGTCCGAAAACTATACCAGCGAAGACATTATGGAAGCCGCTGGAACCGTGCTGACAAACAAGTACGCAGAAGGTTACCCCGGCCGCCGATATTACGGTGGGTGCGAGCACGTTGACAGTGTGGAAGACATCGCTCGGCAGCGCGCGTGTGAGCTGTTTGGAGCGGAGCACGCCAACGTGCAGCCGCATGCGGGCAGTCAGGCAAATATGTCAGTGTATCTCACTGTGATGGAAGCCGGCGATACTGTACTCGCCATGGACCTCGCTCACGGTGGCCACCTGACACACGGGATGCGGCTGAATTTCAGTGGAAAGCTGTACAACACCGTGCACTACGGTGTCCGGGAATCTGATCACCGCATTGACTTTGACCAGGTGGCTGCACTCGCAAAGGAACATAAGCCAAAAATGATCATCGCCGGGGCAAGTGCTTATCCCCGCGAAATCGACCATGCCAAGTTCGCAGAGATAGCGAAAGAAAATGGCGCCGTTCTGTTGGTCGACATGGCCCACTACGCAGGCCTTGTGGCAGCCGGCATTCACAACAGTCCGGTTCCCGTGGCGGACTTTGTTACCACCACGACTCACAAGACGCTGCGTGGACCGCGTTCCGGTCTGGTTCTGTGTCGGAAGGAGTCCGCGAAAGATCTTGACCGCAGCGTCTTCCCAGGGATGCAGGGGGGACCATTGATGCACATCGTGGCTGCCAAGGCGGTCTGTTTCGGCGAAGCGTTAAAGGACAATTTCAAGCAGTATGCTCAGCAGGTTGTTGACAATGCCCAGCCGCTTGCGGAAACGCT
>CAJWGB010000146.1 GCA_913031625.1 uncultured Planctomycetaceae bacterium | reverse complement strand
GCTCGCGTGAACGCAGCTCAGCCCCCTGGTCCGAACTGGGGAATCCCAGAATCTGAAAGCCAGTGTCATCTTCCGGTTCGTCGGTCATCTCGTCTGGATTCACTACTCGACAAATCCCGGGAGAGCTTTGAGGACTCCCTTGAGTCGCCCGAGTGCTCGCATATATCGATCACTGGCAGCCTGATCAGAAATACCAAGAATCTGAGCTGTCTCTCGATTGGAAAGCTGTTCAAAATGACGCAGGGCAAGAACCTCGCGATCAATGCCCTGCATTGACGAAAGCGCCGTCTTCAATTGCTGAGAGAGTTCCTCACGCAGTGCCGCCTGAGTCGGTGAGGTGAGGTGCCCAAGCAGGTGAAACGAAAGGGAAAAGGAAGTCGATTCCGAACTCCAGCCTTTGTTAATCGAAAACTCCATCGCCGCGTTGCGTTTCTGAGTTCCCAGGTGCCGTCGGTGAATGTCAATCAGAGTCTGACTGGTGATCAGGCGAAACCAGACAAAAATCGAACGGGAGGCATCTGCCAGAAAATGGTCGATCCGCTGGACCACTGAAAGCCATGCTTCCTGAAGCACATCGTCTGCGTCGACCCGGCCATGAAGTCTGGGATCCATCCGAAAATTCACCATCCGCCACAGTCGATCATGATGCTGGGAGAACAGCTGCGCCAGAGCATCCTCATCCCCTTCGACGACGCGATTAATGAGCTGCTGATCCTGCTCAGAATGGGACATTGGCGAGCTTGTCTGTTGAGAATATGGCTACGAGGGCAAACTGCGAAATTGACGAGACCCATTCAGTAACGGTTTGAGCAGCAGTTCCTCGTCCAAAATCAGGTCCAGTCACCGATTATAGTCCTCTTTTTCCCACTGAATTTGCAAGCGGAATCGGTTTTGCAACGGTTTCGCCGCAGCAAGTCTCGGTCGGCTGGTGACCATGGGGAATTTCGAGAACCCTGCAGACGTCAGATTGTCTGTTCTGAGATTGTGTGGTCCGAGACGATTTCCCGAGGCCATCTGCTGGCGAGTCGTCCGATCGGCGATACCATGGCCGCCCCGGCAGTTTCGCATTTGTTGATTGATTAAACTTGAGGTGATTCCGTGGCAGATTCAGTAGTACTCGCGTACAGCGGCGGGCTCGATACATCAGTTCTCGTCGGGTGGCTCCAGGACAAGGGATATGACGTCCACTGTCTTTATGTGGAACTTGGGCAGCCCAGCGAAGACCGCGAAGCCATCCTCCAGAAGGCGCTCGACATTGGCGCGAAGTCCTCTGAACTTGTGGACGTCCGCGAGGAAATGTGCCGCGACATTGCGTTTCCAGTGCTGCAGTGGCAGGCACGCTACGAAAACATCTACCTGCTCGGCACCTCGATCGCCCGCCCGCTGATTTCCAAGGTCTGCCTGCAGCGTGCACGGGAAGTGGGTGCTGTGGCCTTTGTGCATGGTGCCACCGGCAAAGGAAACGACCAGTGCCGATTCCAGCTGGCCGCCGAGTCACTTGACCCATCCGTCAAGACCATCGCTCCCTGGCGCATCGACGAGTTTCGCGAAATGTTCCCGGGACGAACGGAGATGCTGGCCTACTGCGAAGAAAAGAACATCCCTGTTAAGGCTACTGCGAGCAAGCCTTACTCCAGCGACGAAAACTGTCTGCACATCAGTTATGAAGCAGGAGATCTTGAGGACCCGACGATTGACGGAGAAAAAGTCATCGACTTCAGCATGACTGTCTCAGCGGAAGAAGCTCCCGACGCGGAAGAGCAGGTGCGAATCGGATTTGAATCAGGTGTTCCAGTCTCCGTAAACGGTGAAACGCTGTCTGCGGCGGCGGTTGTGGAAACGCTCAACACAATCGGAGGTCGAAACGGTTGTGGTCGTATTGACATCATCGAGAACCGTTTTGTCGGGATGAAGAGTCGCGGAGTTTACGAAGCGCCCGGCATGACCTTGCTGTATGCCGCCCATCAGGCGATGGAGCAACTGACTCTGGACCGCGACCTGACTCACCTGCGAGATCAGCTGAGCCCTGTTGTTGCTGAGATGGTTTATTACGGTCACTGGTACTGTGCGAAGATGGACGCTCTGCTGGCATTCATCAAAGAAGCTCAGCAGCCGGTAACTGGCGAGATCACGCTGGCGCTTTACAAGGGCAACATTCGAGTTGCCAGCCGCACTTCGCCCAACAGCCTCTACGATGCAGAAATCGCCAGCATGGAAAAAGGCGGTGACTACAACCAGAATGATGCAGAAGGGTTCCTGAGAATCTCCGGCCTGCCTGCACGCGTTCAGGGCAGCGTTCGTCCGCGAGAGTATTGATCCTGTCAGCGACTTTGGTGTTGTTTGCTTAGCGCCTGATCACACTGAAATCTGCATGGCACTTCGTGAGGCACGCACCACGCGTCTGACGACATCTTCTGCCCGCTCGCACGGACGTCAGCAGCCGGCCGGTTGGCGGGCAAGTTCTCCAGAGGACTGAGACGGGGGCCGTTGTGCGCTATGATCTGACGAACCAGAACCAAAGAGGAGCACGCCTGCGGCAGCCACAGCACAACACCTTGCACAGTGCTGACATTCTCAGACAACTCTCGCACCCTGAAGCGAATCACATCATGCCGAACCTGTTTATTCACCTTGCCGCGTTCTCGCTCGCCTGCGCCAGCCTCTTCAACAACCAGCTCGCTGCAGATGAACGCCCCAACATTTTGTGGATCTACGTCGACGACATGAGCGACTGGCTGGGTTGCTATGGCGACTCAATCGCTGAAACCCCACATATCGACAGCCTTGCCTCACAGGGAGTCGTGTTTCGGCGAGCCTATGTGCCGGCGCCTGTCTGCTCTACGACTCGCTCGGCACTGATCACGGGCACCATGCAGACTTCTCACGGGCTGCATAATCATCGGACCATGATCAAGCTCCCACTGCCGGAGCAGCTTACCACAGTTCCGGAGCTCTTCCGCGCCGCGGGATATGTCACGTTTAATGAAGCCAAGGACGACTACAACTTCCAGCGTGACAGGACACAAATGTACTCCGCCGAGTTTAAGCGGCCGACGCGCAAGCAGGTAACATCGCACCTGATTGGCCATGACCTTTCCTGGCTCAAACAGCTGAAAGGCAAACCGTTCTTCGGACAAATTCAGCTGAAGGGCGGAAAGCTGGGCGGTGAGACGGGGGCAGAATATCCAGCCCCCAGCAGAGTCAGGGGTGACGATGTGATCGTACCTCCGCAGTATCCTGACAACTCAGTCTTCCGAAACGCGATTGCCCGTCACTATGAACAGATCGCAGAGACGGATGCACAGGTGGGTGCCATCATCAGTGCCTTAAGAGAATTTGAACTACTGCACAACACTGCCATCTTCTTTTTCACGGACCACGGAAGCCCTTTGCCTCGGTCCAAACAGTTTCTTTACGAAGAAGGAACCCGCGTTCCATTGGTCGTTCAGTGGCTGGCGGGAACAGAACGTATTCGCCAGCGTGGGCAGGATCGATCAGATGTTGTCAGCGGAATTGACATTACAGCCACATCGCTGGGGCTCGCCGGTCTCGAGATTCCCTCGTTCATGGAAGGTCGCAATTTCTTCGATGCCGACCTGGAACCAAGGAAGTTCGTGATTTCCGCCCGCGACCGAATGGGTAATGCAATCGATCGCATTCGTTCAGTGACTTCAACTCAGTTCCGATACATCCGCAACTCCATGCTGGATCGCCCTCTGTTCCAGCCTCAGTACAGGGATGGCTACGCCACGTTCACTGAATTGAGAACTCTGCTTGAGGAGGGGCGTCTCAGTCCCATGCATGCAGCGGCCTTCAGTGTGAAACGCCGTGTCGGGGAGGAACTCTATGATCTGGAGAAAGACCCTCACCAGATCGTCAATCTTGCCAGTGACCCACGCTATCAGAAGGCACTTGAGGAACACCGCAGTTTCCTGAACGCCTGGCAGGAACAGACTGACGACAAGGGCAGATATCCCGAAAGTCAGGAGTCGTTGCGGCTCGTCTTCAAGTCATCGAAAGGACGCTGCGTCAATCCGGAGTACGACTTCCTTCGTGAGGAAGCTTCACCGGAATAGCTACAGGGCGACTGAATCGGAATGGAATGAAAAAAGCCCTCACAAGCGAGGGCTTTCCATCCTTTATTCTCCATCTGCGAGTTGATCAGAAGATTTGCTTCGGCCGTGGCTTTTCCCCACCGGCATCGGACTTCCCGGATTCAATCACTTCGACCTCAACTTCGATTTCCTTCGCCTCTTCCGGCTCTCTTGATTCAATCACCTCAAGCTTTCTCACAGCACCGGTATCTCCCTTCAGCTCAATCACGCGAACATCTTCAGCGTCTTCGCCGACTTTGATGACGTGAACCTCGCGACGAACTTCTTTCGCTTCCGACTTCTTTTCGGAACCTGACTCTTTCTTCGGCAGTGGGCGTTTTGTGTCCCTGTCTCCGTGAAGTCTGGAGTCAGTCGCCTTTCTCTTTGCAGCATCGGCACGCTCTTCCGCTTTCAGGTGATACATCCACGTGCCAGCCTTTGCTCCTTCTCGCGGCATGTATCGGTAAACTCGAACTCCGCCGTTCTTTGGGTTGTCGTCTCGTGGTTGCGGTTCGATGCGACGGCCCTCACGCGACCAGACACGTATGTCCCCCGGTTGTGCGACTGCGCCCGGACGAACGTTGGGGCCCCATGTCGCAGCACCTGTCGGACGCTGCCGAAGCAGTTGGAGAATCAGATCCATCTTCTCGTGCAGTTCACGAACCTCACCGCGAAGAATTTCGACGTTCTCCATCAGTTCGCCAACCGCCTCTTCGTGATGGCCGCGATGGCCATGAAGTTCTCGTTCCAGCTCTTCAGCCTGTCGTCGCAGCTCTTGTGCCTGGTCCTGCAGGCCGCTTCGAGCCAGCACCTCTGAGGCGTGCATCAGCGCTTCAATGCGTCCGTGAATGTAGTCGCGTTCTCGATCGGGAACGTCGTGTTCGTGATGCTCGTGGTCATGGTAGCCGTGATGTTCGTGTTCTTCCTCGTCATGGTATCGGCGGTCATATTCATGGTGCTCGGCGTCAACACCGTCGTGATGGCGATACCCATGTTCCTCATCGTCGTCATGACGTCGGCGGTCATGTTCGTGGTGCTCGGAGCGATCATCATCGCGATGGCGATGTCCATGCTCCTCATCGTCGTCATGGCGTCGGCGGTCATGTTCATGGTGCTCGGCGTCATCACCGTCGTGATGGCGATGCCCATGTTCCTCATCGTCGTCATGGCGTCGACGGTCATGTTCGTGGTGCTCGGCGTCATCACCGTCGTGATGGCGATGTCCATGCTCCTCTTCGTCGTCATGGTGTCGATGGTGTCCTTCATTTCCATCGTGTTTGTGTTCCTCTTCGCGATCTTCATTGATCGACCGCAACTGAAATCGCACGCGGCCTTCCATTGCGCGAACACGGTTAAACTCAGCGAGCAGTTCTTCGCGGGTTCCACCGTCTCGAACGTGCTTCAGTTTGTCGGATAACTGCTCGTGGCGGCGTTCCAATTCGTGCAGTTCCTTCTCAAGCAGGTCACTGGCAAGACCATGCTGATGTTCGCGGTGGGCACGCTGTTGAACGATGGCCTGCTTGTTTGCATTTGCAAGCGTCATCTCCAGACGCTTGCGCAACGACAGAACGGTTGGATGTCGTTCACTCAGTTTGCTCTGGGCTGAGTGCAGTTCAGCTCGAAGTGCTTTGATTGCATCTTCGTGCCATTGGTACGAATGAGCGTGGTTTGATTTGACTGTTTCAGCTCGTTTCTCGTCAGCAGCGGCTTTCATAGCTTCAGCTTCAGCGCGCTTCTTTTCAGCGATCTTCTTCAGTTCTTTAATTTTCTTCTGTGCTGCCGCTCGCTCGTCATCTGCCCGCTTTCGATCTTCGGCAGGCTCACGTCTCTGCTGTTCGGAACTTCTCCTGGACTGAGACTCAACTTTTCGGCGTTCAACGGCTTTGCGATCCTGCTCAGAGTTCTTTGTCTCCAGCTCCTTCTGCTGAGCCACGAGTTCAGCGACGCGTTCCTCAACCAGTTTTTGACTGGCCGCCAGACGTCGTTTTGTTTCTGCCAGCAGCTGCGCCTGGCGATCGGCTGCTGCATTTTCGCGAGAAGCTTCCTCTTCTGCTTCTGTGGATTCTCTGTTTCGATTCTGTTCCAGTTTGAGCTCTTTGCGAGCTTTCTCGAGCCGCTCAGTCACTTCCTTCATAGCGGCTCGCAGGACCTTCAACTGCTCTTCCCCTTCGACCCGCTTGCCCTTGGCTTCCTGCTCATCCGAATTCTGCAATTTTCGAAGCTCATCCTGACGCTGCTCAATCACCTGGCGAAGCTGAGCAAGCCGCAGCTCCTGCCTCTGCAGTTGCGATTCCAGTGACTGGGCCTTTGACTCCTGAGCCTGAATCAACAGCAATTGTGGATTGAGACCCGTCAGAATCTGGCCTGGATTCACCAGCAGCGGAGGCGTGGGCAATGCACGTCGAGCTCCCCAAACAGGGGACCCAGATCCGGCTCGCTGGTCCAGAGACTCTCGCGGCGTTGGGAGTTGAGCAGGATGCATTGGCCGCGCCTGAGCAACTGTGCACAGACCGATCAGAGTCAGAATGATCTTCATATCGAAGCCCGGTTTGAATAGAGAAGGATCCCGCGGTCGCGGGTCTGGATGCAGGAGACAGTTTCGGTTCATTTTGGCGGCGGAACCGCGTTGGCAAATCGCTTGCGAAACGCATTGTATTCGTCGCGCGAGGTGATCCACAGGAAAACGTTGCCAGCTTCGTCAGTTCGCGGACTGATTCCTATGTCGTGTTTCGTACTTACGCTGTCAATCAGCTGTTGCACGGTGACTCTGGAAGGCGGCCGCGAGTAGATCAGCTTCTTCGGGTCCTTTTGAGCCACCCGCAGAGCGTAGTCAGAGAAGAAATGCTCAATTCGGAGCTCATCGCCAATCTGACGAGCCAGCAGATCCAGCGGCCGATCTTCCAGATTGACCGGGATGACTGTCCCAAGTCGGGGAAGCACATGCATGATGGGTCGCGTGCTCCTCCAACCAACCGGAAACAGGTTGTCCGCTTCCCCGCCCTTCACCACTCGCAGGATGAAATCACCCCTGTCGTCTGATTCGGGCCGGAATCCGAGACCGTACCTGGCAAGGCATGCGGCCAATACACTGCCCGTTGTCAGGCCCGAAAATGCAGTTGTTGACTCATCAGGGCCAGGCACGCTGGTAATCTGCCTTCTGGCGGAGTCTTCAAAAACAACGTTAAAACGAGGGCTCAGCTCAAGGCTGTCAATCACTGTCACAGCTGAGTTCAGCCGTATCGGCTGTTTGACTCGCCGGCCCAACAGCTGCAGGACGGTTGTGAATTGATCTTCCGTCAGCCCCCACGTTGCACTTTCACTGGCTGGCCCCCTGGCTCCATGCTGGCCGAGTCGATCCAGCCATTCCTGCAGTGGTTTGGGCTGCGTCAGGCGGAATGTCCTGCCGGTGAACGAGAGGGTTCCATCACGATTCAGCAGGCCCACGGCCAGCACGCTTTTGCGGCGGCCAGCGGTCGAGTCCTCGAGACGCGTTTTTTCACCTGAGAATCCTGAACGGAATCGAGCCGTCCGTCCCATCTGATTGAACACACGGGACCATGACTGCGACTGCAGCCGAGCCTGAGGTGTTGGCTGAAACATGACCTCAATCCGAACATTCCATGTGTCGGCAGCTGTAGCGAATCCCTGTGACAGGATCAGAGCGATGGCAATTCTGAACATTTCTTCCTCCCGCGCGGCATTGTCTCCGCTTTTGCAACCTGCGGCCAGCCGATTTTGGGAGGAAACAGCTCTGACAACAGTTCAGGTTCGCAACCGCGCAAATCAAGCAGCATGATTTCCGCCCTGCTTCTGCCCGTGATTCGCAGAGCTGACTCATCACTGATCGCGGCACAATCCCCTGCAGAGAGGGATTCGTCATTGAGCTGTACTGAACCGCTGAGAATCTGCAGTCACTGATCCCGGTCCATCTCCGAAGTGTGGACGACCACGACAGGGTGAATGAGGCAATTCACCAGCTAAGAATGCCCGAATTTCACATAATTCTGACATGCTTCTTACAGGAACCTGACCACCGAGTCTGGCCTCATGCGTCTAATTCGCAGTGTGGCGGTTTCTCGATGCCACGACTTCTGATGATTCTGCCAAGTGATGGAGGTTCCCATGAAAATCGGTCTTTCTCTAATGAGCTGCCTGCTGCTGGTCAGCGGCGTAAGCCACGCCAGTCAACTGACGCTGGATGTCAGCCCGGTCAACAACACCCTCAAGGCCGACACAAAGCAGTCGGTCTGGATTCGAGTTGGGCTGAAAGGCAACAAGCAGGAAACGAATCGCAAACGAGCGGCTGCCAACGTTGCCATCGTGCTCGACAAGTCGGGCTCAATGAACGGAGACAAAATGAACCAGGCAAAGTCTGCAGCGATTGACGCCGTACGACTGCTCAACAAAGACGACATCGTTTCCGTCGTCACTTATGACTCCACCGTCAACGTTGTTGTACCGGCTACTAAACTTTCAGACCCGCAGTCTGTGATTGCCAAGATCCGCAGCATCGAAGCCAAAGGAAATACGGCTCTGTTCGCCGGAGTCAGTAAGGGAGCCGCGGAAGTCCGCAAGTTCCTCGATCGGAAACGCGTGAATCGAGTCATCCTGCTCTCAGACGGGCTCGCCAATGTTGGCCCCTCGTCTCCAGGTGAGCTTGGTAACCTCGGCAAGTCCCTTCAGAAGGAGAACATCAGCGTTTCAACTCTGGGCCTCGGACTGGGCTACAACGAAGACCTGATGTTAAAACTCGCGTCTTCCAGCGGAGGCAATCACCGGTTCATTGAAAAGGCCTCCGAACTGGCCGACATCTTCCGAGATGAATTCAATGATGTTCTGTCTGTTGTCGCCCAGGAAATCGACATTTACATCGACGTGCCCGCCGGGATTCGTCCGGTTCGAGTTCTTGGGAATGAGGCTGACATCAATGGTCAGCAGATCGTCACCCGCCTCGCTCAGGTCTACAGTGAGCAGGAACGATATGTCGCAGTCCAGGTCGAGATCCCGGCAACAGAGGAAGCATCAAAACTCACTCTGGCCACAGTGGGAGTCACCTATGCAAATATGAAGACACATAAGAGCGATAAATTGTCAGGGGCTGCCAAAGTGCGATTCAGCTCAGATGGAAAGCAGGTCAAGGACAGTGTCAACCGCAGTGCCCTTGCTGACGTAGTAAGTCTGGTCAGCAGCGAGAACAACAAACTTGCGACAAGGTATCTCGACCTCGGCAACCTTGAAGCCTGTCGACAGGTTCTGCGTGACAACGTCACCTACCTGAATGCAAATGCCACCAACCTGCCGGCAGACAAGGATCGTCTGACAGCTCTGGCAACTCAGAACTTTGTTCAGTTGAAAGATCTTGAAGGCGTGGTCAGCAACAAGGATGAGCGAGCCAATCGATCTCGAAAGAATCAACGTGGCTATCAGAGTCTTGTGGATCAGCAGCAGCGTGGAGGCACAAAGCTGCCGGTCAAGGGTGGCAAATAACCAATCCACACCTGGCACCGGATTCAGTACGATGTAGACTAGAGAATGGCCCGGCAGGTCTGCCGGGCCATTTTTTCCTGGCTGCCGAGAAAGAACCCTGTCTTTCAGGGATCGCGATTAACAGCAAATGAAGATTCGTCCATTCATCCTGATCGGCCTGATCATCGTATTGCCACTGGCAGCGTTGACGTGGGCTGCGATCCAGCTGGCAGAGAACGAGCAGTTGCTTGTCCGCCAGCACTATCAGGAACTTATGGAAGATGGTCTGAACCAGGTGAATGGTGACGTCGAGGAATACTTCGAGTCGCTGGCCCGTGATATGGAAGAGATCACGTGCGTCGAAGATCTGAACAAGAGCCGTCTGCGCGAAATCAATCGCAGAGAACCATTAGTTCTGCAGGTGTTCGTACTCAATCCATCAGGCACTCTGTTCTACCCAAATGAAACCGACCTGCTGAATAACAACGAACAGGATTTCCTGACTCAGACGAGAAAGATGTTTGACGGCCAGGATCTGCTAACTGCCGTGAACCTTACTCTGAATGCACCCGGCAAACAGTTCAGCAACGGACCGTCTTATAACGGCAACACCGGAGCCCTGCTGCCCAAACAACTGGTGAATCAGAGACGAATCGTCGCACAGCGGGACATTCTGAATCAGCAAAACACAGACGGCGATCCCTTTCGGCCCGTCCCACAGATTCAGGAACAGCAGATTCAGTCACCCAGCCAGTCGGCCGACAACACCGCCAACAGAACCGGCCGGTCTCAGGCAGCGAATCAGCCACCGGAACCAGCTCAACAGACCTCCCGGGCGCCAAATCCACAACAGAGCCGCGGACGATATCCCAAACTGAATCGCCGTTCGCGTGGACCGTCGCAGGCCGCCAATCGAGGGGGCGAAAACCCCAATGACGGCAACTCAGAGGCATTCGACCAGCAGGTCGAGACAAAAGTGCCGGAAGTTCAGCAGGCTGCCGGAACAGGTGGGCAGCAGTTGTATCAGTCATTTCCCGACGTGGGAGTGAATTCTGCCAACAACAACACAATTCACACCATTCATGAAACGTCCGGTTGGTTTGTCTGGTACTGGGAACGCGGCCTGAACCTCATCTATTGGCAGCGACGACCAGATGGAAAGATTGTTGGGTGTGCACTGGAACGATCCCGCTGGATATCTGACCTGATCGTGAGTCTGCCAGACCAAAACAGTGACAAGAATATCCCAACCCGCATTTCACTGCTCGACACGAAAGGCAACCCGGTTTACCAGTGGGGGGCTTACACGCCGAAGAAGAAAGAAGAACCGGTTTGCGACGTCCACCTCGCAGTTCCGCTGGCGTCATGGCGACTACAGTGTTTCGCGCCGATCGACACGATGATGGCTGACACGGGCCAGAGTTCCTGGCTCGGATTGTTCACCGCAATTGGGGTCGCCTGCGTGGCCCTTGCCACGTTTGGAGTTCGCGAGTTTGCCCGTGACATGAAGGAGGCCTCAAAGCAGGTGAGTTTTGTGAATCAGGTTTCCCATGAGCTCAAAACGCCGCTGACCAACATTCGCATGTATGCGGAACTGCTCGACAGAGACCTCGATGGAATCGTTGAAGAATCGGCGACAGCTCCCAAACGGAGACTCGAGGTGATCCTGTCAGAAGGACAGCGGCTCAGTCGACTGATCGGAAACGTTCTGACGTTTGCAAGGCAGCAGCGAAAGACTCTGCAGCTGCAGGCACAACAGATTGATCCCGGTCAACAGATTAAAAAGATTATCGATCGGTTTCGTCCGGCGCTCACTGACCAGCAGATTTCTGTAGAAATGGACCTGGCGGAAGGTCCGTTGATCAACATTGATCCTGATTTCCTTGAACAGATCCTGGGCAATCTGGTCAGCAATGTGGAGAAATATGCCGGCAGTGGAGGAATGCTGTCGGTAACAAGTCGCATCGAGTCCAATCAGCTCATCGTCGACGTCGTCGATGCCGGACCGGGAATTCCGTCTGCAAAGCGAGCCTTCGTGTTTGAGCCGTTCTCCAGGCTGTCCAATGACGTCAGCTATGCGGCAGGAACGGGAATCGGCCTGCCCATTGCCAGGGAACTGGCTCGATTGCATGGAGGCGATGTTCAGCTTCTTGATTCAGAATCCGGCTGCTGGTTCCGAGCCACACTTAAAGGAACAGACTCATGAAAGTCCTGATTGCCGAAGATGATCGCTATACACGAGATGGCCTGACTGAACTTCTGGAAGGGGAAGGCTATCAGGTCGTGGCAGCGGGAAACGGGACAGATGCCGTCCGTCAGTTCCGATCTGAGAAGCCGGACTTCGTGTGCCTGGACATCATGATGCCTGGCCAGAGTGGGTATGAAGCCTGTCGTTCCATTCGAGCAGCCAGTCCGGACGTCCCGATCATTTTTATCAGTGCGAAAGCTGAGGAAGTCGACAGGCTGGTTGGCTTTGACATCGGTGCCGATGACTTTATTGCCAAGCCATTCAGCGTTCGTGAAGTGGTTGCTCGTGTACGAGCAGTCGCGCGACGCTGTTGTGCAACTCGTCCGAACATGCCTTCCCCATTCGTGATGAACGACCTTGAAGTTCTGCCAGCCGAGCTGCGGGCCCGTCGCGGGGATGAGATCATCGAACTGTCTCCCCGAGACGTAAAGATTCTGCATCTGCTGGCAGACAACCCTGGTCGAGCACTCGATCGAAACACGATCTTTAACTACGCCTGGGGCGAAGACTACTTCCCTAACAGCCGAACTCTCGATCAGCATGTTTCACAGTTGCGAAAACGTGTGGAACGCGACTCCCGCAATCCTGAGATCATCCTGACGGTTCACGGTGTCGGATACAGGTTTGAGCCACAGACGGTGGACTCCGCTGCATCTGATTCGCAGTCGTAGGGTCGACTTCCAGTCCGTCACCGGCACGATTTTGAAGCCTTAACCCCGGCTGTCCGCCGTCTGGCGACGGCAAAACCACGCCCCCGACGTTGAAAATGAGGGGAGATCCCCTGTTCGCGCCGCGGGCTGGTGGCAGATACGAGACGGTGCGCCGCATTCCGAGCCACAGCCAAACGCGACACCTGGTCTGGGCGTGTTGCCAAAACGCAACCAACCTCAGAATTCGTGCATAGCCATGCACGCGATGCGATTCTTCCACCAGACAGCTGTTCCGCGGTGTTGGGGATACAAATTTATACAGCGAGGCGTCATTGATTGACGTATGTTGACAGAGTTAAAATGCCGGGCCCTCCGGTATTCTTTCCTGCGTTTGCGCGCCTTCTTCGTTGTGTGAGCTATCTCTCTCCCGCTGGCTGACCTTCGAACCAACCCTGCAGCCACACCAATGACACGGGTGTTTCTACTCCCCCCACTCGCCCTACTCGCGATTCTTTTGAGCCCTCCTCTGTTGGCTCAGAATGAAACGTCTCCGGCCGTCGACGAGTCGGCTGCCGTTAAATCGGTTGTGGATGAATCAACTGCGCGAACTACTCCGGCGGGAGTGCCCGCTGAAAAAGGCGAACTGTCGTTTGCGTTTGAGCGGACCCCGTGGCGAGACGTAATCAACTGGCTGGCGGACGAAGGAGAGCTGGCACTGCACATCAGCGACCTGCCGACCGGTACGTTCACTTATCTGGATCCGAATACATTCACCATCCAGGAGGCGCTGGACCGCATCAATTTGTTCCTGCTGCCGGAACGATTTACGCTGGTGCGATCCGGCAGACTCCTGTCTGTCGTCAATCTTGGCGACGCTCGCAGTTTCAAGCAGTTGGACGCACTCGCGCCTTTAAAGAAGGTTTCCGAACTTGACTCGCTCAAGGATCACGAGCTTGTCAAATGCATCATGCCTTTGGGAGAACTGAATCCGGAGGATGCAATCGAAGAACTGGGAGCTCTCAACCTGATCATGACTCCGTCTGTGTTCACGAAAACACGCCAGCTGTTGATCATCGACACAGTCAGCAAGCTGAAGGCGGCCCGCACAATCCTTGAGAAGTTTGAGCCCGATACTCTCGACAACGGGACCCTCGTAAAGAACTTTCCCCTGAACAATGTCGATTCAGAAGACGTCCTGGTCGTTGCCCGCCCGCACCTTGGACTTGCAACGGGGGAGATGATTGGGATCGATGTGAGTCTGTCCGCAGACCCTCAGGGCAAAGCCATTTTCGTCACCGGTGTTTCCGATAAGGTCAAACTGGTCGAGAACCTCATTAAAGCCATCGACATCCCGGAAGCAGGTCAGGAAGACCTGAAGGATCAGATTCTCAAGTCCCATCCAATCAAAGGCGATGTGGAGCTTGTCTACAATGTTCTGCAGACACTGCTGGTCGATGAGACGATCCGTCTTTCGATGGATCAGGGAGCCAGCACCGTCGTGGCACTGGCGACGCCTGAGATCCAGGCCAAAATCGAGCAGACCATTGAAGAGCTGAAGGTGGCCGATGCCGAGTTTGAAGTGATCCCGTTGAAGAGCGTGGATCCGTACTTCGCAATTACGCTGCTGGAAGAAATGCTCGACCTCGACGACACGTCCACTGACAACGACTTCGACAACTATCGTGGTAAGGATTCGTGGGACCGTCGACGCCAGCCGCAGGCAAAGTCTGCGAAAGTCCCACCTCCAAAGATTGATGCAGATCCGGGCAACCGCAGACTGTTTGTTCGCGGAAGACGATCTCAGATTGATGAGATCAAGCGAGTCATTGAGGGGCTTGAAGCAGGTTCAACGGTCACTGAAGAAAACGAAGAGAACATCCGAATCTTTCCAATGACGGAGTCTCAGGCGGAGAAGACTCTGCAGACTGCCGCCCAGTTCTGGAAGCGAGAAAACCCAATCATCTACTTCCCGTCGGTTCAGTCCGAAACAACATCCGCTGTGGAGCGAGTCGTTTCAGAAGCTTCTGATCCTATCGTCCGGCAGGTCTCTCCGCAGATCCCTCCGACAGGCAAGCTGCTCACGGATCGAGCCCGAACAGACAAATCTCCGATTCGCTGCCAGATGACCCCGCGTGGACTGCTGATGCAGTGCGATGATGCAGAAGCCCTCACAGCTCTGGAGACACTTCTGCAGACAATTACAGGGCCAGGGAAATCAGCTCCGTCGCCACCAATTGTGTTCTACCTGAAGTACACTCGCGCTGTGGAAGCGGTTCGCATGCTGGCGGAACTCCTTGACGGCGGCGAAGCGGCAAAGGAGTTTGAGGCCGGTTCACTTGTGAACGGATACGTGTCAGGTTCTTCCAGTACTTATCTTGGCAGCCTGATTACATCTCGCGACGGCACAATCTCGATGATTGCGGGGACGATAACGGTCGTCGCCGACCCGCGATTGAATCGCCTGATTGCTCAGGGAACCGCAGCCGACATTCAGCTGATCGACGGCTACCTGAAGATCATCGACAAGGACAACAGCATCACGTCCATTGAGACCTGGGGAACATCCCAGATTATCGAGCTGAAATACTCCCGCGCAGCGGAAGTCGCCGAGACACTGCGAACAGCCTACTCCGGTCGTGTCGCAGGAGGCACAGCTCAGGCGCAACAACAGGGAAAACAGCAGCCCGGGCAACAGGGGCGACCTCAGGAGAATCAGAAGAACAACGACGACCGCAAAAGTGATGACAAGGGGAAGGACAACAATAAGGGACGTCCGCCTCAGGCTCAGCAGAAGGGGGGCAGCGCCGGGCAGTCTGGCGAGCCTCAGATGACAATCGCTGTCCATGAGCCCAGTAATTCACTGATTATCACAGCGCCCAGGTCACTGTTTGAAGAAGTAAGGCAACTGGCGCAGATAGTGGATGAGCGGAATCGCAAATCTGTTCGAATCCTGAATCTGCCGAGCGGGGTTGAACTTGAACAGCTGCAGGGCGTGCTGTCCGGTCAGCAGGGGACAGCTGCAGGAAGCCGCTATGCCCCGGCAAGGACCTCGTCTTCTTCAACATCCGGAGGAAAACCGGGAACTCCCCGGCCATCAGTGCCATCCGGCTCAGGTCGCAGCAGGTAGTCAATCCATTCCAGAGAAATGTCCGGTCAGGGAAGTCAGATGAAACGCGTTTGGTCCATCTGGGTAGCGATGCTGCTTCTGGCAGTCGGCGTCGACTGCAATCAGGCGTACGGTCAGGCCGGACTGCGAGACGCGTTGCGTAAACTTGATCGCAATGAAAATGGACACATTGATCCGGAAGAAGTAACCCCTCTGTCCAGACCGTTTCTGGAGCGAATGCTGCAGAGCAAGTCGCGCTGGTGGGACAATCCGTTTCGCGACTCCATCCGAATCGAACGTATTCTCGATGCTGCTCGACGACACTATGCGGAAGCAAACGGCGTTGATGGCCGTGATGTTCAACCGCGAGGCGAGAACTCAGTCAGGCCATTTGGTATTGCCGAGGATCAACACATCGTACCGGACTTCGGACTCGCCCGGATCCGATTCCCCTACATCAAAGACGACCTGGAGCTCGCGGAACGGATTATT
>CAJWGB010000145.1 GCA_913031625.1 uncultured Planctomycetaceae bacterium | reverse complement strand
GAACGGGCACGTCATCTTCTTCTTCTTCAGACGAGCACGACGTTTGCGGAGCTTTTTGAGATCAGACTTTGAGATTGTAGGCATCGAAAGGATTTCCGAATCGAATTTGGATCGGGCTTTGGTCCCCGTAAAGTCTTTTGCCACATCGACTTAACGCATCAAGTCAGTAACACGACCGCCCGGTCGGACTGGCAAACGTTTGCCAGCGGGGAAATTTCAAGTCGGGCATTGTAATCGGCCAAAATGCCCGGGCAACACAAACTCAGGATTTAATTTTTCGCAACCGGGAAAGGTTCTGGCTGGGTCACTGAAGCTCTGCCTGACCTACCAGCGGACGCCAGAGGACGGATTACGCGCACCGTTCACACGGGCACGTGCGTCTGCGGCTGACGGTTGAACGAGCCCAAAATCAACGGTCACTGGCAAGCTAAAGCACCTGTCGGTGTCACGATGTCAATTGGCTGACGGTCGAATTCCTAAAGAACTTGATTTCCGGCAATTGCCGGAAGTCAGGCCTTTGACGCTGACCGGACTGCAATCCTACACTCAAGGCTGTCAAATCCCTCCGTTTTCACCCCGCCCGCCTGCCTTCTCATGACCTTGAGACGTCTCCTCTGCATACTGCCAACTCTGGTCGCTCCTGCCTTTGGTCAGGTTCCCACAACTGATCGCATTCTGGTCCATGATTTTGCCCCGGGCAAAACAGCTACTCTGACTGCATCCGGCAAGGAGTTGAAAGAAGTCCTGCACCTGTGGACTCCGTTTGGGACGATCCCGTACAAGGCAGCCGAAAAGCCAAATCCAGCCGTTGCAGTGTTCACAGGGCCGATCGGTGCTGATGTCACTCCAGGCGTTTACGAAACACGTGTCATCACAAAGGGAGGCATCTCGACTCGCAGATTCCTGGTCCTCGATGACCTACCCACCGTTGTCGCTGCTGACGCCGCAGAGTCAGTGCCTTCAAAGACTTTGTTCTCAGGCCCCGGCTGCCTGAACGGTTATGTCAATGCTCTGAAGCCCAAATACTATGGCATTGCGCTTAAGAAGGGGCAGGCCATTAGCATCGAAGTCTACGCTCGCCGGCTCAATTCCGCTCTGGACCCGATCATTCAGCTGGCGACGGCAGATGGTCGCGAACTTGGATTTGCTGATGACACTCCCGGCCTTGCCGGAGACTGTCAGCTTCGCGTTGTTGCACCGGAAGATGGCACCTACACACTTCAATTACGAGACGTACAGTACAGTGGCGGCGGGGCACACTACTTTCACCTTCGCGTCGGCGGCTTTCCACTCGTGCAGGCGGCTTATCCCCGCCGCACCAGCAATGGCTCAATCCAGTTGCTGTCAGATTCCAGCGACGCCATTACCACATCGACAAAAGCTGCACCGGGGCATTTGATCGTCCCCGTCTCTCATCACGTCGAAGGCGGCAGCGGACTGGCACTCAGCAGCGCCGCTGCTGGCGTTCCTCAGCTTGAGGCAGAGCCCAACAACAGTCGGGAACAGGCGACAACAATTCCGGGCGGCAAGTCGTCAATCGCGGGCCGCTTTCAGACGCCCGCAGACATCGACTGGTTCAAAGTAACAGCCACGGAGCCTTATCACCTGTGTGTGACAACGCATAGCCGAGACGTTGGGTCCCCGGCCGACATCGTTTTGGAATTGTGGGATGCAGCCGGAAAGAAACTCCAGGAGTCAGACGATTCCGGCACCAACGATGCTCAGCTTTCGTTCGGTCTCCCGGCAGCCGGAGATTACTTCATTGGCGTAAGAGAGCTCAGTAGTCAGTTCGGTGCCGCATGGACGTATGACCTGGACGTGGAACGAGGGCGGATTGAGTTGGGCACGGCGGCTGACACCGTGTCTGTCCCCAAAGGCGGCACGGTTACTGTTCCAGTCGCAATCAAACGGCTGGGGGCATCTGACGTGGTCACGATTACCGTCGAAGGACTCCCGGCTGGTATCAGTTCCACACCTGTCATCGTGCCGGCAAACCAGAAGACCGCACATGTGTCACTGCACGCTGCCGCAGACGCTGCTGACATGTGGAATCAGCGAATCCGCCTGACAGCGACCTCAGCACGAGGATCTCAGCCCGTCCTGTATTCGCCTCCTCCTCCGAAAGCACCGACCAACACGCTGGCCCGACTTCAGACAGGTGTCTTCTGTCGTGGCACCAGTGCGGCTGCCTATTCACTTTCGGCTTCAGCCTATGAAGTGGCAATCGCAAAAGGTGCCGAAGCAAAGATCAAGCTTACCGCCGTTCGTACGGGCGACTGGAAACAGCCCATTGACATTGCATCAGCTGTGGCGGCTGCAGAACTACCAGCCGGAATTACGGTGGCCGCAGCTAAGATGGAGAAGGATGAAATCGAAGTCACGATCAAAGCAGATGACAAAGCGGTTCCCGGGACATGGACTCTCAGCCTGCAGGGAACGTTAAAGAAAGACAAGACAACCATCGTTCGGCCAGTACCAACCATCACGCTTCGAGTGAACGCTCCCTGATGAATGATCTGGGCGAACCCCATGGTTTCAATACAATTGAGCTGATCACGTCAGCTCTTCCCCTTCCACGGGACAATGCAATGAAGATTCAAACGTACTTCACCGTTGCTATCTGCCTCAGCAGCTTCTCTCTGGCACTGGCGACTGATCCGGCTCCGGTTAAGACTCTTCAACTGACACCGTCAGCAGCCACCCTCATTGGCAGTCGCGCGACTCAGCAACTCGCAGTGACTGCGAATGCATCCGACCGCACTGTGGCGGATGTCTCTGACTCCGCCACCTTCCAGTCCGACAACGAGAAAGTGGCTGTCGTGCGTGACGGAGTGATTCATGCTGTCGGCAACGGAGAGACTCAGATCACGGCAACCATCAACGGGGTCTCAGCGACCACAACCGTCAAGGTCGTCCGATTTGACCAGACGCCACCTGTCGCGTTTCACACCGAAGTGCTGGCAGCACTCACGAAGTCCGGCTGCAACATGGGTGCCTGTCACGGGTCACCGTCCGGAAAGGGTGGCTTCCGTCTTTCATTGCGAGGCTACGATCCCAAACTGGACCTGCTGACTCTGCGCGGCGAATTCTTCAATCGACGTTCCAACGTGCTTAAGCCAGGGGAAAGCCTGTTGCTCCGAAAACCTCTGATGGAAGTAGCTCATGGAGGCGGACGACGACTCAACTACGGGCGTCCCACCTACAATGTGCTGCGTGACTGGATCGCAGAAGGAATGCGGACCGAGCCGGAAGGCACCCCGAACCTTGAACGCATTGAAGTGATCCCCAGACAGCGTGTCCTGCGAAATGACGCACAACAGCAGCAACTGGTGGTTCACGGATACTTTAGCGATGGAAGTGTTCGAGACGTGACTCCGCTCGTCGCGTTCGACTCATCGGATGAAGCAATTGCAAGCGTGACGTCTAATGCCGTGGTTGAGCGAGAGGGACGCGGCGAAGCGACGATCCTTGCCCGGTATCTCGACCGCATGGCCACCAGTCAGATCACGTTTCTGACGGATCGACCAGAGTACAAATGGCAGTCTCCCGGTGACGCCCAGGGAGTTGACTCTCATGTCTTCGCAAAACTTCATCAGTTGCAGATTGAGCCTTCCGGTCTCTGCTCCGACACGGACTTTCTGCGCCGGGCAACTCTCGACCTGACCGGAAGACTCCCGACAATTGAAGAGACGCAGGCGTTTCTGAAAACCGAGCAGTCGGTGCGTCGAGCTCAGTTGGTGGATCAACTGCTGGCAAGTGACGACTACGCTCGATTCTGGTCACTCAAGTGGGCCGACCTGCTGAGATGCAATAGTCGCCGCCTGACCAAGACGGGCGTCCACAAATTTCGACGCTGGTTGTTTGAAGTTGTCCGTGATGACAAGCCGCTGAACAGCTTTGCCCACGAACTGCTGACCGCGAGCGGCAGCACAAAAAACAACCCGGCCGCAAACTACTGGCGTGCGAGTCGCGACGAGATTGATGCCACTGAAACAACCGCACAGTTGTTTCTGGGAATCCGCATTCAGTGCGCAAAATGCCACAACCATCCATTCGAAAAATGGACCCAGGACGACTACTACGGAATCGCCGCTGCCTTTCATCGAGTAGGCAGAAAGGCCAGCAAGCTCCCTAATGAAGAACTTATTTACGTTAAGTACGCGGGAGAAGTCACGCAGCCGCGGACAGGCGAGCAGATGAAAGTTCGCCTGCTGCTGCAGGGCAGTGTGGATGTGCCGAATGATCAGGACCGTCGGAAAGTCTTTGCTGACTGGCTGACCGATGACACGAATCCATTCTTCGCTCGCTCGGTGGCCAACCGCATCTGGGGCCACGTGATGGGCCGCGGAATAGTTGAACCAGTCGATGACTTCCGTGATTCAAACCCACCGTCTAACCCGGAATTGCTGGACTTCCTGACTCAGCAACTGGTGACCAGCGGATACTCAACCAAACAACTGCTTCGCACGATCATGAACAGCCGAGTCTACCAGCTTAGTTCCGAACGCAATGACTTCAACGCGGACGACGAAGTCTATTTTTCGCATGCCACCACTCGTATGCTGACAGCAGAACAGCTGCTGGATGCGATCTGTCATATCACGGGAGTCCCGGAAACATACCCCGGCATGCCAGCAGGTACAAAAGCCATCGACCTTGTTGACCCGCCTCCTGGTCACAAGTTCCTGCAGGTCTTTGGCCAGCCACAGCGAGAACTCGCGTGTGAATGTGAACGGTCATCTGACAGCAATCTGTCTCAAGCCCTGCAGCTGATCAATGGTCCCGTCGTGCACAACAAGGTTCGAGCAAAGAGCGGTAACCTGCACCGCTGGATTGCCGAAGAAAAGACCGACCGGGACATCATTGCGCTGCTCTATTTAACTGGCCTGAGCCGTCAGCCGGAAGAGCTGGAGTTTCAGACTTCTCTGAAACACATTGCCGCCAATGAGGATCGAACCAGTGCTCTGGAAGACATTGCATGGGCAGTGATCAACAGCAAGGAATTCCTGTTCCAGCACTAAGGCAGGTTCTGAATCTGTAGCCGGCCTCAGTGAGGCCGGTCGGTGCATTTCGCCTGCGAGCTCCCCGAGCTCACAGACCTCGGCTACAGTGACTCCTTGTCGATCACACCAGGCTGTCTACAACGAGGGATCCGGTAAGACTGATCGGAATCGCACTTACTATTTGGTCGATATTGAACTGGATCTTCGACAGATCATCAGCTGGGGAACAAAGACGCGGGACCAGGTCGAAGTTGAACTGGGCGATAGCTGCCATCGAGTGTTTCTGTCGCAGGGGCAGTTCAACAAGCTGGACAGGAAGCTCCGGGACGAGTGACAATCGTCGGTGGCCTGCCTTCTCGGTAATCTCTTATTCATGACTGTTCTCTCCACCAGTAACCTGAGTCGTTCCTACGGCAGTCGCCGCGGCGTGGACGATATCAACCTGACACTTCAGAAAGGTGAAGTCTTTGGGTTTCTGGGCCCCAATGGTGCCGGCAAGTCAACCACCATTCGGCTGCTCCTGGGATTCCTCCGACCGTCGTCAGGATCTGCCTCGATCCTTGGAATGGACTGCTGGTCCAGGAGTCACCTCATCAAACGCGACGTCGGCTACGTTGCGGGTGACGTACGACTCTATCCGTGGCTGACAGCGCGTCGAGCATTTCAAATCGTCAGTGAGATTCGCGGCACCCCCCTGCATCGTGAAGGAATGCAACTGGCAGAGAGATTTCGGCTGGAACCGGACCTGCCGGTCCGCAAGATGTCTCGTGGCAATCGACAGAAGGTTGCATTGGTGCTGGCACTTGTTCATCGCCCTAAACTGGTGATTCTTGATGAGCCCACATCCGGCCTGGACCCGCTCATGCAGGCAACGCTGGCAGACTGTCTGCGGGAGATGGCGGTCGACGGACACAGCATTTTCTTCAGCAGTCATACACTCAGTGAGGTCGAAGACCTGTGCGACCGGGTTGCCATCGTCAAAGATGGACGGATCGTGGAAGACAGCAATCTGAACCGTCTGAAGACTCAGGCACCACGGATCGCGAAGATTCGTTACTGTGATGCGGACACGGCTGCCCGGTGCGAGCCGCCACCAGGCATCGTTGTCACCCGAACAACGGGCGCAGAATGTGAACTCCAACTGACTGGTGAAGCTGCAGAATTGAATCGCTGGGCAGCTGGACAACAGATTGAAGATATCAGTATCGGCCCTCCGGACCTGGAAACGCTGTTTCATCGGTGGTACGACGTAGCAAATCCGTTGGGCGAGGACTCATGAAGGGGCTGCTCAGAAAAATCATCATGGAGGTTCGCTGGCCGGTCCTTGTGTTTGGCTTCGGCCTGGCTGTGATACTGAGTGTGTTAACGGCACTGGTGCCGCGAATCCTTCGCGACATGGGCGCGTTGCTCGGTTTTCTGCCATGGCTCCGACCAATCTTCACCGCGATGATGGGGATGGATCCACAGAACCTCTCACCCCGAGAGTTGATGCAGGCATTTCTTTGGGTCCACCCCACCGTGCTGTCAATCATCTGGGCGCATGAACTGATGTTCACATCCCGGATTCCTGCCGGAGAAATAGACCGCGGGACCGTCGACTTTCTGCTCGGCCTGCCGATCTCTCGCTGGAAGCTGTACCTCGCTGAAACGACAGGATTTCTGCTGACCGGCGTGACCATCATCGGTCTTGGTTATTCCGGGCACCTGATCACAACGCTTTTCCTGCAACCCGATATGAGACCTCAGATGATCCTGACGGTCTACATCGTGAGCAACCTGCTCGCCGTCTATCTAGCGGTTGGCGGTCTTTCGTTTCTCGTGTCTTCGTTCTGTGACCGTCGCGGAAAAGCGATTGGAGTCATGTTTGCAATGCTGCTCATTTCATTTCTGCTCAACTTCCTCGCGCAGTTCTGGGAGCCGGCAAAAACGATCGCTGTCCTGAGCATCATGGAATACTACCGCCCGGCGATCATCATCCAGGAAGAAGCATTCGCAACGAAGAACGTGCTGATCCTGGTTGTCATTGGCCTGACAGCATGGATCGCCGGTGGCGTTGTTTTTCGACGACGCAGCGTATGCACCGTTTAAGAAACGTCTCTCAGACGTCGCCCGACAGGAGCAGGGTGGGACTTACTGCGGACCAAGGGGAGTGAAGGTTGTGCGCCTCGCATCCTCCTGGGCCTTATGCCGTGCTGTCGCTCTTGCCTGAAACTCGAGCTGACTGCGGATGCCGCTTTCCGGATCTTTCGGAGCCGCAAACGTTCCATCCTCAAGGATCCTGCGCCCTTTTGCCGTATCGCTGTGACAGAGTTCCAGAATCCTGATCACCTGTCGTCGGCAGTCGTCATCCAGAATCGGAACCAACAGCTCTACGCGACGATCGAGATTTCTTGGCATGAGATCGGCACTGGAAAGCAACACCTGGTTGTCACCCCCATGAGTGAAATGAAACAGACGAGCGTGTTCCAGGAATCGATCAATGACGCTGGTGACTGAGATATTCTCACTGAGTCCCGAGACCCCCGGTCGCAGGCAACAGATTCCTCGTACGTTAAGGCGAATTTTGACTCCAGCCCGAGAGGCGGTGTAAAGAGCCTCAATAACGTCGGGGTCCACCAGCGAGTTTACTTTTGCAGAAATCCCGGCATCGAGCCCACTCCGGGCCTGCTGAGTCTCAAATTCAATCAGCGCCAGTAAACGGTCTCTTAAGCTGACGGGGGCTGTGTGCAACTGCCGAAACTGCTGCAACTGTGAGTAACCAGTTGTCGCATTGAACCATGCGATGATGTCATGTCCCAGATCAGCATTGGCCGTCATGTAACTGACATCGGTGTACAAACCTGCTGTGCTTTCGTTGTAGTTGCCCGTTCCAAAATGGCAGTATCGTCGAAACCCGTTTGTCTCGCGTCGCACCACGACGCAGGCTTTGGCGTGAGTCTTTAGACCCCGTACTCCGTAAATGACCTGAACCCCTGCGAGTTCCAGCTGGCGTGCCCAGGCGATATTTCGCGCTTCATCAAAGCGAGCTTTCAGCTCCACCATGACCGTGACGTTCTTGCCGTTTTCGGCAGCAAGCATCAATGCGTTAACGATCGGACTTCTGCGGCTCGTGCGATAAAGAGTCTGCTTGATCGCCAGCACATCAGGGTCGACCGCAGCTTCCTCGATCAGTCGAACGACTGGCTCAAATGAATCGTACGGGTGATAGAGCAGTTGATCTCCGTTTCGAATTGTCTCAAACACTGAAACCCCAGGCTCAAAGCCCCCTGTGGAAGTCGCTTCCCAGGCCGGGTAACTGTATCTGCTGTCCACTGAGGCAGACGCAACTTCCATCATGTCCTTGAGGCCGGCAGGTCCAGGGACAACATGAATGTCCTCTTCCCGAACTTTGAGCAGTTGTTTCAGGAAGGACAGGGTCGGAGTTGTGACGCTGTGCGACACTTCGAGCCGTACACAGAAGCTGTCTTTTCGTTCCTCGAGGACGTCTTCCATTTCCGACAACAGGTCAGTTCCATCGTCCTCTCGCACAGACAGATCAGCATTTCTCGTCACTCGAAAGGGCGCACAGGAAACAACTTCTTCCCCCGAAAAGAATCGTTGCCCAAGCAGTTCAACGACGTCTTCCCCAAGAACATACTCATGGTCCCCTTCGCCGGGCAGCGAGATGAATCTCAGGTCAGACTGTCCGAACGGAACAACTGCAAAACGAAACCCCTCCTCCCCATCAGCCGGTGCAAGCTGAACGGCCACGTTAATCGTTCGCCCGGAGAGCAATGGAAACTCATCCGGGTCGTGGACGGCAATCGGAGTCAGAATCGCGGCCATCTGCTCGTCAAACAACTGACTCAGGTAATCAGACTGTTGAGGTGTGAGACTGGTGACGCTGCGACGTCGCATCCCAAGTTCTTTCAACGCCGGCTCAAGCTCCGAAAGGTAAATGTCGTACATTCGTGCCACCATTCGGTGGACACGTTCAACCACAGCATTGAGTTGTTGTTTTGCAGTCAGGCCACACGCATCAACGGCAGGCCGATTGTTTCGAATTGCAGTCTGCAGGCTGCCAATGCGAACCATAAAAAACTCGTCAAGATTTGACGCCGTAATTGCCAGGAACTTCAATCGCTCCATCAACGGAACGTACGCATCCGCAGCCTCGTCCAGCACTCGCTGATTAAACTCCAGCCAGCTCAGTTCACGGTTAACGAAGAGTTCTTTGTCTACACTCATGCGATAGTGAATTTCTCAGTGGGAAGCATTACGACCTGCTGTCTCGGAGGATCAGGTCGAGTCCAAAGACGTCGCGAAACAGGTCTGCGTGCTGCCTCAATTCAAGACGCTCAAGAGACAGATCTCCGGCACGCCCGTGAACACTCAGGACAAGTTGATCTTCATCAATTCGGCAATCCAGTTCACGAATGCGCTGCGTTCGGGACTGAGCCAGCCCAATGGCAACCCGCAGGATTCCTGCAAGGCGATTAACGACCACTCGGCTGTCTCGCTCCAGCGACGCAAACGCTTCGTGCGAAGCCTTCGGTGTAGCGCGTCGGTGGTATCGTGCCACCAGCGCAGTCAGGCGATGGTCGAGTGAGTTCAGTCCAAAGATCTCACTGTTGCTGATCAGCCAATAGCTGTGTTTGTGATACCCGGAGGAATTCACAAACAACCCCGCCTCATGCAGCAGCGCAGCCACGTACAGAATCGTCTCGCAGCGGACATCAAGGTCATGGGATTTTGCGAGAACGCGAAAGATACGGGACGCCAGTCCGGCAACGTATCGGCTGTGACCAATGTCAACCTGGAATTTGCGAGCCAGCTCTTCGGCTGACCGGATGATCTGACCACGAAAATCGGGGGACCAGTCCGCCGGGCGTAACATTCCCTGCAGCAGCGCGTCCCGCAGATTGAACCCTGTGACGAGCAGACGGTCCGCTCCCAGCATCTGAGCCGTACGAACATTGACCAGCAAAGCTGGAACAAGCGTTTCAGCTTCTGACAGCTCAAGATGATAACGCTGCATAATCTGCTCGATGCTGAGCCCAATCAGGTCATTCGTCAACTTCTGTAAACGAGCCAGCGGGACACTAATCACCCCCAGTTCATCAGGCTCAAGCCGGAGTGCTCGCACAGCGAACCTGACATCACCACCGAGTGCCAGCAAAGAAATACTTCCTCGCTGCGGGACCACATCCCGTAATTGTTCAAGTGTGCGATCAATCTGTCCGTTCATCAGCCGCAGCGCATGTTCGCCGGCCGCATGGTACTCTCGAATCAGCTGGCGCAGCCGAATCGCTCCCAGCTTATAGGAGTTTGAATGCACAATGCTGCGTCCTCGAAGCAGGAGGACTTCGGTATTTCCACCGCCGACTTCCATCAGTAGTGTCGTTGCGTCTCGCAGATGAGGGTCCCGCTCAAGCAGGGGCCGAATTGCAAGATAAGTCAGGCGGGCGATCTCTGCGTCGTCAATCGGCTCAACTGCAAAGCCAGTGGCCATGTAAACACGGTCCAGAAACGCAATTCGGTTGCCGGCCTCACGGACGGCACTGGTCGCAACAACACGAATGTGTCGCGGATTTGTGCAATCGTACTCCTTAAGTTTCTGGCGGTAACTTCGAAGAACACGAACACATTGCCGAAGGGTATCTCGACGAATCTCGCGTCGCGTAAACGAGTCCTTGCCGAGACTAACGCCCCGGACCAGTTGTTCAAGGATCCGCACCTGCGACTGGCCATCGGTTTCGCCAATGGCCATCCGAATCGCACTGGTCCCAAGTTCAATGACCGCAATGGGGAAAACAGCACCTCGAGGGCGCTGCGTGTGTTCGTGTTCCGTTGTTTCCGGTTCCTGCGGCATGTCTCTTCGTTAAGATGAACTTCCGGAAGATTCCCGCACCCATGCGGCCGCTCCTGTCGCCGTGGCGTAATCTCCCAACTCAGCTGTCTTGATTTCAAATTCGCTGGCAAGCGATGGAAGGACGTTTCGCTCCGTCCCTTTCCGGACCGACTTCAGATACAGCTCCGGCATCGCTTCAACGAGTCCACCGCCCAGAACAACGATATCCGGAGCCAGCAGATTCACCAGTGAACCGATCCCACGTCCCACCTGTTCTGCAGCACGCGCGATGATGTCCCTGATTACCGTGTCGCCTGCCTCGATCGCCCGAGAAAGTGCCCCACTACGAATCTGACGCAGATCGCCTCCAGCGTCAGCTGCAAGGTTGGGGGCCTGCCCGCGATAAACGGCTTTTGCGGCCTCCGCAGAGATCGCAAGGCGGCTGGCAATCCCCTCCAGTGTACCAACGGGCCCAACTCCGGCGGCAGCACCTTCAGTTGCCATTTGAATAAAACCCACTTCCATGCAGGACGCACGAGTCCCGTGAAAGATCTTTCCTTCGTATACGCAGCCGCCACCAATCCCCGTCCCCGGAAAAACGCCCACGACACACCGAGCTCCCTGAGCTGCTCCACGGCTGTATTCACCGTAAACTCCCGCGTCTACGTCGTTGCATATTGACGCCGGGCAACCAAATTGATTTTCAAGAAACTCCTGCAACCGAACATCAACCCAGCCCAGATTGGGAGCCTGCAGAATCATTCCCTGCGTCAGATCAAGGGGGCCAGGGCAGCCTGCTCCAATACCCCGAATCGCAGACTTGTCAACGTTCGCTGACTCCAGCGCAATTTCGATGGTTTCCGCCAGCCGCTCCAACTGCACATCACCGCGCCCCTTTTCGCGCGTTCGCCGCTTTTTCCGGGCAATCACATTCAGGTCGTCGTCAAAGACGACCGCCATCATCTTGGTTCCGCCGAGGTCAAATCCAATCCAAACTCCGTCCTCAGACTTGCTCTCAGGAGCCGATTCTTCTGCCATCGTTTGTTCCGTCTTCACAAATGCGATTCGGCAGTCGCCACGCAAAATACGTCAACAGGGCAACTGACAAATATTACACAGATCGTTATCGAACGATAACATCTCCGCCGACAGTCGACCATGACCACTTTTGCCAGCAACCTTGAATCTATTGGACAACACGATGAAAGCCGAAGACCTGCGTGCCCTTCAGGAACCACTCAAGGCAGCCTACAAGGAAGATCCAGCAGCCGCGGTGGCCACACTGCATGCACGAGGTACCGTCAACTTTGAGACGCTGGCGTGCAATGTCGATTCTCCCGATACTTCCAACGGGGTGACTTCCTCAGGCCTGCACCCCAAAGCCGGAGGCGACGGGCAACTTGCCTGCTCGGGCGACATGCTACTCCAGTCTCTTGTCGCCTGCAGCGGTGTCACCCTTGCTGCTGTGACCACGGCGATGGGGCTGTCCATCAGCTCAGCCGTCGTCATGGCTGAAGGAGTCATGGATTTTCGCGGGACACTCGGGGTCGACAGAAGCGTCCCGATTGGCCTGACCTCGGTTTCACTCACATTCCAACTGGCGACTGACGAAGCGGATGACAAAATAGAAAAACTCATCCAGCTCACGGAACGCTATTGTGTGGTTCTGCAGACTCTTGCTGCCGGAGTCTCCGTGACCAGCCAGCGCGGTCCAGCCTGAGCGAAACGCTTCGCCGACTACCCTTCCGCGGGCTCTGCCTGTTCGGGGTTTTCATCGCCCGCTGCGGACTCAACGTCAGACGGCGTTGGTGCGGATTCAGACTGAGTGGATTCAGCCTCCCCGTTCGAAGCTGGGGCAGCTGGTTCACCCACATCAATCTCGAACTCGTCAATGAGTTCTCGCCGTCGTTCCGCCACCGCACGATCGAATTCTGAAAGCACGTCCATAGCACGGTCTCGGGAAGTGACGAGGCCGATAATCAGATATTGAGCGATGGCCAGCAGATAGCACACCCACCCCACCATCCACCGCTCCTGTGCTCGTCGAGACTCCTGGTGCAGCCTGAGCGCTGCTTTCTGAACGTTGCTGACATCCCCGTCATTCTCTTCAAACGCGACCAGCGCCTGCTCAATTTCGGTTTCCTGAGCAGGAGTCAGAACGATCAGCTGGGCACCGATAATCGCGGCCATCATAGCCAGTACCGGAGAAGACCGATTGAGGTGCTGGCAAACGAAGCCCTTGACGAACGCCCATTTGCGTTTCCAGATTTCTTTCAACGCACTCTTACCGGGTTTCACTTTGGGTGGCCCGGGGTGGATCACAGCAAAGAGCTCCTGGTCAGGCATCGACTCGATCACGCTGATGGCAAGCATGAGTCGCAGCCCGACTGTCAGCCAGTCCATTCGCTCCATCCAATCGAGCTTATCCATCCACCCAAACAGCAGATGTTCCATGTTGGCGGTCGCCGCGAGAAGCAGCAGGGCCCCTCGAAACCACTGCTCAAGATCCTTCTCCAGCTCATCGTCCAGATCCTGAAGCCGGAAGATCTTTCGCATGAAGAAGCGAAAGATGGGAATTGCAATGAGACCAACGAGTACGCGCGTAATGGGCCGCAGCACTGATTTGAACAGTGGCAGATTCATCAATGCTCGAAAAACGCCGCCCACCTGAAGAACTGCTCCCGTGCGAAATCTAAAGGTCGAAAATCAGGATGTCCGGAGATTGAACAACAAGCCGGCTGGATGCCAGCCGGCGAATCGCCGAAACTGTAGCCGCTGAACGGGCGATCCACCAGGCCCGGACAGTAGACGCCATTGTCTTTCGCCTCGTAACGGCCACAACTACAAAAGGATCAGCAATGCTGGGGCAGGCCCCCTATACGAACCTGGATGTCAGATTTCAGCTGTTTAGCATCCCCGTTCGGATTCACCCCATCTTTTGGGTGTCGTCGGCGTTTCTCGTGTGGGACGGTCAGGATCCAAAGATGATCTTTCCCGGAATCATCTGCGTGCTGGTCTCAGTCCTGGTCCATGAGCTCGGGCATGCGATCTTCAGCCGCAAGTACGGGTTTCCATCTGAAATCGTGCTGTTCTTCCTTGGCGGCTACGCGACGTCCAGCCGCTTCTCCACATGGAAGAACGTCAAGGTCTCGGTCGCCGGCCCTGCCGCTGGATTCGCACTCTTCCTGCTGACCTATGGGGGCTTTGTGTGGGTGGCCACGCAGCAGCCGGGAGTTTTTGACAACTACCCCGTTGTGGAACGTTGTTTTGGGCACATGTTGTTCATGAATCTCATGTGGAACGTCATCAATCTCACGCCCACGCTTCCGCTCGACGGCGGGCAGATCATGCAGGCGCTCGTCCTGCGGTATGGTGCTCCCAGAGCACAACAAAAAGTCATGAGAATTTCATTCTTTGCGGCCACAGGAGCAGCTGTCTGGTTCCTGATCTGCTGGCGAAGCAACGGAAACATCAATCCGTTTCCGATTCCTCAGGTCCTGCTGCCTCACGTCAATGTGGATGCCATCCAGCCACACGGAGCCATGCTGGTCATCTTCTTCGGGCTGCTGGCCGCACAGAATTACAACGCGATGCAAAATCGCAGTTACTACTAAAACGCATCTGAGTTAAGTCAGGCGTCTGCCTGAATGGAAACCCGACGCGTGACAGGAAATTGCACCCGTCATTGTTACCTGCTGCAACCTTTGACTTTGCTGCATGAACTACAACCTGCCCGATAGCCACAAGGCCCTGGGCATCAACGATGCTCAAGGCAGTCCGTTTAACCCGGACGCTCGCGCGTCTCGGCTACCTGGGAAGCTGCATTCAGCCTGACGACATTTTCCGCTTCGCTGAGATGATGAGCCCTGGTTCGATTTCGTACAGGATTCAGCACCACCTCCGGATCGAACACCTGATATTCCTGATCCCCGTACTGCTGTCCGGCACTCTCAACCCGATCCGGAAGATGATCGAGCATATTGGAACGGCCAGCTTTGACCCGTTGTATGGCACTCGAACGATCGTCGCAGACAACCGGGTGACGCGAACGCTGAGTTTCTTCAATTTCGACCTCGCGGTACATGGCCCTCACACCGGCACCCAAAACTGAAGCACAACCAGTTGGAACCTCGGATGGAGGAACTGAAGGAATAGAATCCTTCCGCCGACTATCCGGTATTCCCCTCATTCCATAGTGCACTAATGGACACGATTCATACGATCGGCTGGATGAGGATCTGGTCGTGGAATGGTGGTCCCACGATTCTGCTGTATTGATGCGATTCCGGGACAAAAACAGCAGATTTTGGTCAGGAATTCGTCACAATTGGTCTAACCAGAACCCCACCCGGAGTTCCGAGTTGTCGCTGCGTTCACTCGATCCCCCTCTCCATGGGCATCCAGTCGAACAATCGTGTCCTTGAACCACGGGTCATTCAGCCAACCTTTAAGCTGTCCTGTCTGCAACAACATCATTTTCAGAGCTGAAGTCGTATTCACGACGCAAGAATCGGAGAACATCCATGCAGAACCAAAAGAGTCGTCAGCGAAAGTCCCGACGCGGCTTTACGCTCATTGAACTGCTCGTCGTCATTTCCATCATCGCGACACTGATGTCGCTGATTCTGCGCGCGACGCGGGACGACGGACTCAGTGTTTGAATAATATTCGGAATGTCAGCACGGCGATGCTGACGTATGCAAGCGGTGCTAAGAGTGGGCACCTGCCAGCAATGGGAATCTATCCTGCTGACCCTACCAGCACCGCTCCAAATCCGCCGTTCATTGAAGGTCGCAGTTGGGTGGTTGACCTTCTGCCGTACCTCGACCAGCAGGGTACGTACGATCGCTGGAACAAGAATGTTGCCTGGACAGACCCGGTCAATCTGCCACTGGCCAGCGACCTGTACATGGAAGTGCTTGCCTGCCCTAATGACGAAAGCGCGTTCGCTATTCCGGGCGGTCTGTCCTACGTAGTGAACGCAGGCTTCGGCAGCGACACAACAGGAGCAGTGGCCGGAACTCTGGCGAGAGGTCATAACTTCTTTGACCCGGCATTTGACTGGAACTCAAACGGCGCCCCGGCTGAAGCACCAGAGCAGCAGGTCACCTTCCAGACAGGCGTTTTTTGGCCCATTTTCAACAATGGGTTCTTCGGTACGCTCTGTCGCAACAAATGCACGGCTCCAGGAAAGATCTATGATGGCTCTTCAAACACACTGATGCTGGCAGAAAACATCAATGCCGGGCAGACGAACTGGGCCAATCCAAGCCTGAATTCAGCGGGGTTCATGCTGC
>CAJWGB010000144.1 GCA_913031625.1 uncultured Planctomycetaceae bacterium | reverse complement strand
CGATTGCTCGATTGATTTGTGCCGGCAATGTGGCTGCTTCTTCTTGCAGTCGCTGAGCGAACAGGTCTGCCTGCTGAGTGACGAAGATACTGTTCATGAGATTCAACGCCTGGAGGGGCGTGGTCGACCGGCTGCGCCGTGAGATTACCTGGCTGGCGTCCGGACAATCAAATGCTCCAAACACGGCCTCCTGTTCCTGACGGACTTTGGTCATATAGACCATGCGTCGGAATTCTGCGGGGCCGAAACTGGTCCGCGGGAAGAAGTGCCGCACGTTCTCCATCTGAACTTCAAACCCGCTGAATCCCGGACCACCCATCTGGAGATTGAGAACACCGCTCGCACTGAGAATGCTGTCCCGAATGGCTTCAGCCTCGAGTCTGCGAGGAGCGAATCGCCAGAGCAGTGAGGTGCCCGCATCTTTTGCCAGTCCAATCCGGGTTGGCTGACTGCTCTGCGTCCATGTATGAGACGAAAGAATCAGGCGATGCATGTGCTTCAGTGACCAGCCGTTCTGTGTGAGTTCATCCGCGAGCAAATCAAGGAGCTGTGGGTGTGTTGGGGGGACACCATTGCGCCCAAAGTCATTGGGCGTGGCGACGATTCCGTTTCCGAAATGATGCTGCCAGAGTCGATTCACGATCACACGAGCGGGCAAAGGGTTGCCCTTTGATGCAAGCCAGTCTCCGAATTTAATCCGTCGCTGCTGCTCCGGGGTATCGCCAGCCATTGCGAGCGTTCCGAGGACCTCAAGAGCATCCGGGGGCACGGCTTCTCGTGGCGAGAGTGGATCCCCGCGGAACAGGCGATAGGTGGGGCCTGGCTGCTGAAAGGTGCCCGCATAAACTGCCTGAGTCTTCGAATAGCGGGCAACGGCGCCCTGCTGGGTCTTTAGGTCGGCCAGCCACTTCCGGCCCAGTGCTGCACGGTCGTTAGGGGCAGATGCGAAATCGTAGGAAGGCTCTGACGTGGCTTGTTCAGAGAATGGTGCTCTGTCTCGTGAAGATGCAATTGTTCGCCAGCTGCTGCCATTCAGGGAAGCTTCAAACACGTAGTCGACTGCAACCCGGTCTGAATAGCGGCCGTCGCGGTCCCGGGCCCACTCAATTCGGTCAATGCGTTCCACGTCCGGGAACTCCAGCATCACCCAGCTTTCACCCGAGGAATTCGAAATCCAGCTGCGCGGGTTGCCGAATTTTCCATCATTGACGTGTTTGAGTTTGTGGATTTCATAGCCCGGCAGCGTGCCCGATGCCGTCGGAATTGTGCCGGCGGATGCCAGGGCGACATTGCGTTTTCCGCTGAAGACTTCCAGTTCATCCAGGCAAACCTCACTTCTGCTACTTCGTCGGATTGTCATCCGCACGAATTTTGCATCGACTGGCTGGATCCGCTCGATGTTATGCAGCGCTGAGACGGCTGGTCTGATCGATGGCCTGCTGCCAGGTTTCTCTCCTTCGTCTGCGGATTCGAACAGCAGCACATCGCCTGTGACTGCAGTGCCCGTGGTGCCGCCCTGAAGCAGGACAATCGACTTTGGATTTAGCTTGTGTACGCCGGCATCGCGGAATCCGCTCCAGAGGGGGTGGTTGCCGGTGGGTTCTGAACCATCGGCAAACTGTTGCTGGTTGACAGTTGCCAGCGGTACCTGGTCGTCGGTCGTTGACGTGTCTCCATCGTGGTCCAGAATGTACCGAGCATCTGTGGTGTGAGTTTCAAAGCCACACCCCCATGAGAGCCAGATGCGATAGCTTCCCCGAGTGACAGGCTGCCATGCCATCATGTCTTGTCCGGGTGTGTTCTGCCACCACGAATATGTTCCACCGCTGAGATTTGCAGACCGGTATTCATCTCCGGCATCACCTTTCTGACCCTTGCCGTTTCCGTTTGGATTTGTTCCTGCGCCTTCAGGAGTCGCAAGGTGTCGCACGCCTCGGATGCCGGCATCCTTAATCTGCACGTCATCCAGCAGGATTCGGTCCCGTGTCACCTGAGGAATGAACTCGGTGAGCAGAGCACGCAGTTCTGCGACTTTCTTCGTTGCTTCCGCCAGTTTGATGTCCTGGGCGTTCGTTCTTGGCAACGATCGATCTGCATGCTGGACTCCGGCAAACACGGCCTGAATGGAGTAGAAGTCTCGTTGAGTAATTGGGTCGAATTTGTGATTGTGACAGCGAGCACAACCGAGTGTGAGTCCCATGAACGCAGTTCCGGTGACGTTGATCAGGTCAGACAGCTCGTCCTGTCGCTGCATCAGAGTCAGGTTTCGGTCTGTGCTCTTGACGATGTCGTGAGGTCCTGCAACAAGGAATCCTGTGGCGATCGGAGCATTCATCGCGTCACCCGCGATCTGTTCCTTCATAAACAGATCCCACGGCTTGTCTTCATTGAAAGAGTCAATCACGTAATCGCGGAACGGCCATGCGTTGGGGCGTTCGCGGTTCGTCTCAAATCCGTGAGTCTCTCCAAAGCGGATAATATCCAGCCAGTGTCGTGCCCAACGCTCACCGTAACGCGGACTTGCAAGGACTTCATCCACAAGCTTTGGCCACTGGTCTGCAAAGTCTGCCTTCAGTCGCGGTGCCCATTGAGCGACCTGATCCGGAGTTGGTGGTATGCCGTGCATGACCACGAACAGTCTGCGAATGAGAGTCCCCTCGTCAGCTCTGGGGCTGGGGGAGAGTTCTTCCTGTTTGAGTCGAGCCTGAACAAGCCGGTCGATTGGATGCCCGGGGCCTGTCTTCGGTCGCACAATGGGTTGGAACGACCAGTGAGTGGTCTCAATCTTTGTCGACCCTGACAACTCCTGCGGCATCAATCCACCACCATCGATCCATTCTTCGATTGTGGTGATCTGATCCGCCGTGAGTCGATCTCCTTCCGGCGGCATGACCTCGGCAGGGTTCTCTCCATTGACCAGCGCAATCAGGTGGCTGGACTTAGCTTTGCCGGGGATAATTGCCGGTTCCCCCGAATCTCCCCCCCGAAGCAGCTGGGCCCGGCGATCAAGTCGAATACCTGATTCCTGAGTCTCCGGACCATGACAGTCAGAACAGTATCGCTCGAAGATCGGCGCAACTTCCTGCCACGTGCCGTCGGCGGCGACAGGAGAGAGAATCAGGCTGCCGGGAATGAGTGCTGCGAGGAATCGGAGCATTTGAGCCGTCCGAGGTTCAGGGAAGGGGGAAGGCAATCATTCAGAATACTCAAAGCTGTCAACTGACGGAACTGAATCGTATGCTCGCTGCTCCCGTAAGGGTTTTCATGGCGGCCGGGTGCAGAGCACCAGACGCGATGATGCCGGAGGGCTTGGCATCCGGCTATCTCATTACAGCTTCATAGCGGAGCGGCGCGAGCCGCCCGATCGAGCGCGCTTACGAGTGGGCTGCCGGATAGGTCTATTCGAACTCGGAAGGTGGTTCGGCCGGAGTGCTTGCGCACTTCCGCTAATAAGAGACAGTTGCTTACAGCAAAGCCAATCGTGGCAACCAGTTACAACGACCGGTGCAATCTCCTGGTGAGGCCTGAAAAGGATACCCAGGAAGATCGGGGCTCTGCTGATCCGGGGGTTCTCGCCGAATTTCGTCACCGCGTTCCGCACACTCATTGGGCCGACAGGCGTGACACCTCATGTAGACACAATCCTGCCGGAGAGAGGGATGAATTCTGCGGTTCCTGCGTCCTGATTTCGAGAGTTCATCTGACTTTCATGAACCCTCATTGACCTGCCTGAGTCTCCCCTGCATCCTTCCGCCTCTCGCTTCCGGAAGTGACAGTTACAGCCGTGCCATCAGCCGTTCAGACTCCACTGCCTGCCGTTTCGCAGGATCCGTATTCGCCGACTCAGGTTGCACCGCAACACCGAGTGCATCCGGCGTGGATAATGCTGGGGCTTGCCGCTCTGACTGTGTTCTTTTCGGCTCCTGGGCAGTCCTACTCCGTGACGGCCTTTGTTGATCCGATGCTGGCTGACCTGAAGATCAGCCGGACTGGTTATTCAATGGCCTACATGGTGGCGACACTGATTGGCGGCTGTCTGCTTCCGTTTGTGGGTCGCATTGTTGACCGCCTCGGAGCTCGACTGGTACTCCCGGTGATCGCTTTGGCTCTTGGGATGGCCTGTGCGTGGATGTCGCAGCTGGCAACTGTGGTCGGGCTGTATGTGGGATTCACACTCATTCGCTGCCTCGGACAGGGATCGCTCACGCTGATTTCGAACTGGATCATTGGAGAATGGTTTCAGAAATACCGCGGGCGAGCCGCCGGCCTGTGTGCCCTTGGCGGAACAGCGTCCGTTTTTGTTTTTCCTCAGCTGAATGGCTGGCTGATTGAAAACTATGGCTGGCGGCAGGCATGGGGTGTTCTTGGCGTGGCTGTCAGCGTGTGTCTTGTCGCGCCCGTTGTTCTGTTTCTTCGAAATCGCCCGGAGCCTCTGGGTCTGTTGCCGGACTGGGGAGTTGGCACTCGCGCGTCAGACGGCGAGGTCGCAAAGACACAGGCAGCTCCGGTGGAGCAGTCATATACTGTGAGGCAGGCGATCCGCTATTCGAGCTTCTGGAAGGTGGCCGCGGTCATTGCGACGGTGGCATTCGTGGGGACTGGTCTGACGTTTCACCAGGTTTCGATACTGGCTCAGCACGGCGTGAGCTCAAAGACGGCCTTGGGAGCTCTCGGGATCCAGGCAGGTTTTGCAACATGTTCGACTCTGGCTGCCGGGTTCATGGTTGATCGGGTCGCTCCTCGGTTTGTTCTGGCAGCGGCGATGGCGTTGGAAGCAATGGCGTTGCTGTTACTGCTCTTTCTGCCAGGTCCTCAGTGGGTCTATGCCTACGCGGCCGTTATGGGGCTGCACGGCGGAATCATCCGCAGCGTCAGCAGCATCGTCTGGATTAAGTATTTTGGTCGCGGCCACCAGGGAGCCGTGCAGGGAATCTCAATGTCCCTGATGGTCATCGCTGCCGCAGTCGGACCTGTTCCGGTGGCCATGGTGTATGACAGCCTGCAGACCTATGCCCCGGTTCTCTGGGCCTTTCTCATTCTTCCGGTCGTTACTGGAACGCTCGTTCTTTCCGCCATTCCACCAGCAGAGTCGAGTGACTCATCGGTGTAGGCCGGAGCGATAGAGCGAAGCGGCGAAGTCCGGCAGAGAGCTCTGCTGAATTTCTGGCGAATTTCACTCCTCGCGCTATAATGGCGTGCTGCCATCCTCCGGAGTAAATCATGACAGTCCCGCGCCACCGAGGCGGAATCGTCCATACCTACCAACGCTATGACCCGGCGAAGTTTCCGTCGCCGTCGTCGGAACCACCGGACGTTGTGTCTCCGGCCTTCGAGCACATGTTACAGTTTGGTTCGATGCGGCATCTGACGGAAGAAGAGCTGGCGCGCGCGATCCGGCTGGACCCGGGACAGTTCGCCGGACTCGGACCGTCTCTGGAGCAGCTCATGGCGATGGTCGCCGCACAACGGCAGCGGCTGCTCGAGAAGTACGAAACGGATAAGGTACAGCAGGAAGCGGCGCGACAGTACGCCGACGCGTCTCAGGGAGTGCGTGTTCCAAAGAAGTATCGCCAGACGTTTTTCCGAGCCACACGCGACGAACAGATCTATCAACTGGAGAGTCTGTGGTATCAGGCCGAACGCACGGACCCTGGATTCGCCTCCTCACTACTGCGGCTGATGGAGACCCTGGGCGAGCGATATCAGGTCGACGAGCTGGCGGCCAACTACAATTTTACAGGGCGTAAATCGCTGACGATTCCGGAAGCGATCGCTCTGCTCGAAGAACTTAAGAAGCTGGATGAACTGGAAGAACAGCTCAGGGAAGCGACTGAAACGGCACAGCTGGCCATCATCGATCTCGATCAGCTGTCGGAGTTTGCTGACCCGGAAGCCATCGAAAACATCAGCCAGTATCAGAAACAGATTCAGGACTATCTGAAGGAGGTCATGGAGCAGCAGGGACTGACCGGTCCTGATGGAGCAGTTCAGCTGACTCCAAAGGCGTGGCGTGTTTTTCAGGGGAAGTTACTTGACCGAATCTTCAGCAATCTTGAGGCGTCCCGCAGCGGCCGCCACACCGGCCCCATTGAAGGTGATGGAGCAGTGGAGATGGAGCGGACGAGACCATGGGAGTTCGGTGACTCGGTTGCCCAGATGGATATTCCGCAGACAATGATCAACGCGATGTTGCGGCAGCCGCGGGAACGCCCCATCCGTCTGCGTCAGGATGATATTGAGATTCATCGGACGAAGAATAACCCGAAGTGCGCCACAGTCGTGCTGATGGACATGAGCGGCTCGATGCGCTACGACGGGCAGTATATGAACGTCAAGCGAATGGCGGTTGCTCTGAATGGGTTGATCACCGGCGAGTACCCGGGAGACTTCCTGAGGTTCTTCGAAGTTTCCACGTTCGCAAAACTGGTTCCGCCTGGTGATCTGCTCTCGGTCATGCCAAAGATGCCTACGATCACTGATCCGATCGTTCGTCTGCGAGCAGATATGAGCCGTGAGGATATCACCGAGCATCACATCCCTCCGCACTTCACAAATATCCAGCACGGGCTTCAGTTGTCACGGCAGTTTCTCTCCGGACAGGACACACCTAACCGTCAGGTGATTCTGATTACTGACGGCCTGCCGACCGCTCATTTCGAAGGGAGCGACCTCTACATGCTCTATCCGCCGGATCCGCAAACGGAACAGGCAACAATGCGCGAAGGTCAACTGTGCAGCAAAGAAGACATTACCATTAATATCTTTCTGTTGCCGAGCTGGAACCAGTCACACGAGGACGTACAGTTTGCTCACCGATTGGCGGAAGGAACCGGCGGACGCGTGTTTTTCACCGCTGGCAACGATCTCGATCGGTACGTTGTGTGGGACTACGTGAATCATCGGCGAGAGATTATTGGTTGAAATGCCTTCGTGAATAACACGTGTACTGGGTGTGGGGTGGGCAACGCTGCCAGTGGGTGGGACGGTCTGGCTACAGAGTTGGCTGGCTACAGAGTTGGCTGGCACGTTCAAATACTGCATCCAGCATGGGTTCCGTCAGTCGTCCGGTGAATGTGTTCTGCTGGCTGGGGTGATAACTTCCGATGAGCGTGATCTGTTCAGTGAGCTGAGCTTCTGCCAGATGACTGAATTGTGGTTTCTTCGTGGGCAGCAGTTTGTCTTTGTGTTCTGCCTTGAAGTGTTTCCAGACGGCATCCCAGCCGATGCGCCCCAGAGCGACCACCACGCGAACCGGCATAATCTCAAATGTACGCGTCAGAAATCCGGCACACTCAATCAGCTCGTCACGGGTCGGCTTATTATCCGGCGGGGCGCAATGACAGGCAGCAGTGATGGCACAGTCAGTGAGTTCAAGTCCGTCTTTGGCCGAGGTCGCTTCGGTCTGGTTTGCAAATCCGGCCCGATGCAGTGCACGAAACAGCCAGTCACCACTGCGATCTCCGGTAAACATTCTGCCTGTTCGGTTGGCGCCGTGTGCGGCGGGTGCAAGGCCGACAATCAACACTCGAGCATTGTGGTCCCCGAAGTTCTCGACCGGTTTGCCCCAGTAAGTTTCGTCGCGATAGGCGGCCCGTTTCTCTTCGGCGATGCGCAAACAGTGGGCGCGTAGTCGTGGGCATTGCTCACACGTCCGGATCTGCTTATTCAGTTGTTGCCAGCGGCGCGGCGACGTAGATCGCTTCTTCATTCTGCTGACTCAGGGCCATTCGCCAACATAGTTTCGACTGCCGAACGGCCGGAATCACCCACCCGGATTCCCATAGCGGCCGCCTGAGCGGTCACTCCCACGATCTTTGCTTCGAACAGGTCTTCCGGTTCAACCAACGGATTTTCGGGTGTGCCTTTTGCGATCGCGATGGCCTGTCCAAATTCTTCCGGAGTCTTCAGGTCATAAATTCCACACCCCACAATTCCGGCGGGTGTCAGGATCGAACAATACTGGCCCTTGTGCCAGCGCTGGCTCGTACCGATGGCAGTCCCGTTTTCGAACTGCAGCTCACGTTGAGACGACGAGGGAATGGGGACGTTCATGGAAAGCTCTTTCAAAGGAACAATGTCGACTGTGCCATCGTACCATTCACCACGCCGACTCATAGTCTCGGTGCCACATGCCGTCACAAATCCGAGACCAGTTGCTGCGGAGAGCTGACTTATTACCGTCAGGTCGTGACTTGCATTGTCCACGGCAGTGATATCCAGGTGCGTGATGGATTCTACAGTTTGAATCAGCTCTTCGACTGACTCACTCGTGGCAGCCTGCACATCAAGCCACTCCCATTCGATGTAGAAAGACCAACCACGCGGCTGTCCTGCCAGGCTGCCTTCGACTGCTGTCTGCCAACAGTCAAAGTCACGCGTCTTTCCTTCCATGGAAAGTGGGCTGGGCTCATGCTCTGTCACCAGTTTGACTGGGACGTCCGGAGTGTGCTGTTGCCAGTCGTTCAGCACGTCCGGAAATCGAATCCATTTGGAATTGTTCATCGAGGAGGATGAGAATCGTTCTCCAATCTCGCGACGGACGCGATTCAGACGTCCTTCTGCTCCCTGTTGCCGTCGGCCGATCGCTGGTTACTGCTGACGCTCTCTGGTTCCCTGCGAGCCGCTCGCAGGCTGGACGTCAATACAGCCAGAACCACACACGTCGACATGACCAGCAGAATGGCGGACATCGGACTGGTTACGAAAATCATCCAGCTGCCGCCCTCTGCCATCAGTGCGGTACACATACTCTTTTCGGCGATCGGGGAAAGCACGAAGCCAATCACAAACGGGGCTGACGGAATTGACAGCCGATCAAACAGCAGCCCCAACAGGCCGAACGCGAGCATGACCCAGATATCGAACATGCGATTGGACAGCGCATAAGAGCCAAGTACACAGAAGGTGAGAATCGCCGGAACCAGATAGGCTTTCGGAATCTGAGTCAACCGGACCAGCCAGCGAGCTGAGAGCAGCATGAATCCACACATCACAATGTTGGCCAGGAGATATGATGCGGAGATGGTGTGCACGATTTCCGGGTTGTTCTTAAACAGGAGTGGCCCTGGTTGAAGCCCGTGAATCACAAATGCGCCCAGCAGAATGGCGTCGATGACGCTTCCCGGAATTCCGAGGGAAACGAGTGGAATCAGGGCTCCACCAACCGTGGCGTTGTTGGCCGCTTCCGATGCCACAATTCCCTCTTCGCTGCCGTTTCCGAATTCCTGTTTGTTTTTCGATTGAGTTTTCGCAGCGGAATAGGCGACAACAGAACCTATGTTGGCACCGACGCCGGGAAGGATGCCGATTACGGTCCCGATAAATGATGACCTGAAAAGATTAACAAGAGATGCCAGCCACTCTGATTTTCCGGGCAGGCGATCTTCACTGCTGGATGTGTCAGCTTCCGGCTGTTCCTCTCCGTCTGCGTTCTCTGCAGTCTGTTCGCGCTGCGTCACATCTTTCAACAGCTGACTGATGGCAAACAGCCCAATGAGGACAGGAAGCAGACTGAGCCCATCGTCCAGTTCATGGAAGCCAAATGTGAGTCGCGTTTTTCCGCTGGCCGGATGCATCCCTGGCATTCTTGCGAGGATCCCAAGGGCCCCGGCAAACAGACCCGCCAGAAGGGAGTGCCGACTGATGACGGCAATCAGGACAAGGGCTAATACGACCAGCGAGAACATGTCTGCCGGTCCGATCTTTGTCGACCATGCTGCCATTGGTCTGGCGAGCAGCGCGAGTGCAAGCCAGCTCAATGCTCCACCCACCAGCGATGCAATGATTCCGATTCCCAATGCTCGTTTTGGGCGCCCTGCTTTTGCCATCGGGTAACCATCCAGCGTGGTCATCATCGACGCGGGCGTTCCGGGAATACGCAGCAGCGTTGCTGAAATGAGACCGCCACTGACAGAGCCAACATAAATGGAAACCAATAGCGCGAGTGCGTCTGAAGGGTCCATGCTGAAAGTCAGGGGCAGAGTCAGTGCAATGACCATGGCACCAGTGAGGCCGGGAATGCATCCCACAACCACGCCGAGCATGACGCCAATGAATGTCCACAGAAACAGGTTGGCTGTGATTACATCAGGGGAGATCAATGGTCAACACCCTCGTAAACAGCAGGAAACAACCCGGTCCCAATGCGACGGCCAGACAGACGACAACAGCGACGGAAGCTGCCGTGAGCGGGACGCCTTGTTGCTTCGCTCGCTGCCGCATCAGGAACAGTCCGAGGCAAATGACAAACCCGGCAGCAAGGACCCAATAGGACGCCACGGACATCGAAAACAACGTACAGAACAGGACCAACAACCCCAGCGTTACCAGGCCGGTGGTCAGGTCCGGTCGAGGGACGGTCACGTCCACTGCTGGCTGAAGATTGCGAGTCGTCCACCGTCGCACGCCAAAGGCCGCTCCGATCGCGAGGACAGCGATGGACGCAATAAACGCTGTGTCCGGCAGTTCGATTTTAGACTCGGTGTTGACCGACCGCATGATCAACTCTCGGCGTTCCAGTTCACGGCGCAGGTCGATTCCAGTCAGAAAGACCGGTTCCATTTTCAATGCGGCAAGCTTCTTCTGCATGGCATCCGTTCGCATGGCCTTGCCAAGCAGCTCTTCGAAAAACGCAATCCGTTCACGTGGGGTTCCTTTCGGGGCCCACCAGTATTGCATCGAATTGCGCACAGCATCAATTCCCTGCTCGCGTGCCGTGGGGACATCCGGCAGCTCAGGATTTCTGTCTTCAGCAAGGATCGCCAGCGCGCGAATTCCACCATCACGAAAATGCACGTACTCACCAGCGTTGAAGACGGTGACGTCGATATGACCACCAATCAGTTCCGTGAACCGCTGAGACCCTCCTCCGGTGGGCACGTACAGGAACTTTGCCTCCGGAGTTGTCTGCTCAAGCTGCAGCGCACCGAAATGACTGAGTGCCCCGAGGTTCGAGCCAAAGCGAATTGTCTCGGGAGACTCCTGTGCTTCCTGCAGCAGCTCCGCGAGGGAATTCCAGCGGGCGTTGTCGCTGACGCATACCGTTGAGGATGCTCGACCAGTCGCCGCAATTGGCTCAAACGCTTCCGGGCCGTAATCCACGCTTCCGGTTATCTTTGCAGACAGGATGCCATCGTGCAGCACAAGAAGCTGAGTGCCGTCAGGTTCTGCATCCTTCAGCTGTCGGCTGCCAATTGTTCCGCCCGCGCCACCGCGATTGAAGATAACAAGTGGCTGGTCGAGGAGTTTCTCGTCCCGAATCACTCCCTGCATGATGCGCGTGAACGTGTCGCTCTCACCTCCCGGCTTGAAGGGTACGATTAACTTGATGGGCTTGTTGGAAGACTGTGGGCCGCCTTCCTTCTGGTTGTCGAGCACAGCCCATGTAACCACCGCACAGATGACGACGAGAATGAGAGCCAGCCGAGCGAGGCCGGGTTGAGCGTTCCGATCATTCACTCGCCAGACTCCGCACGTCGAGTCTCACGGCGATGTTTGCTGAGCCAGTTGATGGCTGCTGCAGGAACACTTTCATGACCGCCATCAAAAATTGTGACACGAGATGGCCCTGATATTCTTCGCAGCAGAATTTCGCGATCCAGATCTGCATCGTGCCCCTGATCCGTCGGCCCAGGCTTCTTCAGCTTTCGGTCAACGGTCAGTTGCTGGATTTCCTCTTCGGAAACCTGTGGATTGCCGTGTGCTTTGGCGATCCGATTGAACGGATCCAGCGAATGTCGGACGGGCACAGACCCCGTGTGCCCGTCGTTGACGCCGGCAAAAATATCGACTGGGAGACTGGTCGCCCGATGGATGTGAAATAGTGGTGAACGGTCTTTGTAATCTGCGTCTACAGCTTTGCTGTGGCCGGGTGGGTGCTGAAAGCAACCCAGAATCATCTGAGCGTACCGCGTTGGCGTGCCGTCCTTCGTATGGAATCGATACCACGAAGCGATGTCGCTGATACCCACCCATGCCGATGCCGCAGAGAATCGATCAGGATGATGGCCGGACATCAGCATCGTCATGTGACCGCCGCCCGAAACACCGCAGAGGTAGACGCGCTCCGTGTCGACCTTGAACTTATTCATGGCCCAGTCCATGGCGTCGAGAACGTCCTGGCGAGCCCATTTGGATCCGCAGGCCTGTGGTGTTCGATTTGCGCCACGAAAGTTGGGGTGCAGGTAGATCCAGCCCTGTTCAACAGCGCATCGCAACCACTTGTCATTGGTCTGTTTGTAGTCGCTGCTCCATGAGTGCAGGAATACAAACAGCACAGTTGGCTTCTTTGTCGCTGATTCCGGCACCCAGTATCGAACTGGCTGGGACTGGCTATCAAGCGTGCTCTTGAGACGGACTTCTGCCAGCGGGGGAAGATCCTGTGCGGGTGCCTGAAGTCCCTGCAAAAAGAGAGCACCAGTGAGCACTAATGAGCGAACGGACATTGATTGAAATCTCCAAGGAGCCTGGAACACAGCTATTATGACAGAAAGTACGACCAGAAATACAATCACCAATCTCAATGAATCCGCAGCAGCTCACTGATCGCAGAACGTCTGCCTCTGTGGTAGATTTGCTGGCCAATCAACAGCCGAGGGGAGTCATGCTCGATCCACTTACCGTTAATCGCCGCACGTTTTTCGGCCGGACTTCTACCGGAATCGGTGTCGCTGCCCTCGGAAGCCTTCTGGCATCGGAAGGGCTGGCGGCGCAAACCGGAAATCCGCAGTCGCCCGTTTTTCCGGATGCCATTGGTAAGGCCAAACGTGTGATTTACCTGTTGCAGTCGGGAGCCCCGTCGCAGGTGGATCTGCTGGACTACAAGCCAGAGCTCGAAAAACTGCACATGCAGGAACTTCCTGCCAGTGTGCGAAATGGTCAGCGACTGACGGGCATGACGGCCGGTCAGAAAAACTTTCCAATGGTGAAGTCGCCGTGGAAGTTTGAGCAACACGGCGACAGCGGGACATGGATGAGTGAACTGTTCCCCCATCTTGGCAAAGTTGCGGATGACATTTGTGTCGTTCGATCGATGCATACGGAAGCCATCAACCATGACCCGGCTGTGACTTTTTTCCAGTCGGGCCATCAGCAGCCTGGCCGTCCCAGCATTGGAGCATGGTTGAGCTACGGACTGGGCAGTGAGACAGAGGATCTGCCGTCTTTTGTCGTACTGCTCAGTAAGAACACGTTTCATCAGGCACAGCCACTTTACGACCGACTCTGGGGAAGCGGTTTTCTGCCCTCGCGATTTCAGGGAGTGAAGTTTCGCAGTCAGGGAGACCCGGTTCTGTATTTGAATGACCCAACGGGTGCCTCACCAAAGAGTCGCAGGAATCTTCTGGACCACCTGGCAAAACTCAATCGACTGCGGGAAGAGCAGGTTGGGGATCCGGAGATCTCATCCCGAATCGCTCAATACGAGATGGCCTACCGCATGCAGACATCTGTGCCGGAACTGGCAGATATCTCCGACGAACCGGCTTCCACCTTTGAACTCTATGGAGACGACGCGAAACAACCGGGAACTCATGCGGCCAACTGCCTGCTGGCACGTCGCCTTGCCGAACGGGGAGTTCGATTCATCCAGTTATTTCATCGTGGCTGGGACCACCACAGCAATGTGCAGACATATCTGCCGCGACTGACAAAGGAAACAGATCAGGGGTCAGCAGCCCTGGTTCAGGATCTTAAGCAGCGGGGGATGCTGGAGGATACTTTGGTGATCTGGGCGGGCGAGTTTGGTCGCACGGTTTTCTCACAGGGGAATCCGAAGTCATTCGGTCGCGATCATCATCCGCGATGTTTTTCCATCTGGATGGCGGGTGGCGGAATTAAACCGGGGATCACTTACGGGCAGACGGACGACTTCTGCTACAACGTTGCTGAAAACCCGGTGCACGTGCATGACTTTCATGCGACATTGCTTCACTGCATGGGGATCGATCATAAGCAACTGACCTATCGGTTTCAGGGGCGAGACTATCGTCTGACCGATGTCCACGGGAATGTTGTCAAAGGCATTCTGAGTTAGAACATTTCTCAGCCAACGCAGTGTGCAATCTGAAATCAAAGGCCTGTTTCTTAAGGGCCTGTGAGTCCCTGCTGCGTGCGGGCCTGAATCAAGTGATGGTCTGGTGAGAACTTTCCGTGGACGCCAGGGTTCCCACAACTGTCTCCGCCAAAGCCTTCAAACGCAGATTCTGCCGCATGGCACAGTTAACAGCACGGATCTGCTGCTTTCCGTCACAGAATTGCTTAAGCAGCGGATAGGTGCCTGAAGCGTGAGCCAGCGGTGTTGCGGTGCATATCGCCGGTCTGCTGTTATCGATGTGGCGAATTCTGCCGTCGCCGTGAAGAGTTTTTGTTGTTTCCGCTGATCGGCGCGTGGGCCTGATTTTCTCAAGAGTTTTTGGTGTTCGGCCCGCCCAAAGCCGTGTTGCTCGCTTTCTGAGCCACAGATACAACGATCCCGTCTCTCCTGGTCGGGGTCCGTTTCGCGCGGATTCCGGACTGGAGCAGCGGACTCTGGATCGTGGCCGTGTTGGACACAGCCACGCTCATAATTGACTTGAGGAACGTCATGACGAACGTTCGAGACATGAACCCTGTCTGTCGAAATCACAGTTGCGGGCCACAGGATGTGGCCTGGAACTCCCGTTCTGTCGCTCAGGCAGCTGCACAGCTGTTGCTGGCGATCGTCCTTGTTGCTGCCTCAGAACACGCTGCTGCGCAGGTTCCGTCGGGTGCGGCCACTGGTTCGGTCATGGACATTAACCGAAGCGGGCTTGGATTCCAGGTCCGTGGCGGTCACGTCGCCGGCGGAACCGTTGGACGCCAGCAATCCGCTTCTCACCTGAGCATGGCGCCATACGTCAGTTTCGGCGACGGCCTGCTGTTTGGTGACACAAGACTGACTTACGGAAATGAAGGTGGCCTTGCATGGAGTTTTGGTGGCGGATACCGCCAGTACATTCCTGCATGGGATGCAGTCATTGGAGCAAACATCTACGCTGATCGGGACTCCCAGACGGATGCTCACTTTCGTGGGTGGGGTGCTGGTGCGGAAATCCTCGCCCATGACTGGGAGATGCGAGGAAACTGGTACCAGCCAACCGGGACACGTTCAGTTCTGGTCAACAGCCAGGCCAGTCCAGGCTCGGCCGTCTTTTCTGGAAACAATGTCCTTTTTGATCGTGTTGACACATTTGCCGAATCACTGCAGGGGTGGGATGGTGAAATCGGCTGGCTGCTGCCAGGTGATGTTGCCGAACGATTTGATGCCCGAATTTTCGGAGGTGCCTATTACTATGAGGGCACCGGAATCGATGACTTTGCCGGATGGAGCAGTCGCCTGCAAACAGACATTGGCGAGTGGCTGGAACTGGGACTGAAAGTCACAGATGACGAGGTCTTCAGTACCACCGTCAGCTTCACCGCCATGGTGCACTTCGGTGGCTTCCGCAGTCAGGATCATACGAAGCGATCTGGTATGCAGCGTATGGCTGAGCCCGTGCGAAGAAGTCTGAACCTGCCAGTCGCAGTGACGAATATTACGGCTGCCTCTCAGGTTGCTGTTGCTCCAGACGGTACCCCTCTGACAATCATACATGTCAATAGTGCGGCTCCTTCAGGCGGAACAGGTACTGTCACGAGTCCGTTCAGCAGTCTGCAGACTGGTCTCAGTTTCGTGCATCCTGACGGGACTGACGTCGTGTTTACTCACGCAGGCAGCACGTTCTCCGGGGCACCAGACAATTCAGTGACTCTCAACAACAACCAGAGTCTGTTCGGGGAAGGTCTGATCCGCGTGGAAAACCAGGCGGGCGCATTTATCGAGAATCGACAGGTCACCAATCTGGTAGCAGTCCAGGGGATTGGCGACCTGACGCTTCCGGATTCCCCCACGTTTACGACCAGCCTGTCGACTCTGGGTCCGGATCCCTTCGGTCCGCTGGCAGCCACCACGCCGCTCGATCCAGTCTTGTTGAGGCCAATGATGAGCAATGCTGCTGGTACTGCAGTGACGCTTGGGACCAACAGCAGGTTCGGCGGGTTCATTATTGATTCCCCGGCCGGAGATGGTGTGCTGATCAACACTGTTGCTGATACGGTCGTACGGGACACGCTGATTCAGAACGCAGGTGGTCGAGGTATCCATGTGCTGGGCACACCAGCAAACTCCACA
>CAJWGB010000143.1 GCA_913031625.1 uncultured Planctomycetaceae bacterium | reverse complement strand
AAGGAAAACGACCGGGCCTCTGCAGGCCGGCGACACGATCAGCGGTGGATTTACCGGACAGTACTGCAACAACTCAACATGTATCCCGGTGCTTACACCCAAGCCGTTTGAAGTTCAGTTGTCCGACGACATTGGTGACGGTCAAGCGGCCACTGTACCTTCGCCTGCAACTGATAAGAATGTGCCTGACAGTGAAGGCGTCGTCACCAAAACCCTGACGCCTCTCTCGACAATCGATGAACCAATTCATGCGAAGGTTCTGGTGTCATTGAGTCCAGCGTCACCAAGTGCTGGTGACTACGTTACATTCAAGATTACCGTTCAGGTGCCTGATGGCTGGTATACCTACGACCTGAACAAGGGAGCTCTTGCTGACCCCATTACCGTTTTCGATTTGAAGACGGAGGGCCTTGAACCGGTGGGTGACGAATTCAAGGTCGACTCAACTCCGGAAGAAAAAGAGTGGCCGCTCGGCGGAGTCGTTTATATTCACCACGGCGAAGTCTCATGGACGAGAGAATACTCGGTCGCAGACCCGAATGCTCAGATCTCCGGTACGATCAAACTTCAGACCTGCAGCGACGGAACCTGCGAGCCGGGGAGTGTCGACTTCCAACTCGCGACTCTGGCCTCAGACACAGTTCCATCAACGGGCGACAGGACAGAGACCGCGAAGCTTGCAGATGGCACCAATAAGACGGGTACAGAAGAAGACCAGGCTCTCGGCCTGTTCATCATGACCGGTATCGGAGCCGGCCTGCTGGCACTACTGACGCCGTGTGTGTTTCCAATGATCCCGGTGACTGTCAGCTACTTCCTCAAGCAGGGAGAACAGAATCCCGGTGCAACAACCAAACTCGCGTTTGTCTTCTGCCTGACAATTGTGGGCGCGTTCACCGGACTCGGAATGCTGATCACTGTGATTTTTGGGCACGAGGCACTGAATGCGTTTGCCAACAACGGTTGGGTCAACATCTTCTTTGCGATCGTCTTTGTCGGCTTCGCACTGATGCTGCTGGGTATGTTTGATATCACCATTCCCTCGTGGCTGGTCACATGGTCATCTCGCAAACAGGACGCCGGGGGACTTGTTGGGGCCATCTTTATGGCCATTACGTTCACTCTTATTTCATTTACCTGCACGTTTGGATTCATTGGCCCCCTGCTGATCGTTGCGACGCAGGGCAGCTATCTACGACCTGTCCTCGGCATGCTGGCGTTCTCGTCAGCATTCAGCTTCCCGTTTCTGATGCTGGCACTGTTTCCGAAACTGCTGAAGAAAATGCCGAAGAGCGGCGGGTGGATGAATACAGTGAAAGTCACACTCGGCCTGCTGGAATTCGCAATCGTCACCAAGTTCCTGAGCGTCGCAGACGTCTACTTCAGTTCGAACGGCCTGCCCGTCTTCTTTGACTTCCACATGGTCATGTCAAGCTGGATCGCGGTTGCCGGTGTCATCGGTCTCTACCTGCTGGGATTCTTCCGAACTCCGCACGATATCCCCGACCAGCCTGTCGGGCCAATCCGCGGTCTGATTGCAGTGACGTTCATGGGGTTTGCCGTCTACCTGGGAACAGGTGTCTTTGGCGACACCGCCCCCAAAGGAGCCATCTGGCAGAATGTTGCTGCGTTTGCTCCTCAGGACATCAATGTCCAGGGTAAGACGGTGACGCACCACGGTCTGGCATACGGTCTGGACTTCGACAAGGGACTTGAGCTGTCAAGTAAAGAGAACAAGCTCCTGTTCGTCGACTTTACCGGACAGAACTGCCCAAACTGCCGGCTGATGGAAGACTCAGTTTTTCCACAGCATGAGATCCACGAAAAGCTCAAGGACATGGTTCGCGTACAGTTGTACGTCGACAAGGTTCCGGGGGCAGACCCGGAGGAAGGAGCCCGAATCGTCAAACGCAATCAGGAACTGCAAAAGCACTTTCGAACAGCCGCCCTTCCTGCATACGCAATCATCTCTCCGGATGGCAAAACGTCATTCGGTCTGTTCACCGGGTCAGACCCGACCGGCGGTCGCAAGTTTCACGAATTCCTGACGCAGGCTGAAGCACAATGGGCCGACCATCAGGTGTCTGCGTCAGGCGACCCGGCCCGAATTGCAGCGACAAAATAGAGTGTCAACGTTGTTGCCGGGCACTGTGAGCTCGGTCTCTGCGAAGTGTACTCAAGCACTGTGAAGCAGCCTCAAGAACACTGCTCCCCTCAGCAGGACGTGTCTCGGTTCTGGAGTGCCTCTATTCCCAAAGTGCCTCTATTGCGCGTACTGAGCCTGGATAGCGATTGTGATCAACTCAGCCACGGATTCGACTTTCAGTTTTCGCATCAGGCGAAAGCGGCGATCTTCAACGGCGCGAACGGTAATCCCCAGCAACTCCGCAATCTCTCGATTTTTACGCCCCTGAATAATCAGGTCGAGGACTTCGGCTTCTTTTGCAGTTGCATGCTCCAGTCGCTCTCGCGCGTCGAGGCTGTTCTGTTCCAGCTGTCGCTGGCGATTCGCACTCGCCAGCAGCGAGCTGAGTTCTTCTCTGAGTTGCTCACGATTTGCGAGTTCACTGAAGGCATAGATCGAATTCAGCCCGATCTGCTGAAAATCGCCTGCTTCCAGGGAGCTATGGGCAGCGACTCCCACGATTGGACAGAAGCGATCAAGCATTCGAAGCCGACTGACATTCAGAGCTTCATCCGCGATGGATGAGCCCAGCGCGAGCAGTATCCAGCCGTTTCGGGTCATCTCCAGAGATTCAACGAACAGAGAAACCGAAGGATAGCTTCGATAGCCGGTCTGAATCTGGTAGGCAACCTGTCTCAGGACGGCGTCTGCTTCCTGCGAGAACCCGACTGCAAAAAAAGCGACGGAGTGGTTCTGTGAAGGCGAAATGGACGCGGAAGACTGTGACATGACAGACAAGTTGATCTCCAGAGACAATGGCACTGATCTACCCGCTGCGACCAGTTGGCAAATTCAGTGCCGAAACCGTTCTGGGTGCAGGAATCGCGCAGCCGTCTGTGTTTTTCCAGCTGCCTGAGGAGTGTTCCGTGCGGAACCGGCCATTCAGTGGGACGGATCCGCACGCTTTTCCGGCAGCAGTGCACCGAATTTAGGCGTCCAGTTCGCCAATTGGACTATTGGTCCAGGCAAATGATCTGCTGAAATACGGTCTTCCTATTCCCTTTATGCTTCGTGCCACGTGTCCAGCGAACTCCCAAATCTTTCCAATCCAAGACTGAACGTCGCGTTCTGGAACGTACAGAACCTCTTTGACCCTGACATCTCTCAGCTTGCCACTGAGTTTGACTACACCGCCGTCAGCGGCTGGGATCGTCGTGCCACTCAGTCTCGCATCGCTCGATTGTCGCAGGTCATTTGCGGGATGTTTGACGGCCAGGGCCCGGATCTTCTGGGGCTGGCAGAAATCGAGAATCAGCGACTCGCTGATCGGCTGATGCAGGAGACTGCGCGCGAAGACCTGCAGATTGTCACTCCCAATGATGAGTCCCTCGACGCGTGCAACACCGTTCTGATCTACTCGTCGAGACACCTTGAACCTACCGGATCAGTTCAGACGTGGAACATCAATCCCCATCACTCTGTCTGTGACATTCTGGAGGCCACATTTCGGGTAAAAGCGAACGGCGCCGAAATCACAGTATTGATCAATGACTGGCCTGGCAGAAACGACGGCCCGGACGGGCTGAGACATGCTGCAGCCGCCCATTGCAGCCGAATTGTGGATCGGCATCTGAAATTGTCGAGGTCCGAGTACCTGCAGCTGGGACATACTGATTCCGCAGCACTGCGACTCAACCAGCACTGGAACCGAAATCTGCTGCTGATGGGAGACTTCAGCGATGAGCCATGGGATGTCAGTCTGCGAGACATCCTGTCAGCTGACTATTCTGATCGACCAATGACCTCATCTGTCCCTGGAGTGGGCGACAGGATGCCGTCATGGAAATCTTATGCGGCCATCCGTCCGGCACTCTTCAATCCTACCTGGACCGCACTCAACGGCCCGGATACCGGCACCGTCATCTGCTCCAGCAGAACAGGCGGGGCGCCTGCATTGTACGACCAGATGATCATCTCGGGCGGGCTTCGACAGGGACTCTCAGGCCTGCGACTCGTGTCACCCGACCGGGGCTCCGGGAGACGCCAGCCGCTGGTCAGAATTCACCGTCCCGATATCATGAAAGGATCAGACGGAGCTCCACTGGCCTACGAATGTGAGACAGGTGCAGGAGTCAGCAATCACTTTCCGGTCCTTACGTCGCTTGAATTGACAGACGCGTAGTCTGCCCCTGAAGAGACAACAGTCGCATGGCGAAAACTCAGCTGCAGCTGCCTGTTATTCAAAACTGGAGCTGCCACAACTGTGGCGGTTGCTGTCGCGAACATCAAATCGACATCACGGAAGCCGAAAAAAAACGAATTGAACATCAGAGCTGGGACGAGTCCAGACTACAGCACTCAGGGCCGTTCATTGTTGAAGTCGGACGGAATCACTACCGACTGGCACATCGAGAAGATGGGGCCTGCGTGTTTCTTGATGACAAGGGACTGTGTCGTATTCATGCGGAATTCGGGGAGCCTGCAAAACCACTCGCCTGCCGTATCTATCCGTACGCCTGGCACCCGGCTGGAAAGAACAGGACGGCCACCAGCCTGAGGTTCAGCTGCCCGTCGGTGGTTCAGAATCTTGGGCCGGCAGTGACACAGCAGAAGTCGGAGCTGCAGAATCTCGTCTCTGATGTCCTCGCCAACGTTGACCGTGACTATGATCCTCCACTCATTCATCTCACCCAGCCGCACGGCCCCCAGGAACTCTCATGGGCCGACTTTCATCAGTTCATTGCAGCACTTGATTCATCACTGGCGGATCAGTCGGTTCACTTCGCCGTCCGCCTGATGCGGACACTTTCCTGGCTTGAACTGGTCGAGCAGTCTCAGTTCGAGACGATCAGGGAAGAGAAGCTCACGGAATACCTTGAGCTGATTACTGGAGCTTCCGTCAAAGCACAGCCCGACAACGAACTCCCCATTCACCGCCCGAGCAGACTGGGTCGAGTTCTGTTTCGATTGATTTCTGCTCAGTATATGCGGCATGACACCGAGGCAGATCGTCGCCAGGGCATGTCCCGACGGCTTGAGCTGGCGAGTGCTGCCTTCTGGTTCACTCTGGGGGCTGGTACAGTCCCCAGCCTCAGCACCTCATCGTCTGCTGAAACAGCCTTCCCCCTTGAAGCTCCACTGAAGGACGTAAAGTTTAGTCAGCTGGAGGGAGAGTTCGGTGGGCGCGGCGGGAAGTTTGATGAACTGTTCGCACGATATTTCCGCGTCAAAATTCAGGGGCTGCACTTCTGCGGCCCGGCTAACTTCCAGACTTCGCTGGTCGACGGTTTTCGATCACTCGCATTGATGTACCCCGTCGTCCTTTGGCTGGCCAGAATAAGATGCGCAGGACGGCGCGACAATCGGCTTCAACTGGCAGACGTTCAGGCGTCTCTTGCAGTCGCAGATCACAACTTCGCCTACTCGCCTGCACTCGGTTCCGCAGGCGCAGTAAAACGAGTTGCAATGCTCTCGCGAATGAAACAACTCACTGCGCTGGTGGGATGGTACAGCCTGTAGATCGCTTGCAGGCGAAGCCTACTTTTCAGCGTCAGCAGGTTTATTCTTTTTGATGACGCCAAACATATGTCCGCCAACCGCGTCGTGCTGCCATGTTCCGACGTAGCGATCACCGTGAAAAATCACCCGAGCACTGAACTTGCCCTGCATACCCGGAAGCCTCTGATCCGTCAGGGAAATCATGGGAGTGCCGTCTGCCCATACAACCGGCACCGTGATGGGAACTCTGCTGTCGACCGATCCGTACTTAATCCGAACAAGGAAGGTATAGAGATTACCCGTGAGCCGAGAGACTTTTTCGATCTCATATCGCTCGGGTTTGGGGGGAGCATCCAGCTTTGTATCGACGGTAAATGACCCCGTCAGCGTCGTATTCGAAAGTCGTTCTGTGAATGCCTTCTGGCGGGCGGCGTTTGTAGCAGCCTCGTCGGCAATGACAGGCCCACATGAGATTAAGAGTGCCAGACAGGCGAGAGCGGATTTCATCGGGAGACTCCGGTTTGAAATGAACGGCGACATGCAGGACAGATATTGTCCGCGTCAGTGGGTCCGCCGACAAGTGTTCAAACCTGCTGAAACACCAGTCCGATACAAAACCACACCAATTCCGACTCTGGTCAGAGTTCAACAGTCCCTTCAGGCGGAACCGTTCCCAGGCGACTGACAGGATTCATTTCGCACACCGCGTTGCTTGTTATGTTGATGTGGCAGTGAACTGTGGATGTAATTCAGATGTGGTATGGCGAAGAAACAGCGAACACCGTACTCACCTGAAATGGGACGCACATACATTCATAAGATGTATGGCACTCGAACCATTATTACAGAAAACCACTTTGTCAGCATTTGCACCCCTTACGATACCGACTCCCAGCGCGGTGCACTGATTGTGGAATGGACTGGCACGTTCTACAACCGTCGCTGATACGGAGGCGAGCAGCAGAAGCCTCACGCGGGGCGACCTGAGTCAGCTGTAACTATTGACCGGCTGACGCAAAATGAAAACGCCGGAAGTAGGGACCAATTTGAGGCTGCAGCGACTGCCCGTCAGCAGCAGACCATTCGCTGAAATCGCCAGGCGCACCTCCAGCCGCTATTTCCTCGAGAAAAGCGCTGAAGTGAGCTCGGCGACTGGGCGATTCGTGCACCAGAAAATGGATCCATGCCCAACTGTCGCGATATTGGGCGGACGTCATAGCGGCAGCGGACCTGATGCCCTCAACCTGAGTAAGTTTCGGCTCACGACCGGTCCGGCATCGCCATCGCATGCCTGCCAGTCTGGTAGATCGTCCACGATTCGCGGGGACATCTTCAAGATACTCTGCAAGACCTTCGTCGATCCACAAAGGAACGTACGGTAAAGAGTCGTGCAGCAGGGCGTGCGTGAATTCGTGACGCAGGTCCCGGTCAAGTTCCGGAGAATTCACTGCATAGATTTGCAGAATGGAGCCGTTCCGATAGAAGACTGCGCGGCGCTGAAGCGCCTGGGGAATCCGTGTCTGAAGATAGCTGCGATAGCTGGCTGTCGAACGAAACAGAATCACCTGAAGTTGAGGTGGCCGAGAGACAGAGGGAATGATGCCGTTTAGCTCTCGATAGATCGCTCCAAAGTGCCCGGTGATTTTGCGCAGGTCGGGCTGAAACTCAGAGAAGACTTCAAGACCGCCGGCCTTTTCGTACACCTTCCAGTCAGCACTACTACCGGCTCTGCTTATCAGACAGGCGATAAGGAATACGCTGCAACGCAACCCTGACATTTCCTGATTTCTGGCGTAAGAGTAGGGAGATTGACTCGTGATGGTGTCGGAGTGGCGATGGAGAACACCTTTGACTTACACCTCCTGTCGGCATTAGGCGGACGTGAACTATTCACTCAGATTGATTCCGTCCGGAGGCACATGGAATCGAGCATCTGATTCTGCACCTGGATGTATTGCCCATGGGGTAATACCCTAACAAATACCCAGTTACTGAAGCGGAAACTGATCCTTGAAACCGAACTTTCGCGCAACTAAACAAACCTCGAGGGGAATAAGCGATCGCTGGTCATCAGGGTGGTTGGTTGTGACGATTGTTCCTGTTCGGTTCTTGAGACAGGGACTGGATCTGGTCTTCTACTGCTTTCCCAGAAGGAGATACCGTCAGTTTGATCATGTGTCTGCGCACGATTAAATTGTGCGTAAATTCATAAACCCGGGCTGGTTCAAATCACCCATCACGTCGGGACCTGATCGATGCTGCAAAAACGTGGGCGAATTGCCCGTAGAAAGCCCAAGAAGACGCCCCCTCCAACAGAATTCGAAAGCCCGCGAAAGCGCCGTGAATTCACCGTGTTTCTCGTTGAAGACGATCAGGCAATCCGAGCTTCCATGAAGGAAGCTTTGGAAGAAGAAAAACTTGTCGTCAACGACTACATGACGGCAATGGAGTTCTACAGGGACTTTCGCGAAGTTGTTCCAGGCGTGCTCGTCCTGGACATTCGGCTACCAGGTATGTCTGGTATCGAGCTTCAGGAGAAACTCGCAGGGGAAGACTTTCCTCTGCCAGTCGTCATGATCTCGGGGCATGCCGATGTGCCAATGGCGGTTCGAGCGATGAAGAACGGTGCGTTCGACTTTCTCTGCAAGCCAGTCAAGGTGGACGACCTGGTAGCAGCCGTGGGCCGAGCCTACCACTACTACTACGACGTCGAAATCGATCTCGACGACGAACTGGATGCAACCGAAGACAGCCTCAACCGTCTGACGACAAGGGAACGAGAAGTTCTTGATCACGTTGTCGACGGCCTGTCCAGCCGGGAGATTGCCGGAGAGCTGGATGTCAGTACCAAAACCGTTGAAGCGCATCGTGCACGGATCAACGACAAGATGCGTGCAGACAATGTCGCACACCTGATCCGCATGTGTTTCAACTACAATGCAGTGGAAGAATAATCTCCATCGTTCTTATCGGTCAAAAGCCGCATCCAGTGGATGCGGCTTTTTTAATGCTGTGACTCTGCCCCGACTTCTTCTGAGCTCCGGGAATCGCGAGCGGAATGCTGACTCGTGAACCAGTCCTCTGTAAGGTTGCGTACTGAGTTTACGTCAGTCGTCCTCCCATTCTGCCTTCGTGTTATCGAGGAGCCCAGTCATTACCGACAACGTACCAGACACTCAACCTTCGGCAGTTGCGCCGGGCGCCGGGAGCAAAGTCCGGTTTAATGCTTATCGTGAGGAGGCCCGCAGGGGCAATCTGCCTCGGGGCGGTGTTCATTCCTCAGCTCCCGCACGTTCACGACACGAACGAGTACGTAGCTCATGGCAACTGATAAAGCAGTTCTTCAATCTGCTGGCGAGATTTCGAACTCAGATCTTCTGGATTCTGTTTTCTCTGACAATCTCCACACTGTTGGCGCTCCTGCCTCCTGCCGGCACAAAGTTCCTCGTCGACTATGTGCTGACAGATCACCCTCTCCCCGAAGAATTCGCTGCGATCTTTCCGCAGCTGACAAGCAGAAAGTCGCTTCTGCTGGCGACAGTCCTTGCTGTTGTTTCTATCTCACTGTTGAAGATCGTAGTGCACATCTGGGGGCGCTGGTATGCGACTCGAATCACCAAACACATACAGCTCCATGTTCGACGCCGAGTCTTTGAACATGCAGTCCGGCTGCCGCTGCACCGTGTGCAGGAGATTCGGTCTGGTGGAGTTGCGTCCATCCTTCGTGAAGACGGTGGTAGCGTCGGCGAGCTTGTCTTCGGGCTCATCTACAACCCCTGGCGGGCCGTCATTCAGTTGTTGGGCAGTCTGCTGATCCTTGCATGGGTTGACTGGACTCTGCTGCTGAGCGCTGTAATTCTTCTGCCACTGATCTTTCTCACGCATCGAGCCTGGATTGCGAGGATTCGGCCGCAGTTTCGCGCCATTCGAAAACAGCGGGAACAGATCGACGCCAGCGCGACTGAGGCCTTTGCCGGGATCAGAATTGTCCGAGCCTTCAGTCGGCAAAAGCGGGAGTCCGGTCGATTCACCACCGAAAACAACCTCATGGCGCGGCAGGAGCTGTACGCGTGGTGGTGGATGCGAATCGTGGAGATGGTCTGGGAGGCCATGATTCCCGTCAGCAGCGCCGTGCTATTGGGGTACGGAGGTTATCGAGTCCTTCAGGGAGCCATCACTGTTGGTGACCTGATGATGTTCCTGGTGTACCTGCTGATGCTGCTGGAGCCACTCGCAGCTCTTGCCAGCAGTGCCACTCAGTTTCAGAACAGTCTCAGTGGACTGGACCGTGTTCTTGATCTCCTCGAGGAGGATCGCGAAATGGAGTCCACCTCAGAGTCGGTACGCATCTCCAGAGGATCTGCCCGAGGTGACGTCGAGTTCCAGCACGTTACGTTTGCCTACCCCGGCACGGATGACCCCGCGCTCTCGAATGTGAATCTCACGGTCAGGGCCGGACAAACAGTGGCACTTGTCGGCCCCAGCGGCGCCGGCAAAACAACACTCTCAAACCTCGTTGCGCGATTCTATGACCCCTCTGAGGGTGAGATTCTGTTTGATGGACTTCCGCTGACCAGTTACGACGTGGAGTCATTCCGCAGCCTGCTGGGAGTTGTTGAGCAGGATGTCTTTTTGTTCGACGGCACCATCCGTGACAACATCTGTTACGCTCGTCGGGACGCGTCAGACGAAGAAGTAAATGCAGCGGCTTCCGCGGCGAATGCACTCGAGTTTATTGACCGCCTGCAGGACGGCATGGACACCGTGATCGGGGAACGCGGCGTCAAACTCAGCGGAGGCCAGAGGCAGCGACTGGCCCTGGCGCGGGCGATTCTCTCCGATCCGCGGCTACTGATTCTTGACGAAGCGACCAGTAATCTGGATACCGACAGCGAACAGCTGATTCAGCAGTCACTTTCAGAGCTTATGCGAGATCGCACTTCTTTTGTGATTGCACATCGCCTCAGCACCATCGCTGGCGCCGATCTGATCTGTGTGATCGAACAGGGCCAGATTACTCAGACCGGTACACACGAAGAATTGATGGAAACCGGAGGTCGCTACAGATCAATGGTTGAGCAGCAGGTCCAGATGACTCTGGGTAACGTGCGACTTGATTGAGGAAGTTACTTTTCTTCCCGTTGGAGCCACGAAAGATTGCCCTCATTGCGCAGCGTGATGGCCGCAATCTCGCGAAGCACCACCGTGCTCTCGGCGCGAAATCGAGGGTGCAGTTCCTGGAGCCACCGACTGGCAGGCATTTGGGTCAGCTGTTTCTTTATGCTGCTGGCAGCTGCCTCCGGAATCCGGTGACAGTGACGCCTCCCCAGACGTATCTCAGCCCTTCCTCAATTCGAAACGAATGCGTCGTCTCTGCCAATTCATAACTGACTGGAGCGGTCGAAAAGCCAGCTGCCAGACAGCCGAGCTTTAATTGTCACTGGCGATATCACACAGCTCCTCCGGTGACGCAGGCTGCTGCACAGATTTCGCAACGCGCAAATCAAGTTCCAGTTCCTGCTTGAGAACATTGGTCTGAAGAGACTGATTCCCAATCAACTCACAGTCCCGGATGGTTGATGCAGTCGCTTTGTTAAGCGGAACGAATTTGGACTGACCGGACTGTGCATATGTTGTGCTGACACCGACAGGCAGCAGTGTCGCATGGACCAACTCCCTGGCCGTAGACGTCTCCCTTCTTTAAAACAATCATCACAGCCAGAATGGTGATTATCCATATGAATCACTAACCCTCAGGGGGCATAATTCGGAAGCAACGGACCGCACTCCTCTCCAAATTCTCCATCTTTGAAAAGGAAACACCATGACCAGATTTGATCGAGCCACGATTGCAGGCTCAGCTATCCTTATCCCGTCGATCGCTGGATTGTGCACGAAAGTGGACGAGGCGAATTTCTGGGGTATGGTCGGAGGTGTCATCGGCCTGGTCCTTGTTGCGTCCGGCGTCTACGAATTCAACCTGCCTGGCTACAACAGGCGAAACACGGACACCCCGAATCCGGAAGACAGTAAGCAGTAGCTTCATGCAGCTCTGCGGTTGGACATCGCCCCGTTCATCTGTCCGGGCGTCTTTTTTGCGCACACCATTTTGCGATTGTGGTGGGGCCAGCGTTCATCGACAGGCATTCAGGAAAAACTCAGAATTCGCGGCGGAAATGACACCTCGCCGGCAGTGAGATGTGGCGGTAAACTCCTGTTTTCCCTTTCATCCCGCACATCAATGAGCAGCCACATTCCTCGAAATATCCCGCTCCGAAACAGGATCCGTGCAGTGGTCGCGGGCGTCGTTCGTCGGCGACTGATCGCCGCTCGTGAGCGGTTTCTGCGAACTGCTCACGATCAATGTCGCGAGACCCAGCAGGCAACACTTGACGGGTTGTTGGCACTGAACGGCGACAGCAGGTTCAGTCAGCAACATGGGCTCACACCAGGAATTTCGGTTGATGAATTGCGTCAACGGATTCCCGTGACGGACTACGAGTTTTTTCGGTCATCAATCGACCAGATGAAAACCGGGGATCATCAGGCCTTGCTGGGAAGCGGAAATCGACTTCTGATGTACGCCGTCACCAGTGGCACGACTGCCGATTCGAAATTGATTCCGGTCACCGAGAGGTTTGTGGAAGACTATCGCCGTGGCTGGCAACACTGGGGAGTCGGGGCATTTCGGAAGCATCAGCAACTGTCGTTGTTGCGAATGGTGCAACTGGCAAGTTCTCACAATCGCTGGACGACTGACGATGGCATTCCCTGCGGCAATATTAGTGGCCTTGCCGCCGCCATGCAAAAAAAGGTAGTCCGGAAGCTTTATACGATTCCACCGGAACTCGCGTCTGTCAAAGATCCCGTTCACAAGCGACTGGCTACGGCGATTTTCGCACTCAGCGACCCGTTTGCCGGCATGCTGATCACAGCGAATCCCAGCACACTGCTGGCGCTTCTGACCGCCGCAGACGCTGCCACGGACCTGGTCGTTGAGTGTATCGAACGCGGCACTCTCCAACCAACGGGGCTTTCGGCAGCGGAATGCCGTCAACTCGATCCTTTCCTTAAGTCCGATGTTAGGCGAGCCACTGAGCTAAAGGCGATCCTTGCAGGACACGACAGATTTGAGACAGCAGAATGCTGGCCATACCTGGCCTGCCTTGGAGTCTGGACGGGCGGAAGTGTGGGTTCCTATGTGCCTGCTCTGAGGGAGCGATTCGGAAACATTCCCATCCGCGACCATGGCCTGCATGCCAGCGAAGGGCGAATGACAATTCCTCTGGATGACGAAACGTCCGCCGGCGTACTGGACATTGAATCTCACTTCTTTGAATTCATCCCGTGGACAGAATCTCAGTCAGACAATCCCACCATTCTGCAGGCTCACGAACTGGAAGAGGGACAGGAGTATTTTGTTCTGCTGACCACGGCATCCGGGCTCTATCGCTACAACATGTTCGACGTCGTCCGATGTACCGGATTCTATGGGACAACACCACTCATTCAGTTCCTGCACAAAGGCGCGCACATCAGCAGTATCACGGGAGAGAAGATCACAGAGTCTCAGGTGATCGCCGGTGTCAATGCAGCCGCAGAACACACAGGAGTTCGGCTCAGGCAGTTTACTCTGACTCCCGTCTGGGGAAACCTACCGGGCTACCATCTGCACCTTCAGGCAGCATCTGGGATAGAACTGGCTAATCTGACAGAATTCGCTGAAGCTGCCGACCGAGAAATCGGAAGGGCGAATTGCGAGTACCAGGAGAAGCGGGAAACGGGGCGACTGGCGACGGTGCAATGCTTTGTGAAGTCAGAGGACGACTGGGAACGATTTCGGCAGAACCGACTGCAAACCGGGGGAGGCAGCGAGGAACAGTACAAGCATCCATTCCTGCTGCCGGATGCTGAATTCACCGGTCGATTCGATGCGTTGATGGGCGGAGCCCGACCAGCGAATTGACATTCACGAATGAAACATCAGACTCGCGATGCCTGTTCAAAGCTTCCGTGAGTCAATGCCATGCTGCGTTTTGCCCTGATTAGTCTGTGTTCATTCGCCCACCTGAGTGGCCTCATTGCAGAGGAGGCCCCCAGAGTCCGAAACGTGCTGTTTATCGTGTCTGATGACCTGCGTGCATCGGCATTGAGTGTCTATGGAGACGGACTCTGCAGGACTCCGAATCTGGATCGACTTGCCAGACGGAGCGTCGTCTTCGACCGTGCCTACTGCCAGGGCACCGTATGTGGCCCCTCGCGAACGTCCTTCATGTACAGCAGATATCGTGGCACGGGGACGGTCACGATGGGGGAGCACTTTCGGAAGCATGGCTACTACAGTGCCCGAGCCGGGAAGATCTTTCATATGAAAGTTCCCGGCGACATCATCGCCGGGACAAATGGACAGGACGTTGCGGCCACATGGACGGAGCGCTTCAATTCGCAGGGCAATGAAGCTCACACTCCCGGTGACTACGCGTGCCTCAATCTGAACATCTTCACGACCGACGAAGAAAATCGACAGTCGACTGCGATGCCGCACCGGATGTTTGTATCGGTGAAGTATGACGGAGACGGATCCGATCAACCCGACCACAAGACGGGAATGAAGATCACAGAACTCCTGCAGCAGCACGGGAACAAACCGTTCTTCCTGGCAGCTGGTTTCGTGCGCCCCCACTATCCGATGGTGGCACCACGCCAGTTTTTTGAACCATACCCATGGCAGAAGATGATTCTTCCGGAGTTGCATAAGGATGACCTCCTGGACATGCCTGCCGGAGCGATCACAAACTCTCGTTCGGAAAAAAACGGGATCGATAAGTACCCGGACAACCAGAAACGCATGTGGGCAGCTTATTACGCTTCGATTACTTTCATGGATAAACAGCTCGGGCGCATCCTTGACGAACTGGATCGTCAGGGACTGCGAGACTCCACTGCGATCGTATTTACCAGTGATCACGGCTATCACCTCGGAGATCATACTTTCTGGCAAAAGAACAACCTGCACGAGCAGGTTGTTCGCGTCCCGCTGATGATCTCTGCTCCGGGTATTAAGCCCGGTCGCAGCCAGTCCATTGTGGAGCTTGTCGACCTGTTTCCGACACTTGTCGACCTTGCCGGATTGCCTCAGCCTGAGGGACTACATGGTTCCAGCCTCGTACCAGTGATGAAGGATCATGAATCCACGGTCAAATCCGCCGCATTGTCGTACACCAAAGGCGTCTCCTGGCGCACCAACCGCTGGGCATATACGCGTTATCCGGATGGCGGCGAAGAACTCTACGACATGTCAGAGGATGCAGAGCAGTTCGATAACCTTGCTAAGAAGTCAGAGTACCGCGACTTGTGTCGGCAGTTTTCCAAAGAACTGGATGCCAAACACAGATCGCTGGGCATTACATATGGCAAGGTGAAGAAGAAGTCCGCAAATAAGAACTAACGGTTCACCGACTCTCAGTGCGGACCAGCATTGGCTCCTCGCACTCAATTCAACTCTCAACCTGTGATGAAACGGACGACCCGTGTGGCATTCGTCTCTCCTCCCTCTCGGAAGAATCTCAATGAAGTCTCCCATCGTCGCCGTTGTCATGTGCTCGGCTGGAATCATCCACGCGGCAGACCAGCCAAACATCCTCTGGATTTTTGCCGAAGACACGTCTCCCTGGATGGGATGTTACGGCGACACGGTAAACGCGAATCACACTCCAAACATTGACTCGATCGCCGCAAGAGGTGTTCGATTTGCGAGAGCCTATGTTCCGGCTCCGGTTTGCTCGGCCTGTCGTTCCGCCATGATGGGTGGTCAGAATCAAATCCGATTTGGAGCCCACGAGCACCGTTCATCGCGAGCGCCAGACGCTCAACTGTCACTTCCCAAAGGCATGAAACTGTTGCCGCAGATCATGCAGGAAGGAGGCTATTTTACCGCCAACCTTGGAAAGACGGATTACAACTTCGTCTGGGATCAGGCGGCGACCTACACGCCGGCGAAGGGCAAACTCAAGGGGCATACCGACTCATGGGATACGCTGAAGGCCAACCAACCATTCTTTGTGCAGATGCAGACGCGCGGCGGCAAAAGCCCCACAAAGAAACTCCCCAGAACGCGAAAGACTGATCCGGCAGACGTCACTGTGCCTGCCGACTACCCGGACAATCAAATCTACCGAGAGACGGTGGCGCAGCACTATGACGCCATTCGAACCGACGATGATCACATCGGGCGGATACTCAAGGGACTCAATGAGGCCGGTCTGCAAAAGGACACGATCGTCGTCTACTTTTCCGACCATGGAGCCAATCACCTCGTCCGACACAAACAAATGCCGACGGAAGGCGGACTGCACGTTCCCTTTGTCGTGATGGGGCCGGAACAGTTCGTCCCTCAAAAGGGAGTCCGCAACGACCTTGTCAGCATGCTGGACCTGTCCGCGACCACTCTCGCCTGGGCTGGTCTGAAACAGCCGGACTGGTACGAGGGGCGAGATCTGTTTGCCAGGGACTTCCAGCCGCGTGAGTTTGTCGCCTCGGCCAAAGACCGGCTCGATCACACGATCGACCAGGTTCGAACGATTCGTACTGACTCGATGCGATACACTCGCAACTACAAACTGGACCGAATCCTGTTGCAGCCGCAGTATCGCGATGGACAGCCATACCTCGAGAATCTCAAGGAACTGTACGCCGCCGGAAAACTGTCCGACGTCCACCGCAGAATCTTCTTCGGCGAGCGGGAACCGGAAGAGCTGTACGACATTGCCAATGACCCGCATCAGCTCGTCAATCTGGCCCGGAATCCTGCATCCCAGGAACACCTTCA
>CAJWGB010000142.1 GCA_913031625.1 uncultured Planctomycetaceae bacterium | reverse complement strand
TACTCGACCGCCGAATCCGATCTTCGGGTACGCCGCCGCTGAAGTTGGCAACGAGGGTCGCGCCGGACAGCAGGGAGTTTTTCTTTCTCAGAACTTTGTCCGAGGAAACAAGCTGGAGCTCTCCGGCCGTGTCCGCCGGACTGAAGTGTCAATTGCAGAGGCGACTCGGGTCGTTCGACAGGCTCAGATTGACGCCGACACACGCGTTGCCTTCCTGCAGATCGCAGTGACACAGGAACGCCACAAGCTGCTTGCAAAACTCCAAACTTCACTGGACCGGGCCGTGCAGACATCTAACACACTGTTCTCGACCGGCATCATCAGTCGATCTGCTCAGAGCCAGGTTCTGCTGACGGCGCGACGGAATCAGATGCAGATTCAGTCGACTGAACAACAACGAAAGATGGGTGCAGCTCGACTGGCGGCATTGACCGGAGACGACACGTTTATTCACCAGGAGGTGGACGCAACGATTCTCAGGCCGGACAGTATCCTGCGAGAAATCGAGGACCTCTGGCAGCACATTCAGGAGACCAGCCCGGAACTGCGACTGGCAACCTGTCGTTATACAAGGACCCACGCGGTGGTCCGACGGGAGACAGCAGAGCCGATTCCCGATCTGCGGACCCAGTGGAATCTTCAGCAGGACGCATCGACCAATCAGACAGTGGTCGGCATTCAGATCGGGGTGGAGCTGCCGATCCGTAATAACAACTCGGGAGCAATCGATGCAGCCCGCGCAGACACATGGCAGGCCTACCATGACGTCGAGTCGGTCCGCCGTTCGCTTCGCCAGCGTCTCGTGCTGACTTATGGAAGCCTGCAGCAGGCGGACCAGCAGCTGGCATATATCACGGATCAATTGCAAACTCCGGCGAAGGAAAACCTGATTCGGACGCAGCAGGCGTTTTCGCTCGGAGAAGCCAGCTATCTGGACCTGCTGAACTCTCAGCGGGCTTACATTACCCTGAGCCTCGACACCCTGAAATACTACCAGCAGCGGGCCGAGGCGGTCGCTCATCTGCAAACGGGGCTCGTTCGAGCGGAACTGGACGGCAGATAATAAGACAATTTCGGTCTCGCATTCGGGAGAGTGGATTCCGGTAGTGAAATGCGGGGGTCAGGGGTCGACCCAAGTCCCTGCAGATCGGTACCATTCCCGGCTTTCCGCAGCTGCAGATCTTCACACGGACACGGTCGCACGATCATGGACTCCCGGTTCATCCGCAATTTCAGCATTATTGCTCACATCGATCACGGCAAGAGTACACTGGCTGACCAGTTGCTGTTGCAGAGTGGAACGATTACCGAGCGTGAATTCGAATCTCAGATTCTTGATGACCTTGAGATCGAAAAAGAACGCGGCATTACGGTCAAAGCCAGATCAGTCACGATTAATTACGAGCTTGAGGGAGATACCTACGAGCTGAACCTGATTGACACACCAGGTCACGTGGATTTTCACTACGAAGTGAATCGCAGTCTCGCTGCTTGTGAGGGTGCCCTGTTGCTGGTCGATGCTTTCCAGGGTGTTCAGGCACAGACGGTCGCGAATGCATACGCAGCGATTGAGGTCGACCTCGAGATTGTCACGGTCCTCAACAAGATTGACCTCCAGGTTGTCCGGGTCGATGAGGTCCTTGAAGAAGTGGAGAATATTCTTGGTCTGCCATCAGAAGATGCATTGAAGGTCAGCGCCAAGACGGGGCTTAACGTTGACACGGTTTTCGACGCCATCGTCAAGAAGATTCCGCCTCCCACAGGTGACAGAAATAAACCACTCAAGGCGCTCGTCTTCGACTCCAAGTTCGACAAATACCGCGGAGTTGTCACTTACGTCCGAGTCGTCGATGGCGCGATCAAAAAAGGCGACACAATTCAATTCATGCGGGAAGGTGTCACCAGCGAAGTCATTGAGATTGGTCAGTTCCGACCAAACCTTGTGCCATGTGCTGAACTCGGGCCAGGGCAGGTCGGTTATCTTCTGACCGGGGTCAAAGAACTCAGTCGCATCACCATCGGCGACACCGTCACAATGGCACGCGACTCTGCGGACGAGCCGCTGCCCGGGTATCAGAAGCCCAAGCAGATGGTCTTCTGCGGCATGTACCCGCTGGACGCCACAGGGTTCGAGAGTCTGCGGGAAGAACTGCAGAAGCTTAGCCTGAATGACTCCAGCTTTTCGTTTCAGCCGGAAACCAGTGATGCCCTCGGGTTTGGATTTCGATGCGGCTTCCTGGGAATGCTCCATATGGAGATCATCCAGCAGCGGCTCGAGCGCGAACAGGACATGGATCTCATCCAGACGGCGCCGAACGTCACGTATGAGATCCTGACCAAGACCGGCGAAACAATGATCATCGACAATCCTCAGGATGTGCCGGACCCGATGATCATTTCGGAGTTTCGTGAGCCTATTGCCAAAGTCAGCTTTATTGTGCCTGCAGAAAATGTGGGCACCATTATGCAGCTCAGCCAGGATCGTCGAGGAATCTACAAGAACACCGAATACCTCGGGCCTCACCGAGCACAGGTGATCTACGAACTGCCGCTCAGTGAAATTGTCTACGACATGTACGACAAGCTCAAAAGCGTGACCCGTGGCTACGGCACGATGGATTACGAAATCATCGGCTATGCGGCGGCTGACCTCGTCAAGATGGACATCCTGGTCAAAGGCGAACGAGTGGACGCGCTGTCTACGATTGTCCACCGCACAACGTCTGAACGACGTGGACGTGCTCTTGTGAAGCGACTGAAGACTGAGATCAACAAGCATCAGTTCGAGATCGCTCTGCAGGCGGCCATTGGAGGAAAGATCATTGCTCGCGAAACGATCTCGGCGTTCCGCAAGAATGTGACAGCCAAGTGTTACGGTGGAGATATTACTCGAAAGCGAAAGCTGCTTGAGAAACAGAAGGAAGGCAAAAAGCGGATGAAACAGTTTGGTTCTGTGGAAATCCCCCAGAAAGCATTCCTGTCGGTTCTGGAAGCAAATCGCGAAGAGTAAAGCACCATCTCCAGACCGACAGGAAAAGTCGTGCCGCGCACACGGGTCGCCACATGGGGCACGGAAGAAGATGATCCCGACGATATTGGGTCCGCAAAAGTGGTGGAATCTGAGCCACCTCAAAACCTCACGTTGACCAGGTACCACGACTTTGCAGAGTCCGGCCCGCTGCCATCTGACGAGTCCCCCATCCGCACAAACCGGGTCGTTCAGCCTGTAAATTCCGGTGCCAGCGTCACGATTACTCAATTCAACATCCCCGACGAAGCAGTCGCGACGACTACTATTCAGGATGTGTGACCGGCAGCAAACAGACGTCTGATGGCATCCGTTCGTCTGTTAACAGATCTGCGACAAACGACAGCCCGAATCGATGATTCCATATTGTGTGGACGGTGTATGGCTGCGCTGCGATAATGCATGAACGGTCTTCGTCTCGCAGTCACGAGTATCTCCCATGTCGCAATTTCCGCGATACCTGTCCTTCGCACTACTGCTGCTGAATTTCCAATTGGCCGGATTCGCTCAGCTCGAGAGGCCGGAAGAAGACAACATTCCGGCCCGAAGGCGGATTGAAGAGCTGATCCGCCGGATTGAAGACGAACGCACCGAGCGGCCTAACGAAGCGGCCAACATGTTCGATGTTGCATGGGAACTGGCGGCCCGCGCCGAGGATCCCGTCATCGAACTACGAACGGGCGACCAGGGAGAACTGCCCACTGGCGCGCATCAGGTCAACGTTGGGAGCCGAAGCCAACTGTTCAGACTATATCGCGAGTCGCCGTCGCGAATGAAGAACGCCTATCAGGAAATTGCTTCCGGGCCGGCCGAACTGGCGTTGAAAGCCACCGCCTCACACCCCAACGAATACGTGAAGGCAATTCAGCGGTATCTGTTCGCTCGCCCTGCGCAGGAAGCACTGCGTGAGTTGATCAACCTGCGACTGTCGCGGGGGGAGTATCTTTCAGCAGCCCTGCAGACAGGTCGTTTGAACAGTGTCGTTGCCAGTTCCGATCCCTCTGAGCAGTTTTCTCAGCTCACGATGTATTGGAATGCAGGCATGCCTGACGAGGCCAGAAGTCAGTTGAGGGAGTTGATTCGAGTTTCTGGGGGGGAAACCGTTTCAGTACCCCAGTGGTTACTCGGTCCAGTTGAAGTCACTCTGCCGGACTCCGTTCAGGACATTGAATCGTTCCTCAGGGAACTGACACAGTCGTGCCAGCGGATGGCCATCTACTCCGTGGGCCCCGAACTCTTTCAACGGCTCGGAAGTTACCGCCGAACGGCACGGCAGCTCTGTGGGCCGACCCAGGTTTCGCCGACATGGTCCACGTCAGTGTTTGGCTGCGTTTGGGACCCGGACCTGGAAGAACGCCTGCTTGAACTTCAGCCGACAATTCTGACACCTCCGACCGAATTCTCTTCCATCGAGTCCGCAATCAATCGGCGGTCGGCGAGCGTGCCACTCGTTGTGGGTGACCTGTTGATCTACCGCGGCCTTGTGACTGTCAGGGCAGTCAACCGGAAGACAGGCAAGCTCGCCTGGGAGTCGTCCTTTGTTGATGCCACTCTGGAAGAGCTGGTTAAACAGTCGCGCAGTACAACCCGAGGAACACCCGGTTTTCCCGGACTGAGCGGGCAGCTGAGACATCATCTTGTTCGAGCAAACACCGCCGGCCAGCTCACGTGTGCGAACGGCGTCGTCTTTGCCGTTGAGGAAGTGGCTGCGCTGACCATGTTTGACACTGACCGGCAGATATCGAGTCCCGGACCGGTTAATTACCTGCGAGCGTATGACGCTCAGACCGGACAGTGCCTCGGAATGGCAGGCGGAGCCGTCGGATCCAACGAAAGTCATCCGGCCCCTAACCCACTGGCTGGATTCTATGTCCTCGGCGCCCCGCTCGTGATGGGGGATCGGATCTACCTGATGGCTGAGAACAGTCAGGGAATCTTCCTGCTGCAATTGAATCTCTCGCAGCTCAACCAGCGTACGCCCCCCTTCAGCCTGCGCCCTGTTCACAGTCAACTCTTAAGCGTCCCCCGATTCGAACTGGGGAGGCATGCGGTGCGCCGGTTCTCAGGCGTCACGCCATCCTTTGGCGGGGGGCTGTTGATCTGCAATACCTGCGATGAAAAGATCGTAGCAGTGTCAGCAGAAGATCACTCGGTTCGCTGGATCTATCGGTATCCGTCAAACGTACATTCACCGGAAATCGGAGGTTCAAACAGGTCCGTCATCGCTGACGCTTTGCGGCCGGGCGCTTCGGCAGACCTGGACATGAGGTCCAGGTGGGTAGACGCCCTTCCTCGAATTCTGTCCGACCGTTTGATCGTTACGCCACGCGATGCAGATCGGCTGTTCTGCCTTGAACTCCGGACCGGGAAAGAGCTCTGGAGTCTGCCGCGAGGAACCTTTCACCAGGTCGCGTGGGCAGACGAAGAACGTATCATCATCGCAGGCGGCCACCGATTGATGTGTGTGAGCGCCCAGACCGGCGATACCCTCTGGCGATCCGAACTGGCCCAGGGGCAGGTATCCGGAACCTCTGCGTCAGACGGAAGGATCCTGCAGGTTCCCACCACGGCCGGGACCATCCTGACACTGGACATCGTGACCGGACGAATCCTTGTCCAACAGTCGACGGGATCACACATTCCCGGCAATCTCATTTCAACCGGGGAAGCCCTTTATTCACAAACACTCACCGACGTCCACTGCCTGACAGGAGACTCCACAACACCCGCGAATCCTCAACTCGCCCAGGCGACTCGACATCTTCTGGACACTGAGATAGCAGCCGCCGAACAGGGTCTGCGTCAACTCGTTCAGAATCCTGATGTCGCTTCCCAGGCTCGTCCCATGTTGCGAGACCTGCTGATTGAGTCACTCCGTCTGGATAGACGTGATGTCACCAAACAGGCCAGGGAAATTCGACAATTGATTCTGCAGGATGGTCCCGGCCCCGCAGAGGTCGCTGCGATTACCGAATCGCTGTTTGGTGTCACCCCTGGAGGAATGGTCACTGTTGCTGACGCATGGGATCAAGCAAATTCCTGTGCGGACCTGCTTGAAAAACTGACAGTCCTTGAAGCTGAAGCTTCACTGCGAAGCGCAGATGAGCAACTTGCAGCGACACGAACACTGGAATTCCTGCGCGAAGCTATCCAGCAGCCGTCAGTCCACGCAGATGCGGACCTTACGCAGTCCGGTATTGCACGGGTTTGCGGAATGATCGTTGACAGCATACGCGAACGTGACCGGGAGTCTGCCGCCAGATACCGTGCCGCACTGAGACTGGGACTGGCGCAACATCTGCGGGCAACTCAGGTGCCGGCCGAGCGTCAGGCATGGATTTCCGTCTGCCTGATGTTTGACTTCAGTGAAACTGCGTTGGCAGCGCTCGGAGACACCCCGGACTCACCAGATCACCTGCACCAACTGACCCTGCAGATGGCAATTGACAAACAACCTGATCATCAGGGGTTGGCTCAGCAGCTGAACAAGCAACTCAACACCGAAGAACTGGCGGCTTTGCGTCGTCGCAGCCGGCGACATCAGGGATTTGCAACGATCCCCAACGTGCCATCAAGAGCCACGCTGACCGGCGATTTCGTGGAATATCAGACGAGTGCCCCCCCAGGGTCACCCGTTATTCGTGGACTGTGGCAGGGAGTGCCTGAAGCAATAGAACTTGCAGCCCGCAGCCAGGTCACAGCAGGACAGACTCGAGGGCCGGAATACGAGTACAAGGTGGTGGGAGCAGCCGGAAGGTTTGAAGGCTGGACGTTTCAGAAAGATGCTTTCGATTCTCGTCTGCGAGCAGTGGATGCTGGCGGAAAACCGCAATGGACCTTCAAATCACAGGTTGAGGTACCGCTGTCTCATCGGGTGTCCGGCAGTTCGTATATGCAGAGCATTGATCGATATATCGTTGCCATGGGACCTGTCCTGGTTGTCCGGTTTAACCTCATCCTGTTTGCCCTGGATTGTACACATGCTTCGGCCGAGAAGCCTCCGACCGTCCTGTGGCACGTCGATATGCTGCGTGAGTTTGGAGCACTAAGAGGCAACAGAACAACATTCGATCAGTTTGCCCTGACGTCCTACCAGAAGATTCCTGGCGGTGTCGCCCCGGTCGGCGAAATCACCCGGCACGGCGTGCCCGTCTGTGCAAACGGCAGACTGATCATGCTGGACCTGCTGACAGGCATCCCAAGGTGGTCGCTCTCGGGCATTCCGCGTGATGTCCGCATGACCTCGAATAGCGACACTCTCCTTCTCATCTCTCCGTCCGCCGGATCGATTCAGCAGATTCGTCCTGAGGATGGCCGACTTATGAAGACTGTGAGTCTTCCAACATGGTGGACGGACGCAGCATACAACGCTTTGATTTCTCCGCTGGACTACGACACCTCGGAGCAGACTGGTGGAGCTGAGGGCATTCGACGGCAGTTGTCGGCAACTCGGGGAATGTGCCTGTTGAGTCGCCATACGGCCGAGGCCACGTTCCTCGAATTGTTCAATCTGCAGCGCAACACGACTGAATGGTCATTGAAGTTCGCAGCCGGGACTGTGATTTCCAACCTTGTGGACGGGCATGTCGCTGTCATTGACCCACAAGGCGCACTGCGGTTGATTAACACTCTGACCGGGAGACAGTCTCCCACCGAGTTAGTCAAGCCTCCGGTGAACTGCCGACATCTGGTGCTGCGTCCCTGTGATACGCACTGGGTCATCATGACGGACAATGTCGACCAGCGACACGACGACGAATTTCCATTCATGTCATCCGTCCAGGTGAACGGCGCAATGTATGGTATCGACAGAGAGTCCGGCAAACTGACATGGACGCAGCCCCTTGATCACCAGTGGATCAGAGTTCTGAACCCTCAGGCCAATTCCTTTCCCCCAGTCTACCCTCTGCTTGTCCTGCTTCGCCGGCCTGGTATTCAGGCTGAGATTCACGCCACGATATTTGACATGCGAACGGGGAACAAAGTCTACGAAAGCGACTCTCTGGGGCGCGTATTGACGCAGCACAGCATCCTCGCAGACCCAGTCACGCAGAAGCTGGTCATTCGCTTCGACCGCCGTGACGTCGAGTTTCAATACGAGCAGTAGACTCTGCGGGCACACGCTGCCAGTCAGACGGTCGAGTCGCTATATTCTCCGGGTTAGTCCGTAACACTGATCAACACGGACCCTTTGTGTCTCTGGAATGACTCATGCGTCGTATATGTTTCGCTTTCGTTTGCTGTCTGTCAGCATCACTTACTGCTCAGGATACTGCCCCTGGACTGGTCGGCAGAATTGCTGACGACCAAAGTAAGGCAGTCGACCTCGTGTCTGCTCCTCATTTTTCACTGCGGGCAGGTCAGAGCATTCATCCCCTGGTGGGCCCGGACTTCGGTGCGACATGGAGTGGCAAACTAAAGATCGAACGCAGTGGAAAGTACCGATTCTCAGGCACTAACGAAATCAGCGTGGATGAGAAGCCAGCGACAGACTGGATTCAACTGGCAGCCGGAGAGCACACCATCAACGTAAGCGTTGAGCGTGAAGCGGGCGACATGGACTTCCAGCTAAGATGGGAAAGCGAATATTTCGCTTCGGAACCAGTACCAACGGCCGTCCTTAGTCACGACGCTTCAGACTACGGAGATTCTCGCTACAGCAGGTTTGAAGAAGGACGACTCCTGTTTGCTGAACTGGGTTGCGCGAACTGCCACGCTGCTCAGAACTGGAATCTCAACTCTCGCCGTGGACCGGACCTCTCCAGCGTGTCGTCACGTGTCCAGCCAGGCTGGCTCGATCGATGGATTGCGGCTCCACGTGACTATCGACCGGCTGCAGTCATGCCGGTTTGTCTTGATTCTGCCCAGGATCGAGCCGACGTTGCCGCGTGGTTAAAATCGATTGACAGAAACAAACCATCGGGCGTTCCGAAATCAGATGCCGCCCAGGTAGAGGAAGGCAAACAACTGTTTGGCACTGTGGGATGTGCCCGGTGCCACGACAAACAAAACAACCTCGATCACATTGGAGCCAAATACACGTCCGCCGATGCGTTGACAGAATTCATCGTCAATCCCCACGGACGTGACCCCAACGGGCGAATGCCTGAGCTGTTCTCAAAGGACGAACGACACAAGGCAGCGGCGGTCGCCGCATGGCTGTTGACTCAGGGGGAAGCGAAGCCGTTCTCTCAGGCGTTTGGAGATGCCGAGCGTGGACGTCGTCTGTTTACAAAGAACGGATGTGCGAGTTGCCATACCACTGCCGCATCTGGAATTGACCGACAGAGTATCCCTTCGGCCCCCGCTTTTGGCGAAGCCGTCGGCCTGCCGCTCCGGCATCACTGGGACCTGACCTCGACAACGGTCCGCGACTCAGTTTCTGATCGCACCGAGCGAGTAAACGGTAAGTTGAAGACGGTGAAGTCAGACCGCGGCGAGGCTGTCGAATTTGATGGCAATGCATTCGTTGAGGTCACTCATTTTCATCGTCCTGACACGATGACGATCGCTGTCTGGGTCAACACGACAGAGGGCGGCTCAATCATCACATGGGGACGTCCCCGCGGTGGTCAGCGCGGTTCTCGTGAACTGCGTATGAACATCGGGCAGGATGGAAAGAATTCAGTCTGCTACGGCGAATATAATTCAGATGGAGGCTGGAAGCCCGTCGTTGTGAAGCCCCAAACCAACCTTGTCGACGGCAAGTGGCATCACATTGCAGTGGTGCGCAAAGGCACCTCCATCCAGCACTACATTGACGGGAAGCCGGAAGGAAGACCGGGAGAAGCCCAGGCGGGCGCCGGCGATTACACGGACAGACTGCTCATTGGGGCGTTGGGACTTTCAGGCAATCCCTCCAACCGATTCCGAGGTCAAATGCAGCAGCTGTCACTGTGGGAAACCGCACTCACAGCCGCACAGATTGCCTCACTCGCTGGTGGCCAGTCCGCTCCCGAACTTGCTGCTCCCCCTGAACAGGAGTTGAAGCCAATTGATACGGCAGCGGGCTGCCTTGCCACAAGTGTGAAACGTCCATTGCCGGATTATCAGCTCACCGACGAACAGCGATCTGCACTGCAGGCGTTTCTGAATCTCGCAGGCCCAGGCAACGAATACCATGAAGCACCACTGCATACACGAAGATTAAGACTCAGACAGTACCGTTGTACTGCATGTCATGAACTGGATGCAGATAACATTCAGCAGGCGGTGCGGATCGATGACAATGGCCGAATCATTCGCAATGAACGTCCACCACGACTCACGGGTGTCGGCGAAAAACTCACAACCGAATGGCTCAATGAAGTTCTGGTCAATCGGAAACGGAATCACCCATGGATGAATCTGAGAATGCCACACTTCGGCGCCGGAGTAAGTGACCTCCCCGAACTAATGACTCGAGGAGCCGGTCTCTCACCTGCCGCAAAGGAAGAGTCTCCCGACCGGAGCCTCGCCAGTGCAGGTCTTGAGATGGTTGGCGAACAGCGTGGCAAGGCATCCTGTATTGCCTGCCATAATTATCGAGGAATCAACCGCAGAAAGGATGGCGTTGTGCCGGCACCCGACCTTGCGCAGGCCGGCCGAACAGTTCGACGAGAGTTCTTCCAACGCTGGATGCAGGACCCACAACGCATCGCTCCGGGTACATCGATGCCTCAAATGTTTCAGAACCTTTCGGCTGAGGAACGTCAGCTAAAGATTGATCAGCTTTGGTCAGCAATCGTTCATGAGGACAAGCTTCCTCTGCCGAAAGGACTCCTGGACAGAAAAACGGAAGGAACGAGGATCGTCGTCGGCGAAAACCCTGTCATCTTCAGAATGGCAACAAAGACGCCGGCCGGACAGATCGACCGTGCGATCAACGTTGGAATTCCAGGCGGATTGAATTACACATTCGACGCCGTTTCCTGTCAGCTGAAGTACGTTTGGAAAGGTGACTTCATCGACGCCGGCCCCGCATGGAATGGTCGCGGTGGAAACCCGGTTAACGCGGGCGGAGACTCGCTCCTGACAATCAAAGACGGGCACTCAGTACGTGCTGGCGAATCACTGGACAGTCGATCGGTCAGATTCCTCGGCTATCGACTTGTGAATGGCCTGCCCGTGTTTCGATTCCGAGCCGACGGCGCTCTGGTTGAACTCCAGGTGTTGATTCAGCAGAAGGAGGTGGTTCAGACTTTCCTTGTGACTGGTGCTGAACACGATCTCGTATATCGGGGCGACGAAGACAATCCCTTCGAAGGGCAGGGGACTCGGGAAGGCAATTCACTTCGCGTTCCCAAAGCACCGAGGATATCGCTCGAGATCAAACTGCCGGTAAAATCAAAATAGCAGGTCTGATAACCAGGAAAACAGAAATGACAGACGCATCCACCCAGGACGAGTTACGAACCATTAAATGCGTGCCCTGCGAAGGGGGCGTCCCAAAACTGACTGCCGACGAAGCGGCCGCTCAGAATGCCCACCTCGAGGGCTGGACCGTATTGGGCGATCCGGACCGCATCACGAAGTCATGGACGGTAAAAAACTTCGTTGCGGGAATGGCATTCTTTCAAAAGGTCTGTGACCTTGCGGAAGACGAAGGACATCACCCGGATCTGCACATTGTCGGCTATCGTAATATCACAATCGACATCTGGACACACGCCATCAATGGTCTGTCACTGAATGACTTCATTCTGGCGGCGAAGATCGACGCACTCGAGGTCGAACTGAAAACGTAAGTGCGGACTTGTGGCCGGGCTCGGCGAGCCCGGCCAGCTGCACATTCCACGTCGCCTGGACATGCGCATTACCAGCCCTGTTTACCCCATGCGCAATCGTGTTCGCCGGGGCGTTTCGGCTTCGTTCCTGCTTCCATTCAAACTTGCGTTTTGGGGACCTTGTATCGCTCTGGCAAAACCTCTTGCGCATGCATTGAATACCAACCCTCAGCATTCCAAATGCAAATTCCGGCCGTCCACGGTGGCCCGCGATGGCCCACTAGAGACAACCCAATATGCCTCCGGCGCCTAAGAGTACACAGGACACTCCCAAAACAGCGCCGACGATTCTGTGTGTGATATGTGGCAGACGGTGGCTCAGGAGGAGCAACACACCCGTCAGAACACGGACCAAACAGGCCTTCTCCCAAAGCACTGGCATAGATATCGTCAGGATCTCGCCGTCTGATCAAAGAGGCTGATGCCGTCAGAAGTGACAGGACAGCCATCAGCAGTAACAGAATGCCGCCGTCACGTTGCCATCATCTGAAGGTCTTCTCCGTCAGACATAACAAGCATAACAGCCAGTGAAGATCCCAAAAGACAAAGGCACGCTACCGAGGAGAGCATGCCTGAAAATCGGCCTGGACGCGCCAACCAGGTCAGCATACGCAGTCCCTCAACAGCACTGTGTTTTCGAACGCAGCCATTTGCACTACGATCACCCCAATACACCGACACGGATTCAGGAGTAGACCCTGTGGCACGTTTCCCCCGGATGGCTGACATTGTGCAGCGGTTTGATGCCCCCCGTGTGGATGATATTCCCGCGACGGTAGCTGACCAGTTGAAGACACTGAAGCTGGACCAGCAGATTCAGGCAGGTGAGACCGTCGCTGTGACTGCCGGCAGCCGCGGGATCGCCAATATCGCAACAATCCTGAAAGCGACCGTTGACCACCTAAAACAGTTGGGCGCCGTACCGTTCATTGTTCCGGCCATGGGCAGCCACGGCGGTGGTACTGTTGAAGGTCAACTGGATGTTCTACGTGGACTGGGAGTAACAGAAGAGTCCGTCGGAGCAGAGATTCGAGCCACGATGGAAACCGTTGTCGTCGCCGAAACTGATGGTGGAATTCCTGTGCATTTCGATCGTCATGCGCACGAAGCTGATCACGTCCTTGTGGTCAATCGCATCAAGCCGCATACGAGATTCGTCGGTGATATCGAATCCGGCCTGCACAAGATGCTGTTGATTGGCCTGGGCAAGCACAATGGGGCAAAGATCTACCATGCAGCAATTTTGACGCACAGTTTTTCTGAGATCATTGCGTCCGTCGCAGAACAGGTACTGAGGTCATGCGGAGTCGTCGGTGGTCTTGCCATCCTGGAGAATGCCGAAGATGAGACGGCAATGCTGGAAGCCGTGGTACCGGAAAACTTTGGGGCACGCGAACCGGAACTGTTGCAACAGGCATGTCGCTGGCTGCCAACTCTTCCATTTCCGGAAGTCGACCTGCTGATCGTCGATCGAATAGGCAAGAACATCAGCGGCACGGGAATGGACGCCAATGTGATCGGCCGCAAGTTCCACGACCACAAAGCAACCGATCAGGATATCGCGCGCTGTCTGCGAATCATGGTCAGGTCGCTGACCGAGGAGACTCACGGCAATGCAACAGGCATCGGCATTGCACAGTTTACGACAGAACGCTGTGTTGCCCAGGTTGACCCCGTGAAGACCCGCGTGAACTGCATCACAGCCAATCATGTCGAGGTTGCTGCAATTCCCATCACACTGCCAACCGATGCAGAAGCCGTCGAGTGTGCCCTGCAAACGATCGGGCTCGTGGAACCGGAAAACGCTCGAGTGATTCAGATTGCTGACACTTTGCAGATGACCCGCACCCGTGTTTCAGAAGCGTACTTCCGGCTGGTCGAATCCAGTCCGAATCTTGACTTCGCCAGCGAGCCATATGCGTTCCCATTGGATGACGCGGGCTTCCTCAGCGACATTCCGCCTGCCCATTAAGCAATTCTTCTCACCCTGGGGAGTCTGGACGACCTCAGGCGGGAGCGGCCCATTCCGGGTCTGGCGCTCGGAAGACGCGCAACTCACCGTTGACGTCAGCGAGCTGAATCTGAGACGCATGCAGACACATCGGGCGTTCATCGACAGAAAGAGTTCGACTGCTTCGCTGAGTCTCATCGGGATGCCATGCCGGGTCTCCGAGTATCGGAAGCTGCAGATAACCCAGATGAATTCGAATCTGGTTTGTCCGGCCGGACAGAGGCCGCACCTCAAGCAATGTCGTTCCGTCCTCGAATCGTTCCAATACGGTAAACTCAGTCTCTGCTTCCAGGCCTGCCTCGGGGTCAGGCAGCCGCAGTCCGCCCGGGCCAGGTGACTTTGCAATCCCAACATCGCAGTGAAAGACATCTTCCGCAGGAGTACCCTGAACTCGAGCAAGGTATGTCTTGCGAACAACTCGCTGTTCGAATTGCGGGGCCACGACTCGGGCGATCGCCTTCTTCCGACAGAGCACCAGCACGCCAGACGTATTTGCATCAAGACGATGAACAAACAGTGGATGCTCGGGTCGGTACAATTGATCCAGCAGGTATTGAATCGTGTTTCGGTTGAAACGTCCCGACGCATGCAGCGGTAGTGGCGCCGGTTTGTTAACCACGACGAACTGATCATCTTCATAGATCAGTTTCAGATCCCCGTTGACGTCCGGTTCGATCGTGCCGGGAAGAAGATTCTCGAAGCGTTCTCCGCCACGCACAATCCGGTCCGGCGCCAGAGGGAGTGTTTCCTCCGGCGACTTTTTTCTTTTCTTTCGACGTCCGTAACGCTGCCCCGGAACAACTTCACTGCGGGCGATTTTCTTCTGCCATGCCTCTCGTGGAACCTGCGGGTGCCAGTCAGCGAGAAAGTCGAGCAGTTGAAACCCGTCATAGCGAGCAGGCACATTCAAGGGCCGCCGATTAAAGTAGGGCGTACTGCCAGGTAACACCTGTGTCAGCTGTGCCAGAGACTTGTTTCGTTCCGCCACCCGTCTTTCGATGACTTCATCTGCTGGCCGAAAACACTGTGGACAGGAAACACCAGGCACATATTCCTTTTGCTGCTGAGCTTCCGGCGTGACCACCTCCTGGCAAATGTAGCACTGTGTGTGGAGAGTCTCCTGCAGCTGCGGGTCGACGGCAACGCGCTGGTCAAAAACGAAACAGTCGCCTGTGTAGTGGTCGCCGCCACACTCTTCGAAATATTTCAGGATGCCGCCATCCAGCTGATAGACCTGCTTGAAGCCGGCCTGCTCCATATACGGCCCAGCCTTCTCACAACGAATGCCTCCCGTGCAGAACATGACGATGGGCTCATTCTTCATCGATTCCGGAAGCTGGCTTACCGCATCAGGAAACTCCCGAAAGTTGTCAATGTCGGGCCGAATGGCATTGGTAAACGTCCCCAGGTCAACTTCATAGTTGTTCCGCGTATCAAGAAGATGGACAGACCTGCCGTCGTCCAGCCATTGCTTTAGCTGGTGAGCCGGCATCTTGGGAGACGTCTGTTGTTGCGGGGCGATACCCGGCATTCCGAATGAGATGATCTCAGACTTGATCTTGATCAGCATCCGATTGAATGGCTGATAGTCGTTCAGGCTCTCTTTGACCTCGATCTGAGCAAATCGCTCATCAGACCGCAGATGCGACAGGAACTGATCTACCCCCGCTCTTTCCCCGGCAAGGAACAGATTAATTCCTTCGGGACTCAGCAGAACGGTTCCCTTCAGCTCAGTGTGCTCGACCACACTTCGCAGATCAGCGCGAAGCTGCTCCAACTCATCCAACTGCACAAATCGGTAGGCAGCGATGTTCACGATACAGGTGGGAGATATGGATTGGACGTCGAGATTCATGGCGAAAATCAATGAAAACAGAGCACCTTCAAGAGCTGTTCAGCGCCGGCGGAACGCAGATTCTTTCGGACAGGCCTGCAAAATCAACTCCGCGTTCGCCAGATTGCTGAATTGGCTCGCCCCGAACGCGTTGTCAGGGCCGAATTGCGTTCTGCTCATCGGAATCGCCAATCCGGCGAATTGAATTTCGGGGCGTGGCTGAGTAAAAAGGGAGAAGTTGCGTGGTTTTTCCAACGAGGCAAACGATGAAGCAATTTCGCATTTTCCTGACTCTCGCTCTGCTCCTGTCTACTACTGTGCCGTCTCAGGCCTGTTGCCTCTTTCCCTGGCTCACATACCGCCCCAATTGGGGCTATGCTCCGATGTACGGTGGGTATCCGGGCTACGGTGGATACGGATACGGCAACAACTGTGGTTGCTACAGCCCATGTAACCCCTGTGGCAGATGTGCAACTGGCACGTGCGGGGCCACGTCAACAAGAAAAGAACCGGCTCCGGACACCAACTTCGAAAGCAACGGAAACAGCTCAACTCAGGACGACACTCCGAGAACGTTTCGTCGAGAAGATGAGAACGGGGTGAGCGAGACAGAAATCGACGACTTCCGCCGCCTTGATCAGGAAAAGTGGAAAGAGGGTCGAGGAGCCGGCGGTACTGGGGATGGCGAAAATGACATCCTGAATGACATCAACAACATCGATGACCTCAACAAAGGAAGTGGCGACGGTGCCGGTGATATCCCCGGGCTCAATGGCGAATTCAACACGAACAAGCCCGCTCAGGAAGACGAAGACACTGACGCTGACACAGAGCCACCGGTTGAAATTGACCACG
>CAJWGB010000141.1 GCA_913031625.1 uncultured Planctomycetaceae bacterium | reverse complement strand
TGTGTTGCGATACTCAAACTGATTGAGCCGCCTCATCGTGACCCGACCGGGGTCAGGTTTCGCGTTTCGGTCGTGGTGGCCGAAGATAGAGGTAACCAGCCTCGTAAACTCATTGACCTGTTCGATTGACGGTCGTGGCTTGTCTTTGGGGGGCATCTCATCGGATGCCATCCGATTCAAGGCATGCAGCCATGCTTTTCTCTGCTTAAGCAGGTCGGTCGTTGAAAAAGTCTGGTCAACTCGAAAACCTGCCTGAGCCTTCCCTCCACTGTGGCAGTCTGCGCACCACTTTTTGAGAAACGCAGCGCCCTCACTCCCAAACTGCGGGCCGGATTCTTCATCTGCCCTGCATGCCATCACCAATAGCAGGGCGACTGTCAGTCCGTGTCGGACCATCTGGAATACCTTGAGAATCTGGAAGGCATGGAAACGCGTTGAGTCCGGAGATAAGCCGCAGTACGAGGAAGTTGGTTAGCGTACCTTCCGAATAGCCGTGGCGTCGACAGTTCGAGAAGACGGTCGTAAGTTGGTCAGTTGTAGCCGGGCTCGGTGAGCACGGTTCGAGAAGACTCCGGCCTCACAGAGGCCGGCTACAATGTCAGGTACCGGGCGTTTTCGAGTGGGCATTCTGCGGAAAGTCGAATGTCAGCACGAGCGGCTCAGTTCCCGTGTTTTCGACTTCCACACCACCGTTCGACAGCGCTGCCTGAGTGATGAATCCAATCTCAGGATAAAGTTCGCCGAGCTTCATGCCCTGGTGGTAGCGTACTTCGAGTTTTCCAACGCGGCCGCTTCCGCCATTCGTGTGGAAGAGCGTGGGACTTTCCGGGCAGAAGTTCGTTCTGGCACCAGGCGCTACGGTCAGCCTGAGAATCGAGCACTTCTGGTCGCCAAGGAAATCACCGTACACAATCCACTTTGCATCAACCCCGTCACCTGAAAACTCTTCCGAGGTGATTGCCGGACGTTTGTTCCTGAGTACGAAGTCCGGATCCTGATTCGCCTCAAAGTCAAAGACATCAACGAGGTATTCCCAGTCTTCGTGGCGGTCCTTCGGATAATCCTCTTCTCGACATGCATAGAACGCATCTGCTGCCCCGATTCGGCCGTCCAGCGTCAGGTCTTCCGCGAGGAAGTGCTCGTCCATGGTGACATGCAATTCGTGGGTGCAGAGGTCAGTCGGTGAGTGCAATACACCGTTCGGCATTACGAAACCGTTATCAAGGTGCATCATCACGTGCGGTGACAGATGCCGAACACCGTTGTACTCGCCCTGGCCGAAGCTCTTCATGCAGTCGAGAAACTGATCCTTTGTCACGAAGGGGTACAGTCCCATTGCCGTGGTATGATAATGAGACGGGCTAACACCCGGATTGTCGAATGAATTGATGTCATAGACCTCCCACTTGGACCAGTGAAGGTGATGTGGGATTGGGTTCAGGTTGTCAAACTTTTTGGAGACAATCGGCCATGTCGGGTCGCCGTACAGCGCTTTGGAAAAGGCCGTTATCTTCTCTCCGATGACTGCCTGCGGGTTCGCGGAAATCAAATCCTGCAGTGAGATAACCTGGCCAGAAGGAGTCAGTACGTGTGACTCACCTTCGCGGAAGGGCGCCTTGTTTGTTCGTGTATCGATCACGCCCGTGACAATCGGGACAGTGCAGCACATCCAGATTTCGTCGAGTCCCGTTCCGTTCATGTAGTCCGGATAATATGACCCTTCGTCCAGTCGCAGTCGTTTCCCCGGCGTGCAGAAAGTCCGACCTGCATAACGATGCAGCAGTTGGAGGACTCCGTCCTGGCTGTTGAGGCAGTCATCAAGAATCCCATCTGATCCGCCAGCGGTTCCGTCGATCACATCCTGTTGAGGGTATTCGTGCAGTTTTTCCGAGAGAATTGACGTCGAAGCAGCCATGAGTGAGTTGGTTTAAAAGAGCGTTCTGAAGAAAGACAATATCAACCTGCGAAAGCACAACGACGCAGACTGACGCCGACGAAAGTGATCGCAGAGGCCAGAGTCTAAGGGAAAAAATGCAGAGAGGGAATTGAACTCATGGGAGATACGACTTCCCGGCAGACTGCCTGCAACCTGTCATTGGCGGCGGCGAGAGGCCTCCCGGGTCATGGCGTCTGTGGGTCCAGGGCACGACAAATGCCGTTCCTGCAGACGACTCTAAAAGTATCCAATGACACTTCTGACACAGTAGTCCACTGTGTCCTCATCAAAAGAGTTCGAAAGATCCCTAGTCAGTTTCGACGGACCATGCGGGCAGCCCTGTGTCTGAATGAAAGTACCTCGTCAGGCCAACGACACGTTCAATGGAACCGCCTGGAATTGAGTAGCTGAAGCGACGTCTTGAGAACAGAAATCGCCCCACGAGTTTCTGCACGCGCTCATCTTTCAGAACAAAACCGTGGTTGTATTCGCGATACCAGAATGCGTCGCGAAGAATCAGTGTCGTGATCCTGTCTGCATAGGTGCAGGAACTGACATGAGGCACTCGCCCGTCTCCGTCGGTTGTCCTGTGAGCCGTTTCGAAGTCGACAAAATTGGCCACACCAGTATGACGCGGCCGCACAGAAAGTGACTGCATCGTCTCATATCCGTCTCGAACGATAATCAGGATCCGGTCCCGTTGCTCTTCCGGCAGGTCCCCGAGGTCAGCAAGCCTGGAATTAACAGTCACCTTCGCATCTGCAAGTGCGTCCTTGAGTTTCTGTGGGATCGGGTCATTTCGTCGAATGCGGTTTACGTTGCTCTGCCATTGATCAAAATTGAAGAAGCTATGTGACTCGTTCGGCTCGAGTCGGCTCGCTCCTGGATAGTCAGCCAGCAGTTCGAGTGCACCGGGCATCGTTCGCACCAGCTTTCGGAACTTTGATTTCACGTTGGGAAACCAGCCTTCACCGAGCAGTGCGGCCGACACGATGTCCAGCGACCCGAGAAACGGAGGAACTGTCAGAACCGCCTTATGAATGCGATCAAAACCATGGTTGTGGACATAGTTGCGAAAGATGAAATTCCCGAGACTGTGGGTGATTACGTCAAACCTGCTAAAGGTCTCGACTCCGGCACTGGCCTCCGACTTGGCTACAAGCAGGTTCAGAAATTCGTGCAGCCGCTCACCATTGACCTGTGCGGACAATCGCCAGTCATAGTTAAAAATGTAGACAGGCTTTTTGGTGTCAAGATCCGCAAGAAACTCGGCGTAGGCAAGCTCTTCGATATCGACCGGTTGAATAATGGAATCGATCCGTTCGTCGAAGTAGCTTCCCGCTCCCGTTCGCGCTAGTTCAAGGTCCTGGATTGACTCAAAATTACTTTGGATGCCTGACCAGATTGTGTCCCAGTTTGCCCGATTGGACTCGACAAGCTTCGTCCCCTTGATTCCCGGTATGAAGATAATTGCATCGCTGGCCATTGGATTTTCCTCGCGGACTGCTTTCGACTGGAGATCCCCTGCCACAACTCACCAGGGGTATCTGAACTATAACACCTAGGGGACACTTACAGGAGGGTCCGGTGCATTAATTTGAGCCGCGGTGATACACCAATCAACTCAGAGTCACGGCATCAAACGACAGACAGGATCATTTCTAAAGATCGATGACCACGAACTGTTCATGATCCCACTCCAGCCCCGCAGTCGGTTAAGATACTCCGGCACTGGACTGCGTCGGAGTGTTGCTGAGCCTGCACAGCCGCCACATCGCGGACATTCAGTCATTCAGACAGCACACTCAATTGCATCAGAGAAAACGACGGCATGGGTTTCGTAGCCAAGTCTGCCCTCGGAAGCTTCATCGCGCTCCTGGCATATCTCCTGCCTGTTGCGTGCGCTATGGACGAGGCTGCCACTCAGGAGTCATTTCGTAATGTCAGTCGAACATTTTTTGCTGATCATTGCGTCACCTGCCACGGCGCGGACGACCCGGAGGGCGGTGTCCGGCTGGATGCCATTGGACATGACTTGTCTGATGAACCGACGGCCGAGCTTTGGAATCAGATCTATGCTCAGGTTCAGTTTCGTGAGATGCCGCCGAGTGATTCCGAACAGCCAACCGCAACAGAGAGGGCCAGGTTCCTCAAGAGCGTTGATACGGAGCTGATGAGGTTCGGACGCGGATTCGGTCTCGAAAGCCGAATGTTACTGCCTCAGTATGGCAACTATGTCGATCACGAATCGCTGTTCAACGGCAGCATCACAGAGATGCCCTACACGCCAGCTCGACTGTGGCGACAGCGACCGATCATTTATGACGCGATCTGGGGAAACGCATATGGACGAGCCCCCTGGTACAGCGTCAAGATCGGCGGGACTGGCAATCATGAAATCAAGCGTGGCCCGCACAAAGGCAAGTTGATGGCGACGCGATACTTCGCCGACCGGAAATATGCGAACCCGTTTTTTGAGTTCGTGCACCACGCGTCAGGCTTCACCGATTACGCGTCCATTGTGGCTGACCAGTCGTCCCTGGAAGCATTGCTGGTCAATGCGGAAACGATGTCTCAGATTCTCACCGTCGGCCAGAAAGTGAGAATCGTCACGCAGGTGAAGAACAAAGGCAGTAAGACAGGCAACAACGAAGCCATGTTTGTCGGCGGCGTCACCACGACATCCAATGAATACCGAGGTCGAGTTCCCGTTATTTTTCAGCAGATCGTCCAAACCGATGGACCAGTCGCTCGATCAGACTTTGACGAAGCACTCAATGTTGCCTTCGCACTGTTTTTGCGCCGACCGCCGCTCCCCGAAGAATATGACAAGTACTGGAACACGGTATTCCAGAAGAATGCAGAACTCGGAAACAGGATGGCACTGCAGGCAGTGCTGATTTACGTCACCCTGACTCCGGAGTTCGTGTACCGCATGGAACTGGGAATGGGCGAAGCAGACGAGCATGGCCGCAGGTTTCTGTCTCCCCAGGAGCTGACCTATGCGATTCACTACGCGTTCCATAACAAGCCAGCGTTTGGCGTGGACGAAATCGAAACCGTCGACATCTACACCAAGAACAGTGAAGCTCCCATCAAACGAACCATGACCACTCCCCGGCCCGCATGGGCATCCGGTCACAGTTCACTCGTGATGGAAATGAAAGCGGGCAGGCTCGAGAGACGTGAAGATGTGGAGCGAGTGGTCAGGAAGATTCTGAACACACAACAGACTGACTGGCAGACAAATCACAACCGAACGTATCTCAGTTCGCCAAATCCCCGGATCCTGCAGTTCTTTCGTGAGTTCTTCGGGTACTACAAAGCGAACGAGGTCTTCAAAGACATCGACACGTTTGCTGACCGAGACGGTTTTCGGCAGTTCGTTTCCGGGAGCGCCAACAAGCTGGCTTACGACACCGACAGTCTGATCCGCCACATACTCGTGGACGACAGGGATGTGCTCTATGAACTGCTGACGACAGACAAGGTCGTGGCCGCCTACTGGAATGGCAAAAACGATGAAGATCAGATTCGCCGTAGTGGCGGACGTAAAAAGTATCAGCAAACACACCATATCCAGAGTTACAACTTCGACCCGTTCGAAATGGCCTACGATAAAGACAGTAATCCGGATTCGGTGGTCCGCCGGAATGGCAAAGTCTTTCGGGCTCCCGGCGATCAACGCTGCGGCATCCTCACTCAGCCGAGCTGGCTGATTGCTCACAGCGGCAACTTTGATAACGACCCGGTGCGTCGAGGAAAGTGGATTCGAGAAAAGCTGCTGGCCGGTGTCGTCATGGACGTACCGATTAATGTGGATGCTCAGATCCCGGAAGATGAACACGCCACCCTGCGCGAACGGTTCCATGTGGTCCACGCGGATGAGTGCTGGCGGTGTCATAAGAAGATGAACCCGCTCGGCATGCCATTTGAAGCGTACAACCACGTTGGCCGCTGGCGATCAACAGAGAAGGACAAACCCGTCGATACAAGTGGTGCGGTCACTCACACGGGTGAGGCATCGATGGAAGGTAACGTCGCCAACGTCCGTGAGATGATGGAACGACTGGCTCGGTCAGATCGGGTTCGGCAAAGCTTCATTCGTCACGTCTTCCGTTATTGGATGGGACGTAATGAACTGCTGAGCGATTCGCGAACACTGATGGCCATGGAAAAAGCATACATTGACAGTGGCGGCAGTTTCCGCGAACTGCTTGTCAGCCTGTTGACCTCTGATTCATTTCTCTACCGAAAGTAATGTGATGCAGACAATTGATCGCCGAAAGGCGTTGAAGGGTGTCACACTGGGAGCCGGTGCAACAGCGCTCTCGCCGTTTCTGAAGCAACTTCATGCTGCAGAGGAGCAGGACATTCCCAAACGCTTCGTCTTCGTCGTCAAGAGCAGTGGCCTGCAGGGGGAATATCTCAATCCGGAAGGTCTGAAGCATGGCGGTGAGACTTTGGTCGATGAATCGCTGAAGGACCGCAGACTGTCTGACAGCATGAAGTCGCTGGAGCCATTCAAAGACAGACTGACCATCATTCAGGGACTCAGCGGCAAGATGACGCTGTCCGGGCACAGTGCGTTTTACGGTGCTCTCGGAGGGTACAAAGCGTCGGCTCACGCGCCGCCATTGTTCGCCACAATCGACGGGCACCTTTCCGAGAAGCTTCCCTCCGTCTTTAACCATGTTGGGTTCAAAATGGGGGAAGGCAGTCAGGGAGTCACGTTCCCAGCCATTTCGGCCAAAGCGAAAGGGCAGCAGCTTCCGTTTCAGCAGAATCCGATGGCGGCCTTTGAAAATCTGTTCGGCAGCATTCTGGAAGGGGGAGACCTGCAGAAGAAGTACACCCGCACAGGCAACGTCCTGGATGCGATGTCCGCCGACATCAAGAACCTGCAACGCAACCTGCCATCAGCAGAGCAGGAGAAGCTGGGCCATTACCTGAATGGATTTGAAGCACTGCGGAACCGGCGAGTCAAACTGGTCTCGATGCAGAAAGTGTTGAAGGAGAATGCTCCGGAGCTCGACGACAAATACACGTCCCGTTTCAGAACGCATCACCTCGAAGCCCATTTCGACATGGCCACCGCCGCACTGATTTCCGGGCTGACAAACGTTGTGACGTTCCATGCCGACGGTCTGGATTCGGTCTACTCAGGCATTGGGATTGGCAACAATGTCCATGCAATCGGGCACGGAGCAGGTTACGCAACCCTTTCAGCGCAGGACTGCCGCAACGCCATCCGCACGTTTCACATTGAGCTGATCGCAGAGATGGCGAAGAAACTGAACGCCGTGCCGGAAGGTAACGGCACGATGCTCGATAACACCGTGATTGTCTATACCAGTGACAATGCAGCGCGGCACCACTCGCATGGATTCGACTGGCCAATGTTTGTCCTCGGAAACGTCGGCGGCAAACTAAAATCTAACGGCCGCTATCTGGCGTACCCGCAATACGGCCGCCCGAACCATAAGCACACGATCTGCAACTGGTTCACAACACTGTGTCATCTGGCAGGAGTCCCCCAGGACCTGTTCGGACAGCCGGACATGGCACTCGGCAAAGCAGAGGAACAGTCGGGACCATTAAGTGAGTTGCTGGGATGATCGTGAAGATTGCTAAACTCGAGGCACCGACCCCGGCAGTCGAGATGACGGACACCTTGCCATGCTGCACGTCGCGTCAGCCTGTCATGGGGCCAATTTGCCTTCTCCTTGTGATTCTCGCCTGGCAGTGCAGGCCTACCACGGCACAGGATGCGTTGGGAGCTCAAGACGCGCAGGCGATCCTCAGCGAAAAGGGCACAGAACTTACCGACACTGAACTTGCTGCGGTTTGCACTTCGACGGACCTCACGAGCCTCGACCTGACGGGCTGCAACCAGATCACAGACAAAGGCCTTGCCCACGTCGCACAGCTCAGGAAACTGGAATCACTCAGCCTGGCTCGATGTCACCGGATCACCATCAATGGCATCCGATCCATATCAGACCTGCCTGCTCTGGAAACTCTGGACATCAGTTCCCTGCGCGCTCCGCTGCCGGCTGTCTACAGTGAACTCGCTGTCCTGCCATCCCTTACGACCCTGGCATTGCGAGACATTCGCAACTTCAAGGGAGACGGACTGCAGCAGTTGAAACACCTCACTCACCTGGACATTTCCAATGGCGGCGGCGGGATCAGTGATTCTCAACTGGAGTCAATTGGGCAACTCACATCACTGACCTACCTGAACCTCAACGGCGGACGTCGCTGGAGTTCCAACCGAGACCTGACAGACAAAGGCCTCAAACATCTACACAGCCTGCAGCGGCTGAAGTTCCTCGGACTCTTTGGGCACTACACGCTGACTGCCGGGGGGTACAACGCCCTCTTTGAAAACCTCCCGAATCTTGAGTCGCTGGAAATGGGGTTCAACTGGCCGCTTAAGGGAACGGGGCTGCAGCTGCCATCGACATTGGTCCATCTTGATCTGAAGGAATCCTTCCAGTTGACTGACGCAGCCGTCGTCAATCTCAAAGAGAAATCACGTTTGCGGACACTCAACCTTTACTACTGTCTGGAACTTACGGACACGAGTCTTAAGGCGCTGCAGAACCTTCCCGACCTGCAGTCGCTCAACATTGGTTCAATCGCAGCACTGACCAACGATGGCCTTTCAAACCTAAAAGAGAACACTGGACTGCGTTACCTCAATCTGTGCGACAACGACAATTTCACGGATGCCGGCCTATCCTGTGTGAGCAGAATGCGATCGTTGCGGGAACTTCACCTTTGGAGTCTCCCGAATCTCACTGGCGAAGGACTTGCCGTCCTGAGCGAATTACCACAACTCCGAACACTTAACCTCGCCGATTGCGCCAGCCTCTCAGATGTGGCCCTCACGCATGCCGCTGGACGACACATGCTGGAAGAGCTCTACCTCGACAACTGCACCCAGATCACGGACATCGGGATCGCTCATCTTGCAAAGCTGAAGAACCTGCGAGAATTGACTTTGACAGGCTGCCTGCAACTCACAGACAGTTCACTGCAGACTCTTGCGCAGCTCAAGTCGCTCGAATATCTTGTGATCGAAAACTGCCCCGACCTGACGCGAAAACAGTTCGCGGCATTGCGCACGGCACTGCCGGACTGCGAGATCGTCCACGACTAAAGTCGGTTCGAAGACACGAGTCGATCACATGCGAACCAGCAGGTGTGTGTTTACAATCACTGTCCGCGCGACAGGTCCCCCCTTCGGCTGAACTGATTTGCAGAAGTCACAAGAGATCCAACGAGGTTCCAAATGAAGTTATTGGCTGCCTTTCTGCTGTTTTCGTCAGCGGTGTTTGACTGTTCCGTCATCGAACGGGGTATCGCTGCCGACCCTCTGCCGTTGAAGCATGGATCCCGCGTTGTGCTCATAGGCAACGGCCTGGGATCACGTATGGGAAGGTTCGGACACTTCGAAACGGAACTCCATCGACGTTATCCGGACGCCGAACTGTTTATTCGGAACATGTGCGATGAAGGCGACACTCCCGCCTTCCGCCCTCACTCCGGGCGAAACTCTCCATTTCCTTTTCCGGGAGCAGAGAAGTTTCGAACACTCAAGAAGGCGAAAGACCGCTGGTCGTCCGGACACGCGGGGAGCGGATTCTATGAGACTCCTGACCAGTGGCTCTCGCGTCTCAAACCGGATGTGCTCATCGCATTCTTTGGCTCCAACGAGTCCTTCGATGGGGTCTCAGGACTGGGTCGATTCACTGATGAGTTAACCGCCTTTGTGCTGCACACGAAAAGCCGGAAATACAACGGGCACTCTGCCCCGCAACTGGCTTTGGTTTCTCCCATCGCGTTTCAGGACCTGTCAAAACTGTACGGCACCCCTGATGGCAAAGTGCAGAACGCCAACCTCGCCTCATATACCGCTGCAATGGAACGAGTTGCCAGGGAGCAGGACGTTCTCTTTGTTGATCTGTTCTCACCGACTGCTCAGCAGTTCGCTTCGGATCCCACTCCATGGACACGCGACGGAGCCCTGTTGCTTGAGAACGGGTACCAGAGTCTTGCGCCTGTGCTGGCCGATTCACTATTTGGGCGAAAGGAAGTCGAACAGGCCTGGCCAACGCTGCATGCTGCTGTGATGGAAAAGAACTGGATGTGGCATCAGTTCTACAAAATCCCCAACGGAGTCCACGTCTACGGGCGCCGGCACCGCCCCTATGGCCCGAAAAACTATCCGCATGAGCTCATCAAAGTGGAACAACTGGTCGCAAATCGCGACCGCGCAATCTGGGCAACCCTGAAACGCGAAGAATATGACCTCACCGCTGCTGACAAAGACACGCATCCTCTGCCCGTTATCGGCAAGGTCGACGAACGCATCAAATACCAGTCCGGTGAAGAAACCATCAGTTCGTTCAAACTGGCGGACGGCTACAGGATCGAGCTGTTCGCCTCGGAACAGGAATCTGCGAATCTGGCAAACCCATCACAGATGTCTTTTGACAATCAGGGACGGCTGTGGGTTTCGGTCATGCCAACGTATCCCCACTACCAGCCCGGAGGACCGAAGCCAAACGACAAGCTGCTGATCCTCGAAGACACTGACGGTGACGGAAAGGCAGACAAAGAAACCGTCTTTTGCGATCAACTGCATCTGCCACTGGGCTTCGAGTTCGCTCCGGAAGGTGTTTATGTCTCGCAAAGCAATGAGCTCATCCTGCTGAGTGACACGGACGGTGACGACCAGGCAGACCGCAAAGAAATCGTACTTGCCGGATTTGATGACCACGACACGCACCATGCGATCAGCGCCTTCTGTGCAGACCCCTCCGGTGCCATCATTATGGGCGAAGGGACATTCCTGCACAGCCACATCGAAACGGCATACGGTCCGATCCGCAGCTCGAACGGTGGGTACTTTCGCTACGAACCATCGCGAAGACGACTTCAGCGTCATGCGAGACTTTCACTTCCCAATCCATGGGGGACAGCATTCGATCACTGGGGACAGTGTTTCTTCGCTGACACTTCAGATCCCAACATGCGTTGGATGTTGCCGGGAACAATGCAGGTCGAATACGGGGACTTTGCTCCGATGCCACGCGACCTGCTGGAACGTCATGCCCGTGTGCGACCAACGTCAGGGCTGGAATTCATCTCAAGTCGGCATTTTCCGGAAGATGTTCAGGGCGACATTCTGATTAACAATGTGATTGGCTTTCAGGGAACCAAACAACACCAACTGCTGGACTCAGGGACAGGATATACCACAAAGTTTCGTCAGGATCTGCTGGCGAGCAGCGACCGAAATTTCCGTCCCGTTGACATGGAATTCGCCCCGGACGGCTCCCTGTATCTCATCGACTGGCACAACGCGCTGATCGGCCACATGCAGCACAATGCACGGGACGTGAATCGCGACCATACTCACGGACGCGTGTTCCGAATCACTTTTCCCGCGCGTCCTCTGGTGAAGCCCGCAAAGGTAGCCGGTGCTTCCATTGCAGAACTCCTCGAGAACCTTAAACAACACGAATACCGCACCCGCTATCGAACGCGACGCGAATTGCGAGGCCGTAATGCTGAGGAAGTGCTGGCGGCAACAGCAGACTGGATCCGCAATCTTGACTCATCCGCAGCGGAGTACGAGCACCATCTGCTTGAAGCATTGTGGGTCACGTGGGGATTTGATCGGGTGGATGAGAGTCTCATGCGTCAGCTGCTGGAATCAGACGACCACCGTGTTCGCGCTGCGGCCGTTGAAGCGCTGCGTTTCAACGGACACCGTGTCGCCGAACAGGCCGGTCTGCTGTTGAAAGCAGCTGGTGATGATCACGGACGAGTACGAATGGCGGCCTTAACCGCATCGACGTGGCTTGGCAAAAGTAAGGGCGTGCCAATTATGGAGAAAGCCGGAGAGCACCAGGATGACTGGCTGACGCCGGTCTTCGATGCAAGCCGAAGTTTCTTTTCCGGGCAACCGATTGACGCGGTGCCGAAGCTCGATTTAACAACCCATTTAACCGGCAGCGACAAAGAACTGTTCGTCAAAGGGGCCGAAGTTTTCAGCCGCGACGGACATTGCGCCACCTGCCACCAGCACGATGGTCTTGGACTGACTGCCTCACAGTTTCCTCCACTGGCAAAGTCTCGCTGGGTCACTGGAAGTCCCGAACGACTGATTAAGCTCGCGCTCCACGGCGTTTCCGGACCGATGTCTGTCCGTGGGATCGAATATGGCGGTCGGGTCCCAATGACAGCCTTCAGATTCCTGTCCGATGAGGAACTGGCGGCCGCCCTGACTTATGTACGCAATCGCTGGGGCAACCGCGCGGCTCCCATTTATCCACAGACCGTCAGACAGGTTCGATCAGCAAACCAACAACGTTCAGGCTTCTGGAAGGCAGAAGAATTACTCGCCGTCCATCCACTTGTTGGCCAACCCGTCGTGATGGACGCGCCAGCGTTCTCCAACGACAGACTGGAAGCTGAGTTACTCACTGTGCCCGCCGCTCAACTGGCACAGGCCGCGCTACAGAAGGGCCGCACCGAACGAGGGAAAGCACTGTTCTACAAGTCCGCCGCCTGCTTCGTCTGCCACGATCCCCCTGCCCGTGCAACTCGACTTGGGCCGGATCTGACCGTGCAGAAATCAGTCCTTACACACGAAGAACTGGTCGACTCGATCCTTCGACCATCAAAGAAGGTTGACCGCAAATTCGTTCAGTGGAAGGTTGTGGATGCTTCCGGAAAACTCCATATCGGAATCAAGGTCTCAGAGAACAACGATCAGATCGTGCTCCGAAATGCGGACCAGCCGAAGCCAATCACGATCCCTAAAGATGACATTGAGGAAATGCAGGAGTCCAATATTTCATCGATGCCGGCAGGTCTTGTCAGACAGTTAAAGAACCGTCAGGAATTCGATGACCTGTTGCGATACATCATCGAGGTCAGAAAGCAGGAATGAATGTCTGGCACGCAGGACTATCTGGCCCTCGGTGTATCGACGACAGCTTTCCCAGGTTTTCGGGCCACGCGAAATCCTGTGTCAAACTTTCCTTTTCCCGGAAGCTCCAGAAAACCGCCGCCGACCGACATCTCGTTTTACTCACGAGAAAAGACCTACCCGTAGAACACGGTGTTTGACGACCTTCGGCCCCCTTTAATTTTCACGTCTGCTGAGGCGATTGAGCCTGGTCCTTTTGATTGCTCAAGGAAATCTCGAGAAGGCCGTGCAAGTCAGAAAGTCACTGAGAAACTTCGTACCTCAGCAGACAGCCAGTCAACATCGGCTCAGGGAAGGAGCTTCCTGGTACAGTCTACGATTATTTTCGAAAATCCATGTCCACACTTTTCGTCTCGCGCATGATGTTGGTTATGGACCGCAGCGAAATCCTCCGAATCCTGATGCCTGAACGCACGAAGCAAATCGCGCTGGCATGGTCGATCCTGCGCCAATCCGACCTGTCAGAAGATGTCTATCAGGACATGCTGGCACGAGTGTTCGAAAATGAAGCCATTTTCGAAGGGCCGCAACACCTGCGTGACTGGTCCTGGAAAGTCCTGCGGAATCGCTGTTACGAGTTGATTCGTCAACGAAAGTACCAGGCCACTCTGCTCGATGACTCCATACTCGATCTCGTCGACGCAGAACTTGAGAGTCGTGACATCAGTGACATGCCACAGCGAGCAGACGCTCTACGCAGCTGTATCGACGGGCTAACCGAAAAGTCACGTGAGACAATCAGAATGCGATACTTTGAGGGCCTGCGAGGCACCGAGGTGGCTCAAAGACTGGGTCGCAAACCAGAGGCCGTCTATAAGGCACTGCAGCGAACTTACGTTGCCCTGGCCGACTGCATTCAACTGAAACTGGCGGCACTCGACACAGGAGACTCCATCTCATGAACGATGAAGAATTCCTGCGTCTGGCAACGTTGTATCTGGAGGACGCAATCGATGACTGCGATCTGGAACTGCTGAGTCACCAACTGGCAAACTCACCAGAGCATGTTCGACAGTTTAACGATCTGCGACTGGTGGTCGGGCTGATCACTGAACATGGTCGGCCAGCCGAAGCAGAGAAGATGTTCAACCCGGGAGAAAATCACTCCGTTGAACCTCGCGACTCCGGTTCCAGCACTGCAACACACACTTCATCATCACGACGAGCAATAGCAGTTTGGTTTGGGCTCGTTGCAATCGCTGCCTTACTACTGATCCTGAATTGGTCAGACCCTGCCCCAACTGAAGGTGATGTGGATATCGCTGTTGCGACACTGGCGTACACGTCCCATGCGAGATGGGAGAGCGGAGAACTTGCGCCGGGAGACAGGTTGAGCAGAGGCAAACTCCATCTGGAAGTTGGCCTGGCACGACTGGATTTTCGTAATGGCGCCACTGTCACGCTGCAGGGTCCCGCCGAGTTTGAGATTGTGTCAGCTGACAGGACGATCCTGAGCAGCGGAATCCTGACTGCCTCCATCCCGGAAACAGCGGTCGGATTCGAAGTCATGACACCGACGATGGATGTCATCGATCTTGGAACTGCATTCGGTGTGTCGGTCGGAGCCAATGGCGAAACCGATGTCTGCGTCTTTGAGGGGGAAGTCGAAGTCAGCCTGAGCGACAGTTCGGAGACTCCTCAGCTTGTCCGTGAAGGCAGTGCCGTCCGCTCCAGGCCGACCGCGGACACAATCCATACCGTGGACTATTCGACTGAACGGTATGAAGACGCATGGCCGGTTACGTCGGGTGTGCTGCAGGCGACCGGCCTGATGAAGTTTGTTTCGCCTGGTCCTGACTTTGTTCCCGGGAGATACGAAGACAGCAATCACATTCTGGTATTTCACGAGCGCTCACACGTCGTTTTGGAATCCGATCTGGAAGTCAACGTGACGGAACCAGGACAGTACGTTCGAGTGAGGCGTCGAGACAAGCAGCCGATCGCTGCGGGACAGGTGATTCAGAGTTATCTGCTGCAACTGAATCCCATCGGTGAATTCACAAGGAGTGAATTCGATGGCGCCCGCGTGATTGGTCAGATTACATTTGATCGACCGATTCTCGGACTGATCGGAAAGACCAGCCTGCTGATCGAGTCTGATGAACTGCTTGGTCACCCGCTGGGCAATTACGGAGGTACTCGGCGCGGCATTGAGCCAACCCGCCCGGACGACCAGCCCGATTCAGGTCGAGACAACGTGACCCTTAGCCAGGATCGCCGAACACTTTCACTTGACCTTTCAGCGAGTTCAGCGGTCGATCAGATTCGAGTGATTGTCTCGCAGGAGAATTAGGTCCGGAAATATGAATCCTCTTTTCTGTCAGCATAGTCACTCGATGCGTGAACGGGAGTTCCGTCACACAATCCGATCCCTCGCTGACGTGTCGGCTTCCCAATACCGTTGAAACCACCCTACAACACCGTTTCCTATTCAGCGACCACACGCATGCCTCCACGACGATTGAGAATTTGCAGTCTGCTTCTGAGCCTTGCCGCTGCCACAGCATTCGCGCGTGCCGGTGACCTCCCGTTTGCTTCATCGCGGATTGACGAGATCATTCAGCGCGACCTGAGGCAGCACAAGCTCGTCCCAAACCCACCTGCCAGCGATTTACAATTCATCCGCCGAGTCTATCTGGATGTCATTGGCCGGATCCCAACTGCTGAAGAACTGACAAAATTTCAGGCTGATCGGCGCAAAGAACGTCGCGCAAAACTGATTGATGAGTTGCTGGCCTCGCCGGGGCATGAGTCTCACATGTTCAACTGGCTGGGAGACATGCTGCGCGTCAAAGACGACTATTACCGGATCGGCAAGACGTGGACGTTTCACACATGGCTGAAGATGCAGCTTCGACAGAATCGACCATGGGACGAACTGGTCCATGAGATGCTGACGGCCGAGGGCCGGCTTGGCGAAAATGGTGCCACTGCCTACCTGCTGCGGGATGCCAGTATGCCGCTGGACAGCCTCTCCAACACGTTGACCACTTTTCTCGGGGCCAATGTTGCCTGTGCTCAGTGCCACGACCACCCCTTCGCCGAATGGACTCAACGCGACTTTTACGAGATGGCGTCGTTCTTTGGCTCAACGGCCTTTGAGCGTGTTGACACTCGGAAACCGGCGATCACGTTGCGAGATAAACGTTTCTCGAAGGCGAATCTCGTCACGCTGCTGCAGCCGAACATGGAACGAGTCGTCTTTGACAATAGTCGCTCGACGGTCTTCCCGGAGGACTACGCGTATGACGATGCCAAACCCGGCACACGCGTCACCCCACGATTTATTACGTGGGGCACTGACAAAGAAACGCCTCTGTCCGCCCTGCCCCCGCAACAACTCCGAGAGCACTTCGCGGACTGGATGACCTCTGCTGACAATCCTCGATTTGCCGCGGCGATTGCCAATCGATTGTGGAAGAAACTCTTTGGCGTTGCAGCCAAAGAGCCGGTGACAGACCTCGATGTTCTGGCAGACGCGACGAATCCGGAACTACTGCGATTCATCGCTCAACTGATGACGGATGTTGATTTTGACCTGCGAGAGTTCCAGCGAGTCGTTTTGAATACGAGAAGTTATCAGCAGCAG
>CAJWGB010000140.1 GCA_913031625.1 uncultured Planctomycetaceae bacterium | reverse complement strand
CCAGGTCACCAATGATTCTGCCAACAGCCGATTACTGGTGATCGCAGGTGAAACTGACCACTCAATCGTTGAAGCCACTCTGGAGAAACTGACGGGCACTGCCAGTACCGAACCGGTGCTGAAGGCTTACCCGGTCAGGCCGAACATCCAGTCGTCCGCAACTTCCATCCTGACTGCAGTCGCACCGGGAGCGACAATCACGAGCGACGCCGAGAGTGAACGACTGCTGATTGTCGCAACGCCGGAGCAGCATGCTCAGGTCGCATCAACGCTCACTGAACTCGTCGCAGGCCTGACTGATGCCAGCCTCTCGCTTGCCAGCTACCCCACTGAAGGAGTCGACGTCACGAGTGTTGTGTCACTCCTGAGTACACTCAATCCGAAGGCTCAAATCACAAACGACACGGCCAACGAACGGCTGCTCGTGATCGGAACAAAAGAAGACCACGATTCAGTAACAAACGTCCTTCAGCAGGTTGGCACTGTGACTCCTGACAAGCCGATTCTTAAATCCTACCCTCTGAAGGAAAACGTAAGTGCGGCGACAGTCACCTCACTCCTCAGCAGCCTGACTCCATCTGCCAGCGTCACTTCAGACACTGAAAGTCAGCGTCTGCTGATCACAGCAACTGATGCCGACCATCAGATCATTGCCGTCACGCTGCAGCAGATCGCTCAGGATGCCGGCGGAGAACTGCCGCAACTCCAGTTCTACACGCTCAAGAATGCAAAAGGCGACAACGCAGTGGCCGTCCTGCAGGCAATGCTGCCAGCGGCAAGTATCCGGCATGAAGCAGATGCAAAGCGGCTCTCTGTGGTGGCCACCAAATCCGCTCATGCCACCATCGCCGCCACGCTTGAGAAGCTTGAAACTGCAGCTCCTGTCGATGAGAAACGAACGTTGCAGATCTATGACGTCACCTCTCAACAGCGAGCTCGTTTCACAACACTGCTGAATTCACTGACTTCCGAACTGCCTGGCCTGCAGGTCCTTGCGGATGCTCAGCCTGGTGAGATGACGGTCTGGGCGAACCCATCTCAGCATCTCATCGTTGATGAAATCCTGAAGCAACTGGTGCGTGACATCCCACCGGAAGAAAAACCTCAGCTGATTGTTTATCCGATTCGCAAGGTCGATCCCGCCAGCGTACAGACTGTGCTGGCCGAACTGTTTCCGGACGCTCGTATTACAGTCGACGCGGTTTCGTCACGACTGCTGATTCATGCAAAGCCCGCGCTTCACACCACGATTAAGGCGGCCATTGGACAACTGGACTCCGATATCGATGGCGCTACCGAAATCAAACTGATGGTGTATCCCGTCAAAGGAATCGACGCTTCCAATGCTGTCAGTCTCATCAACTCCGAAGTACCCAAAGCCTCCGTTATCCACGACACCACTGGCCAGACTCTGATCGTTCGCGCCAGACTGGAACACCACCAGGAGGTTGCCGACCTGCTGGAAGCACTGCGGTCTGCTTCTGCACCACTGCTCAGCAAAACAGTCGTGGTGTATCCGGCCTCTCACAGCAAGCCAACAACAGAACAGGCGTTCTTTGAAAACGCATTCCCCAATGCCACATTCATGATAGACCCTGTTTCCAGAACACTGAGCGCTCTGGCAACGGCGGAGGATCACAAGGGAATCCAGGCGGCCATCGAATCCAACGCCGGCATTGGAAAGGCAGCCGCCGTTCTTAAGTCGTATGACACAAAAGGCATCAATACATCAGGGCTGTCGTCCATGATTGCCCGCTCCGCGCCGGACGCTCAGGTGGTTTATACGACTGAGCGACTGCTGGCATGGACGACTGTGGAAGAACACAAAACTATCGAAGGAATTCTGAAAGGGCTGTTGCCGGAGTCTGATGACCGACGGATCACCGTTTTTGACGTTTCCAGAACGGGTCTGAGCACTGCACAGACAGTCATTGCCCAGGTCGCTCCGGGCCTGAGCACAATTAACGGAATCGATGGAAAGACAATCATCGCCTGGGTCAATGAAGAGACAAAGGCAGAAATCGAGCAGACACTTGAGCAGCTTGCTCAGTCACCGGCCGCTGCTCAGGATCGCAGACTCAAGTTCTACGACATCGAAGCAGCAGGGGGATCCCGAGCAACGACTGTGCTCTCCACAGTTGTCCCGGCCGTTTCCTTCAACACAACGGCGGATGGCAAACGGCTGATGGCATTCGTTTCGGAGCAGGAAGACTCAGAGATTCAGGCGACACTCAAACAGCTCACCACTGAAAAACCGTTCGCAGCCGAAACGGTTTTGCAGCTTTATTCAATCAAAGACCTTGGGCCGGCGGCCACAACCGTACTGTCCAACTCCGTTCCTGGCGTCAGTATTTCATCGGGAAGCCGACCAGACCAGATCGCAGTCGTGGCGACACCCGCGAACCATGAGAAGTTTGCCAAAGTCCTTGCGCAGCTGAATGAAGCGAAAGCTCCGGCCGATGACCGGCAGCTTGAAATCTATGACATCGCGGGAGCAGACGGGACTGCTCTGCAGTCCGTACTGCAGCCTGTCGTCACAGGCGACGTGCAGATGACTCAGGACCCTTCCGGCCGCAGGCTGTTTATTCGAGCCGGGGCGGAAGACCACAAGAAGATCAAGGCCACAATCGATCAGGTACTGGCAGGCCTCGGCCAAGACGAACGCGAGACAAAAACCTATTTTGTCGGTTCGCCCAACGGAGATGAGGCTCAGGAAGTTCTGCTCGCTCTCTATCCCGATGCCACGATCGTGGTCGACGCAGATCGCAAAATGCTCGTTGCGACAGCGACCCCGGAACAACATGAAAAGATCGCTACGATCACAAAACAGCTGGCTGGAATGGGGACGGAGGGAGAACGACCCTATTCGGTGGTCTATGAGACAAATCAGATCACTGCGTCGCAGGCTGAAAGCCTGTTGGACAATCTGTTCACACGCTCCGACAACGTCAAATTCTCTGCGAATGACAAATCCGGACGTCTGGTCATCGTCGCAAAGAAAGATCAGCACGAACTCATGACTTCTCTGCTGAAGCAGTTCGATGTGGCTCGCGAGGATGAGGAAACCAAACAGCTGGCGGCGTACGACGTACGTCCACAATCCGCTTCCACCGTCATGACGGCTCTTGCTCCGCTGGTTTCCGAAGACACGGTCATCACGGCCGGCTCAACCAGGGGAGAGATTCTGGTAACTGCCACCGAAGAGCAACAGGCCAAAGTCGCACAGCTGGTCAAGCAGCTGGCGGGCAGCAAAGGGGCACTCGCCGGCATGGAAACGCGCACCTACAAGCTGGCCCGCGGAGAAGCTGATGAACTCCAGGATGCGATGCGGGCTCTGTTTCCCGACGCGACTCTCGTCACCGATGCACGCGACTCCATCCTTGTTGCCACGGCAACTCCGGACCAGCACAGCACAATTGCTTCCGTTGCCGAGCAGATGACCGGTAGTTTCCGAGGCGACGCCAGTCCTGTTCCGAAATCATGGCGACTAAATCAGGCCGACGGAAACACGATGCTGGAGGTACTCGACAATCTGTTTACAACCGCAGACAACGTCAAGCTGTCTCTGGATCAGCGCAACAAGACGATCGTGGCCGTAGCTCGACCGGACCAGCATGACCTCATCCAGCAGCTGCTGGCGGAACTCGACCCGGCAACAGGCGAGCGAGCCTTCGTCATGCAGACGTACCCGGTGCATGGCCTCGACGCAGGCCAGGTGCGTCAGGTCGTTGATGATGTTCTGCGAGATCGATTTCCCGGTACCCGCGTACACCTTGAAGGAGCCACCGGAAACATCCTGCTGACCACAACCGAAGCAGGTCACAAGCTGGCGAAGGAAACGATCGCGCGATTTCGACCGCCTCCGCCAAAACAGCTGGAAGTCTTTCAGCTGAGCTATATCGACGCAGGCCAGGCACATGGGGCGATTGATCGCGTCATCAGCAGCCGGTTTCCTCATCACATGCTGCGGCCGGTGATTCATACCGAACATAACCTGCAGCAGTTATGGATTCGGGCGACGCCCGAACAGTTGAAAGAGATTCGGGAATTGCTGATCAAGATGGGAGAGTCAGGACTCCACCTGACCAATGGAACATCGGGCGGCAATCTGCGAATCATCCCAATCGGTCGCGACACGGAAGCGGCGCTCAAACAGATTCAGAATCTGTGGCCACAGGTTCGTCCCAATCCCCTGCGGGTCGTCACCCCGCAAAGACCAGAACAGAATGAATCCGAATCGGTTCCGCAGTTCTCACTCCCCGCGGAGGACCCTCAGACTCCAATCCCCGCTGCTGTGGATGAAAAGAAGGTCGGTGAACAGCAGGCAGCCCAACCGCCAAAATCGGATGTTCCTCCGGTTGTCATTGTTCCATCCGGCGATCGACTGACGATCGCTTCAGAAGATGAAGAGGCACTGAACCAACTGGAACTTCTCCTGCGGACCATTGCCGCTCGCCGAACCCCCGGCCGCAATCAGGACTTCAGCGTCTATCGCCTTAAGAACGCCGGGGCCTCGGACGTTTCGACGACCCTGCAGCAGATTTTTGAGGACTCCGAAGGGCTGACCAACTTTGGCAAGGTGGCGATGGTGGCTGACGAGCGGCTGAATGCTCTCATCGTCTACGCCAGTCGGATGGATCGCCAGCGTATCGAGACGTTGCTGGAGATCCTGGACTCCGACAAGTTTGAAGACTCAAAACGGGCGTACCAGACGGAGATTATTCCGGTGGTGCATTCCTCGGCGTCGTCTGTTCTGAACATTCTGGAGGGCGTGTATCGTCCACAAATGTCTACGGGCGGGGCACGCAGCACGATCTCCATTCCGAGCGGTGTGCCGTCCGATGTGGCAACGGTCCTCAGGCAGATCAATGCAGCTGCTGCGGCCCCTCTATTGACAATTGAAGTGCAGGCGAATACCAATTCTCTCGTGCTGAAGGCGCCAAAGGAGTTGCTGGAGGAAGTCATCGCGCTGATTGAGAAGCTGGACTCAGCTTCCCACGACACGTCAGCTCGGAATATCACTGTCCTTCCGCTGAAAAAGGCGAGCACAGCACGCGTTATGGAAATTCTTCAGGGAGTTCTCGACAACTGACACTGAAACGTCAGCTCGATGCTCCTGAACCCGTGATGGCATGGGTCATCACATGGGCGCGGCAGGATGCAGGAATTCGCGTATACGGCACGGAACATGGCCGGTCAGGACGTCAGCGGCCTGATCACGGCCGAGTCGCGCAATGACGTGATGGCCATGCTGGCCGAAAAGAGCCTGTTTCCACTCGACGTGAATCCGGCCAACGGCGGCGGCCTGAAGCTGAACTTCAAGCGAGGAATCAACACTGAACTGCTCACAAACACCCTGACGCAGCTATCAGACCTGCTGGCCAACGGAGTCCCACTGCTGCAGGCGCTGGAAGTCATGATCCAGCAGACGCCCCATGAACGGATGCAGGAAGTCCTGTCCGACATTCGTGGTCGGATCTCGGATGGAGCCCAACTCTACGAAGCCATGGCCGCGCATCGAGACGTCTTCAATGACCTCACGGTAAGCATCGTTCGAGCGGGAACTGAAGGCGCGTTTCTGGAACAGTCACTTCAGCAGACGGCCGAATTCCTTGAGCGGTCGGAGGAACTGAAGTCCAGGGTCAAAGGAGCGATGGCTTACCCGACCTTTCTGGCAGTCGCCGGCTCGATTGTGACTCTGGTCCTGATCGTGTTCTTCGTTCCAAAGTTCTCAGACCTGTTTGCCCAACTGGAACGGGAGGGCACATTACCGGGTGCCACTGTCGCCCTGCTCTGGCTCAGTAACTTCCTTGGCAAATTTGGGATCCTTGTGGCGATTGCGTTCGGAGGAATCCTGTTTGGAATCAAGAAGTGGGCTCAGTCGAAATCGGGACGCGAGAAGGTAGACGGCGCGAAGACAAAGATCCCGATCTTCGGACCAATCTTTCTGAACGGAGCCACATCTCGATTCTGCCGCATTCTGGGAACGCTGCTGCGAAACGGAGTGCCCATGCTGAAGGCGCTGGAGATCAGCAGCGATTCGTGTGGTAACGTGGTGCTGTCCAAAGCCATTCAGGAGTCTGCTCAGAACATTTCCGCCGGAGAAACTCTGTCAGGACCACTGACTCGATGCGGCCTGCTGCCCCCCGGAGTCATGGCCATGATCAGTATTGCCGAGGAAGCGAATAATCTTGAAAACGTACTGAACAACATTGCCGACGGAATTGATAAGAAGGTCGCCAGGCAGCTGGACACAATGGTCCGGCTGATTGAACCTGCCCTGTTGATGGTGATGGGCGGAGCCGTGTTGTTCGTCATCGTGGCCCTGCTGCTGCCGGTCTTCGAAATGAGCACCTCGATGGGTTGATGCCATGAAGTCAGCCACCAATCGAGTAACTCCAGACTGCCGCTCGGACCGACCAAAGCGAGCTCCGGCATCACCGAAACCCACCGAATCTGAATCACACAGGAAAGCCGGATTTGCGTCGCTTCGCCCATTAGTCCAGTCTGCTACGGCCGGGTATACGCTCACCGAGCTCTTGATTGTCCTTGCGGTCCTTGTCGCCATCGCGGCGCTGGCGCTCCCCGCGATGCAGACGCCACTGGATAAATCTCGTCTGCGCAATGCGGGCCAGCTGGTTCGCAAGGGACTGAACAAAGCACGCGCAACTGCAATTCGCGAAGGCGCGCCACTCGAGTTCCGATTCGAGCAGGGCGGCCGTCGCTGGAAAGTCGAACGCCGAGGGCCCTCCCGGGCAAATCTTCCCCTGACCGCCGAAGAGACGGAAGCGGCAGCCACTGAGGAACTTCCCGAAGATGAACGGGCGCTGTTGCAGCAGCAGACGTTCCCCGTACGATTCGGACAACTGCCTGATGGAGTCATCTTCGCATTACCACTTCATGCAGAAGAAGAGCTGTCAGAGCGTGATGACGCCGCTGCTGAACAGTTGCCATTTGAGGAAACGGAATCCTCAGAAGACTTAACCACCAACTGGTCGCAGCCCATTATGTTCCGCCCCAGCGGCAGAACTCAGGATCGTGAATTTGCTCTGCACAGCGCTGGTGGTTTCGCGATTACAGTCTCCCTGAGAGGGCTGACATCAGCCGTTTCAGTGGGCGACCCGCAAAGGGTGATTCGATCTGTGGAAGACCTCCTTATTGAGGAGGTCACTCCATGAGGCGGCGAGTCTCCTCAAATCCCCGATCGGGCTTCAGCCTGATGGAGATCATCCTTGCTACCGCCATGCTGATGGGCAGTGTCATTGTGCTGGCGCGACTCGCGGGTATGGGGCGGACTCAGGCGAATCGAGCCGAACTGCTCTCTGAAGCGCAGCTCGTCTGTGAAACCACAATGACAGAAATCGTACTGGGGATTCGTCCGCTCGACCCGGTCGAGAATCTGCCGCTGTTGCCACCCGAAAATGCCCAGCCGGTTGCCCAGACTGAGGAAGGCAGCATTTTCTATCAGGAACAGTCACCTATTAACGAACAATCGGCCCGATGGAATTATTCCGTCAGCACCGGCCAGGTGCCCGAGCATCCGGAGCTGGAAGTTGTGACCGTGACTGTGGCCGAGAATCGGGAATCCGGCAGACTGGTCCGTTTCTCACTGACACGCTGGATTCGCACCAGCAACCCACAACCGAGCCAGCAGGGCTTCCTTCAGATGGGGGCTCTGCGATGAAGACCAGACACAGCCGCCCTCGGTCCGGCTATACGCTTATGGAAATGCTGATTGCGATGGTGCTTGTGTCTGCACTCATGGCTTCTGCATACGAAATACTCTCCCTGTACAACGGATTACTGACTGCAGGGAAAGAACAGACCGAGTCTCAGCAGTTGATTCGTTCTCTGCACGGCCTGCTGGAAGATGACCTGAACTCTGTCATGTTGTCACTGGACGGCCATCCGCCGCACATTCATGTGCCACCGCCGGATCAACAGAATCTGATCCAGCAACTCCAGCCGTGGCAGCAGCAGCGCTCCGAACAGGGGCCCGGAGAATTCAAATTCGTTGGTATGCCAACGGCGATGCGTTTCACCATCCGGCAACCGACATCCATGGATGAACGTGATCGACTGGAACGTCAGGAACTGGTGGAAACTCCCGGCCGACGCGACCCCCTGCAGCAGGCATCGACATTAAGCAGCGTGGCCGAGTTTCAAACCATTGTCTGGCAACTGCAGCCATTTGAACCGACCGCCGGAGCCGTCACACTTCCGTCCGGACTGTACCGAATTCAGGCTGATCCGGCGGAACTGGCAGACCTGCAGCAGACGCGTCAGCAGGACGACGCCAACCGACGTGGACCGGAGGCCGCACTGGACCAGCAGACTCTGGAGCAGATCTTCCTGCCAATGCCCGATGACGAGAAGGCTCCGGAGGAGGAACAACCTCCTGAACCACGGCTGGAACAGATTCCTGAAGTCGTAGACTGCCGCTTTGAGTATCACGACGGATTCAACTGGCTGCCTGACTGGAAGGACGATCGTCGATATCGATTGCCGGTCGCGATAAGAATCAGCCTCACACTGGTCAGTCCGCCCGACCTTGAACACCTGCGGAGTGTCTACGGCATTACGGAAGCCGCCACCGATCTGACTGAGTCTGCAGATCTGCCGGATATGATTGCGGCGGCTGAAACCGAACTCACGTCGGAAAAGCTCGATCCGGCGAATCCCCTGGCTGGTGTCAGACCTCGTCGGATCACTCGCGTGATCCTGCTGGATCCAGTCCGCTCGTCGATCTCCGTCGACCCGTGGCAGGAGATGCGAAGATGAGAAGCTCTCTCAAAACGACAGGTAGACGCAGAGGCATTGTCCTGATCATCGTGCTGGTCCTGGTTGCAATGGTGGCCCTGGCAGGATTCGGATTCCTTGCCGACATGTCGACGGAGTATGAGGCGACGAAGATCGAGAATGATCGCATCCAGTCCACTCAGGTAATGGCGAGCGCAGAGACGCTGATGGTGCTGCTCGCTGAACAGCAACGGCAGCCGACGTCAGATCATTTCGAACAGAGAAGCGCATTCTTCAGCGAAGACGAGAAGTATCAGGGCCGAATCCTGCAACGCGCGAGGAAAGACGGAGAGCAGCGCCCGACTGTCAGCGTGGAGGCAGAAGGAGACATTGCCGTTCAGGACAATCAGTGGCGATTCTCCATTCTCAGGACGCTGCCGGATCGGCCGACTCAGACGGACCTGATCTTTGCTCAGGACGTTGGTGACGAGTATGCGGAACCACTGCAATTCGGAATGCAGAATGAGTCCGCAAAACTAAATCTGTGGCAGGTGCGGGAGATGGAACGCGCCGTCTACGGATCAGGATACAGAGCATTGATGGCGCTGCCAGGAATGACGACACCAATCGCCGATGCCATTCTGGACTGGAGCGACGACAACGATCAGCCTCGCAACCATGGAGTCGAGAAGGAGCACTACGAGCGGCTGAAGCCCCCCATTCGACCACGAAACGACATTCCACAGTCCATTGAGGAATTGCTGTTTGTCCACGAGGTGACACGGGAACTCTTCTACGGGCTGACGCCGGAACAGCGTGACTCTGTTGAGGAGGGCACTCCGACTGCATGGGCCGATCTGCTGACCGTCCACAGCGCGGAAAGAAATGTGGATCCATGGGGACAGCGTCGACGCAACCTGAACGATGGTGGGCACGACCGACTGCAGGAACTGGAGCAGCACCTGTCCGGCTTTGTCAGTCAGGAACTTGCGTCATTCATCGTCCTCGCCCGTACATTCGGCCTGACTCATCACGACCCGGCGGACAAGGTCGCGACACTCAGTGAACTTACGCCGGACGACGTCCCTGAACCGGGCCCCCATCTGCATCACCTGCACAGCCTCGCTGACCTGATTGATGCTCGAGTCCCGCTTGGACTGGCGGAGGACTTCGCGGACGGACGTCGAACAATCGTTGAGAGCCCACTGAGATCTGACGACCTTGAATCATTGAGGCAGTTCGAGGCTCTTGAGGAACGGGTCACCACGAAATGGGAAGAGGTTCTGCGCGGAGGGGTCAACATTAACGAAGCCTCAGAACCGGTCCTGCGTGCTGTGATTGGCGACCCCGGGATTACAGCACGGATTATTCAGGAACGTGAAACAGTTCCCAAACATGAGCAATCTTCAGTGCTGTGGCTGCTGCGTCGCCGGGTCATGGATGGCCATCGTTTCCGAAGCATCTACCGCCAGATCACGACCGGGGGCGACGTCTATACGGGACACATTATCGTCTACCGAAGGACAGGTGGGCCGTTCAGGATTCGCAAAGTAACGGTGGACGCTGCCAATCTGCCGGCTCGGCGAGTAAACTGGGTTGACCTGACGGAGCAGGGACTGCCTGTTTCGCTGATTGATCTCGAACAGCGAATGGAACGGCGATGACAAGGGTTCTAGCCATCACATGGGACACGGAGGTTCTGCGATACGTACTCGCAGACGCCAATAAAAACGCTGCGCTGACGATCGCCCATGCGGGGGAACAAAAGCTGCAGACGCAGACTCCCGACGCAGCTCTTACAGCGGACGAGGCGACGGCCGAAAGTGAGCCCCCCACTGAAGAGTCGCCCACTCTTCCCGCGATCGTCGCTGACCTTGTCAGGGAACATAAAGCAACAAAAGCGACACTGGTTGTGTGTGTCAGTCGAGGTGCCGTTGATTCCGTCAGTTTTCAGGTGCCCCCCGCGAACGATGCAGAGCTTCCTGCGCTTGTACGCAACATGGCGATACGGCAGTTGCCAGGTATCACTGAAGACAACGTCATCGATTTCATTTCCTACCCGGCGGCGGAGAGCGGAGCACGCAGTGTCAGCGCGATGTCACTCTCCGTGAATGAACAGCAACTGATTCAGGAGGTGATCGACGCAAGCGGATGCCAGACTGCTCGCACTGTTGTGGCCACTCAGCCGCTCAGAATCTTCTCGCCTCCGCCTGCAGATGGAGATGACACGGCTTCCCTGATCGTCTGCCGTGGTCGCCATGCCGTACATGTGCTGGTATCGCTGCCATCTGAGAGTAGTGAACTGCCCGTATTATCTCGTACCATTCGGCTCGCCGGGGGAATGAAGTCACAGACGGAAGCCACTCACATTGCCGGAGAAATACAGCGAACACTCATTACCGCTGGCGACGAAATTGAACTGAATATCGAAATCACACGCTGCGTGGTTGTGGGTGCTGAGATTGAAACATCCACACTGGCCGAAGTGCTGGATGAACGATTCCCCATGCAGGTGCAGCGTGTGTCGGCGCAATCGCTGGTCGATGGCGAAGTCGGTGAAGCAGCAGGTGGAACGTTTGCATCACTCATCGCAGCCGCCAAAGAGGAAGCTCTGGGAACCGTACCGGCGATCGACTTCTCGAATCCGCGACGTCCGCCGAAAGCCGTCAATCCGAGGAATAGAATCATTGCAGCAGTCGCCGCAATCGTGCTGCTCATCAGTGGTGGGTGGTACTACGTGCACACCCAATTCGCAGAAGTCGAACAGGCGAATGCAGCACTCAAAGAGCGTGTTCGAGAACTCGATGAACTGGTGAAGAGCTCGCGTAAGAAAAGAAACCTTGCTCGCCTGCTGAGCAGTTGGGAGAAGTCGCGGATCAACTGGCTCGACGAACTCAGAGACATCACGATTCGGATGCCTCAGAGTCAGCGACTGTCAGTGGGGCAGTTTTCGGCCACGGGCTCCGGATCCGGAGCAGTTGTCTCGTTTGCTGGAACAAGTCAGGATCCACTGGCGATTCGGCTGATGGAAGAGAACCTCCGTGACAGCTGGCACCAGCCGAAGACTCCAGGTATCCGCGAGGTCAAATCGGGCAAAAAAAGTTCGTGGACATTCCAGACGTCCATGCGAATCAAGCCTCGCTCCAAAGATAAGTACACGGCTCATACGGACTACCTGCTCGCCAGAAAGAAACGCACACTGGGTGAAGAGTCTCCGAAAGGCGTGCAACAGGTGTCAGAGACAAACGACAGGCCAAAGCCTGAATCAAAATCGAACGTGCGTCCTGCGACTCAGTCAAAGGAGCAGCCATGAAACTGACACGCCAACAGGTTCTGCTGGGATGCCTCGTGGTCATGGGCGTTGTGCGCGTGGGTGACTATGTCCTGTCATCCCTCATTCAGGGTCCCATGCAGGAACTTCAGGGCGAAACGCGCGACCTGAATGATGCCATTGAAAAGCGGCAGAAGCTGCTTGCTGAAACCCGCAGGATGGGGCAGAAGATTGAATCATGGGAGCAGCGATCACTGCCGGCTGATCCTGAAACCACGCGATCGCTGTATCGCAACTGGCTGCTGGAGACCGTACGGGCTGCAAAGCTGCGGAACGCGACGGTCGATAGCGGTTCACCTGCGAATCGACGCGGGCTCTATCGTTCGATGCCATTCAACATTCGAGCCCGCGGAAAACTCAGCCAGATCACGACTGCTCTCTACAACTTTGAAAAGTCGGGGCAGCTGCATCAAATGACCAGTCTGCGGATCATTCCAATCGGCTCGTCCGGTCAGTTCGAAATGGCGGCATCTGTTGAAACAGTCCTCCTTCCTGGTAATGGTCGAAAGACGTTAAGTCGACGACCATCCACAGTCCTTGTGTCGGACAGCCGCCGCGATTACGACGTGATTGCAGACGAAAACATTTTCGGCATCGGCGTCGACCCCAGAGATCCAATGCATCACACCATCCTGAGTGCCGTGACATATCGGAACGGTCAACCAACGGCATGGATTACGGAACTAATGGATGATGAAGTGCACAAGCTGGCATCCGGCGAAGAGTTCGACACGACCGCCCTGGCCGGCCGGATCGTTTCGGTGTCAGAAGAATCCGCGGTGATTGAATCAGGCGGCGAGAAGTTTGAGATCGAAATCGGGGAGTCATTTGGCGAGGCACTCGGGATTGAGATTCCACGAGACGCAGGGGATCCGCTGGATGGTGCTCCCGGCGTTTGATTGCTGTGTCCTGTAGCCAGGCTCTGTGAGTTCGGGTCACGAGTTCACCCTCAAAGAGGCCATCTCCCATGGTGCCCGCCGGAAGACTGGCAATTCCTGTCCCTGCCGGATAAGACAGCCTTTCGGCCTGCTCAGTCCTTCGAAACAAATGCCATGATGAATCGAGTCGTTGCCGTCATATTGTTTTTCACCTGTATCTGTGCTCGCGCTGCAGAGCAGCCGCACATCATTCTGGTGATGGCGGACGATATGGGCTGGGGCCAGACGGGATATTACAACCATCCTGTTCTCAAGACTCCCAATCTGGATGCGATGGCGAAAGCTGGACTGCGATTTGATCGCTTCTATGCGGGTGCACCGAACTGCAGCCCGACGCGGGCTACCGTCATGACAGGGCGGACGAATGACCGCACGGGTGTGGCGAATCACGGCGTCCCGCTAAGACCTCAGGAGAAGACGATTGCTCAGGCGCTGAAACAGGCGGGCTATACGACGGGGCACTTCGGCAAGTGGCATCTCAATGGCCTGCGCGGACCCGGTGCCCCAATTCTGAAGGACGACATCCGGTCGCCTGGAGAATTCGGATTTGATGAATGGCTCTCTGTCACGAACTTCTTTGATATGAATCCGATTCTCAGTCGGGAGGGATCGTTTGAGGAGTACGAAGGTGATTCGTCAGAGATTGTCGTGGACCAGGCGATCGACTTTCTGAAACGACACCATCAGGCTGGTCCCACGTTTACTGTGATCTGGTACGGCACTCCGCACAGTCCCTTCATGTCATACGAAAAAGATCGTCAGCAATTCGCAAAGCTCGATGACAAGTCGTCCAGTCACTACGCCGAACTTGTTGCGATGGATCGCAGTATCGGAACTCTGCGGACCGCACTCAGAACACTGAAAATCGCAAAGAACACTCTGTTGTGGTTTAACAGCGACAATGGAGGACTCAATGGTATCAAGCCAGGAACAGTAGGAGGCCTGCGAGGATTCAAGAACACCGTGTATGAGGGTGGGCTGCGAGTCCCTGCCGTTATTGAATGGCCGAACGGTATCAGAGAGTCGCGGATCACGGAGTTTCCCGCATGCACCATGGACATCTACCCGACGCTCGTCAAAGCGGCTGGCGCCGAAAGTTCCACAATTGTGCAGGACGGTATGGACCTGACACCATTGTTCTCAAAGGAACAGGGCCGCCGCGATAAACCGATCGGCTTCCGACACACGGGACGAACCGCGTGGATCGACAACAATCTGAAACTGGTCCGGCCCAACGCAAAGAATCCTCCCGTGTTTGAACTGTACGACCTGGACAAAGATCCGCAGGAATCCACAAACCTGTTCCGGCAGAAAGCTCTCGTTGCTGCCCCGATGATGCAGGCATGGGCGACATGGAATGCTTCTGTGGAAGCCAGCGTGGCAGGGAAAGATTACCCGGAAGGCAGCGTTGTCCCTCCTGACCCGGGTCCCCGCACATGGCCACAGATGGAAGAGTACGCTCCGTATCTTGAAGAATGGAAGAACCGCCCGGAGTTCAAACGCTACATCAAGTCACCTCCAGGAAAGTAAGGAGCGACCTGATGGACAAAGACATGATTCAGATCGTTGCAGATCGAATCGGTGCTGCCGACAGCGTGCTGTTCATTACCGGAGCCGGCATGTCAGCGGATTCCGGCATTCCTACCTACCGCGGAGTGGGTGGGCTGTACGACGTTCAAAATACTGAAGATGGCCTGCCTATCGAAGAACTGCTATCGGGTGCGATGCTCGAACGTCGCCCGGAGCTCACATGGAAATACCTGCTGCAGATTGCAGACGCCTGCAAAGGAGCCACGTTCAACCGCGGACATGAAGTGATTGCGCAACTGGAACAGCGCGTCGCTCGTGTCTGGGTGTTGACTCAGAACGTTGATGGATTTCATCGGGCAGCCGGCTCAAAGAATGTCATTGACATTCATGGAGATCTGCATGATCTGATCTGCCCTGCATGTGGCTGGACGGACTATCGGGAAACGCTGGACGAGCTGAGTCTGCCGCCACGATGTCCGGCCTGCGAAGCCATCATCCGTCCGGACGTTGTGCTGTTTGGAGAAATGCTGCCAGTGGAAAAGGTAGATCAGTTGCGGACACAGGTGGCTGAAGGTTTCGATGTGGTCATCAGTGTTGGGACGAGCGCCGTGTTTCCGTATATCACGGCACCCATCTATGACGCACGTGGGCGAGGCGCGCTGACGGTTGAGATCAACCCAGGTCGCAGTGAAATCTCCGGCGTCGTTGAGATTCAGCTTGCGAGCAGAGCGACAGAAACGCTGGACGCATTGTGGGAATCGATGTAGATCAGCAGCGCACCTGATGGTGCAGCGTTGAAACGACAACGGAGTCTGCGCGATCCAATTGCTGGACAAGGTTTCAGGAGTATTACGGCATACAAGCCCGCACCGCGAGCAAGGGGCTGCGGAACCCTCGCTCGTCCTGGGAGCCGTTTATTCGGGAAGGAATCATTTGCCCCGGGATCGTTCCTGTCAGGTTAACACCCGGCCTACCTGTTGCGCGTTATCTGAGTGAACTCTTTGACTCTGGCAGTGAGTGCTGTTTCTGTTGGCAGACGTTCCATGGAACTCGCTCCATAGAATCCATCGATGGACTCAAGTCGCTGCAGGATATACCGAGCATCCTCCGGCATCGCGATCGGACCGCCGTGGCACAGGACGATGACGTCCTCGCGAACTGCGCGAGCCGCATCCGCAATCGCAGCGACTTTCGGGACACACTGTTCCAGAGTCAACGCCGTTTCTGCGCCAATCGACCCACTGGTCGTGAGACCCATATGCGCCACAATGATGTCTGCACCAGCCTCAGTCAGCAGACGAGCCTGGTCCGAATCGAACGCATAAGGGGTCGTGAGCAGATCCAGTTCGTGGGCGGCCGCAATACAGTCGACCTCCAGCTGAAATCCCATGCCAGTTTCCTCAAGGTTGGCACGAAAGGTCCCGTCAATCAGGCCCACCGTTGGAAAGTTCTGAATGCCGGCAAACCCCATGTCGCGAAGTTCCCGCAGAAACTGATCACGCAGCATGAAGGGATCAGTCCCGCAAACACCGGCGAGCACAGGCGTGTGAGTGACGGCTGTGATCACTTCCCGAGCCATCTCTTTGACAATCTCATTGGCATTGCCATACGGCAATAAGCCTGCCAATGATCCTCGTCCGGCCATTCGGTAGCGTCCGGAATTGTAGATCACAATGAGGTCGATTCCGCCGGCTTCTTCGCACTTCGCACTGATACCGGTTCCGGCGCCGCCACCAATGATGGGCTCACTGCGGGCGATCTTCTCGCGAAACCGCGTGAGGATGGAAGAGCGAGATTCGGTCATCGTCAGGTCCTGTTTGACTCAGTTAACAGTTGCAGGAGGGTCATTGAAAGCCGGGGTTTTGGTTTGTCCCGGAGGAGTGGGCTTCGCCGGAAGTCCCGAACTTTTCTTTACGCCATGCGAAGACTAGATGCTGGAATGGAAACCCAAAGTGTCAGCGAGGGATCTGTTTGAAAATCCAGCGTTTTCCCTCGCTGACCAGGAAATTGCATCCATCGTTGTTGCCACAATCAGCCTTGCTGTACGAAGTACATGTGAGTCGAAGGCCGTGAGGCCTCGGGGCCAACGAGCGGCCAGACGGTGCGTTTTACCCGGCCGCTTACGCGTCT
>CAJWGB010000139.1 GCA_913031625.1 uncultured Planctomycetaceae bacterium | reverse complement strand
TCTGACCAACCTGATAGGTTGCCGAATTCGTCAGGTCCGCCCCCCAAATCCGCAGCTGACCGGAATACCCGACAGAAACGACGCCTTTCGACTGCGGTACACTGACTACCCCATGAATATAGTCCTTATGTCCGACAAGAGACTTCAGGGTGGTACCGTCAGTAGGATTGAGGACATGAATCTGGCGGTCCCCTCCTCCGGCCAGCAATTGGTCTGTCCCGCGAAAGCTCACGGAGTACATCGTGGACGACAGACGAGTCAGCTCTTTCAATTGCCGTCCCCCGGTCACATCCCACAACCGGATAGTCCCATCCGCTCCTGCCGTGACCGCCAGCGTATTCTCCGCGTTCAGCGCCACTGCATGGATTGCCCCCTGATGACCTCGCATTTGATATCGCAGCCGCCCGAGGGGCAACTCCCACACTCGCACGGTCTGGTCGGCCCCGCAGGTCACCAGCTGTTTTCGATCCGAACTGATCGCCATTCCGTACACGGCTCCGGAATGAGCGAGCTGAGCAATCTGCCCAACTTTTTCGACAGGCCATTCTGACAGCTCTCCCGTCGGTGACATCATATACAGCGTGGACGACCGGCCGGAAAATCCGACGGCGGAGGGTTTCTCCGGCGGATTCAATGTCTGTTGGAATTCATAATTGGCTGTCGTCGACGTCGTCGCAGGCTCGAACAGATGAACCTGACTGGCAGCCGTAGCCACCAGACGTCTCCCGTCGTTGCTGAACGACACAAAGTCAGTCTGTGCATTCTCGAGCGGCAGATGCTGAAGCTTCTGCCCTGAGCCAGCATTGAAGACGCTGATGCCCGCCTTTGTGGCGCACGCAACCCGCTGAGCATCGGGTCGAATGGCACACGGACCGGTTGGCTCCTGCACTTCCAGACGGCGGACCTCTTTCCCCGAATTAAAGTCCACCAGTCCAATATGGGACTCGCCGGAAGCGATCATGATTGAAGTACGGCAGAAATCGACCGCGTGAATAGTTCCGACCCCCAGATCAAACTGACGAGTCTGCGGGAGTTCCTTTTGATCGGCAGCGAGTTGACCGTTCAACAGAGTCGAAGTCTGCCAGACCGTTGTTCCTCCAGTGGAGTCGACAGTGACCAGCGTCGTACCCGACAGGTGAATACCAACCACTGACTGATTCGAGGCTTTGAATCGGAACAAAACCTTATTCAGCAGCGTGCTCCAGACAACGACTTCCCCTGACTGACTGCCTGTGGTCAGCAGTGTTCCATTGCTCGAAAACGAACTGCAAACCACATTCGCCCCTATGCCTTTGACTGCCGTCATGGTTCCCTTACCGCGGTCGAATTGCACTGCGCCCGTCGCCCCAACAATCGCGGTCTGCTCGTTGAGACAGACCAGTCGGGAGGCATTCTTCTCCGGCGACGGCCATTTGCTTAATGCACGAGTCGCCGGAAGATTCCACAGGCGTACAGTATTGTCCTGAGCCCCCGTGGCCAGCATACGACCATCCGGAGAAACCTGCATGCAATAGACAGGGGCGGTGTGTCCTTCCAGCCTGCGTTCCGGCTTCCCGGTTTTCAGGCTGTGGAGCTGCACCAAACCGTCATTTCCACCGCTGACCGCATGATCGGTGCCTGGCAGAAAGGCAACTGCATTCACCGAACCTTCGTGCGGCGTGAGTTCATGGATGATTTCCTGTGCGGTCCCACTGGCGCTCACAAGCAGGATCACGAACAGAAAGAGACTGGCACGAACCAGGAACCGATACCCGCTGCGGTAATTCATTTTTAACCTGCGCAAATTCTCTGGAATCAGGTCAGCACATAACTATTCTGGAATACCTGTTGAGGATGAACAATTCCCGATTGACGTAAACCTGGGAATTGCTGTTTCCCCCACAAATCATGCCAACCACTCTTGCTCCGCCAACTCCCTGCTCTCGGAGACTAACCATGAAACTCAAGTCAGCAATTCTTTCCACTGTATTCCTGTGGAGTATCTTCTGCGAATCAGGTGTGGCTCGGGTTTACCGAATCGGCGGAGGAGGATTCGGTTATGGCGGTGGATACGGTGGAGGGTACGGCTATTCCTCTGGAATTCCGTCTTACGGAATCTACGGCTACGGAACCGGTTATCAGACAGTGGGCGGCGTTAGAATTGTCCCGGTCTATTATCGAGTCCCCGTCATCATCATTCGGAAGAAAGCGTGTGACTGCGAAACAGCACCGACCAGTGAATTGAGGATCCCAACACGGGAAGAAGAGAAACAGGCCGAGAAGAACGAGTCCATTCTGCCTCCGAAGCCGGGAAAGACGTTCCAGCGAGAGACCCCAGAGCCACCAGCCAAACGAAAGCCGGAAGCGCAACCCCCAGGAGCACAAACGACCACAGCAGCCCGTCCAGGTGGACGAAAGGATGCTCCGCGCAAGGATGAGTTTCGTCGTCAGCCCGAGCCGCGGCTCGGCGAGCGAGATGTTCGGGGAGATGATCGCGAGAAACCATCCGAGCAAAACGCAGATCGCCCGAACGCGCGTCGTCGAGGCCGAAAACGCTCCGGCATGCGTTCCAGTGACGGCAAGACCGGGGAGCGACGCAGTCAGGAATCCGGTGACGACCGGAAATAGTCGTCCGGCAACGATGTATTCCGTCAACACGGAGGTTGATCCCGCGTATTACCACGGTGATTGAGTCCCGAGGGCCTCAAATCCACATCAAGATCTTCCCGACTCGAGGCGAAAAGAGTATCTTTACAGACGGACAGTGTTTTTCCGCATTGTTGCGGTCTGCTGTTCCGATGAGTCTGTGAACACGTGTGAGTTCGTCTCCGGTGTGCCTCCCTCCTCTACTCATCGCCCACCGTCTCGGAAAGAACCATGAGCCGAAATTCAGCATCCCGGTCCGCCGGACCGTCTGGTGGCGGCGATTCGTCCACTGCGATGATCATCCTTGGAGGGGTTGCGGTTGTTGCGGTTGGGATCGGAATCATGGTATTCCTTCGCTATCGAGAGGTCAGCACACCACTCGACACTGGTGCAGCGGACGACGGTTCTGAGACTCTGGCATCCGACGAAGCCGGTGGGTCAGGCAGCGATTCCGTTGTCATCCCCCAGAAAGATGGCAAAGGGAGTCAGGGCGGATCAATCACAACGTCTGTGCAGAACCAGCAGGATGTACGTGACGAAACTGGAACCGACGACGGCCGCAGAGTACTGGCAGGCCTGCGAGATATTGGAGTCAAAATCTCGGCACTGACAGAAGACCGGCGAGGGGCCGTTCAGGAGTGCCTTGCAAACGGCGTTACAGATGAACTGGATCGGGCCCGTCTTGGCCAGCGAGCGGGTGAACAGGAACCCGTTCTGGTCATAACGCCGGAAATCCGACGCATCAAGGGCACCCCGGTCCTGTGGGCCGATGCCGTACTGTATGGCCGAATCAAAGAGACACGTGTCCGACTCTGGAAGCGTTCAGGGCAGATCGCGGAAATCACGGACAAGGCCCTTACAGCTGCTATTCTTCCGCCCAATCTCGACCGTGACGTCGCTCGATTCCTGCAGTCTCTGCGGAACAGCGTCGATGATGCTCGCAAGCAGTTTGCAAACTAAGTCAGGCCATAGATTTTGCCTGGTTTAACACAACGGTTGCCTCAGTCAGACAGATGCTCCGGTTCCGGCGGATTCGGATTGTGAGTCGGGACTGATTCCGTTAGATAGCCGGTGTGATGACGTCGGCTCACTGGTATCTTCTCCATCCTGCCGATTCCGTGATGAAGGTTGATCGATGAAACGCACTCTTTTTGCGATCGCACTGTTGGCTGTCTGCTCCAATAGCCTGCCTGTTTCCGCGAAGCCAGGATCGTCCAGTGACGAAGAGTGGAATTCGCAGTCCGTGATTAAGACTCACCAGTCTCGAGTGGAGACCATCGACGTCCAGGAGATCTCGTCCAATATCCCGGGCAAGATCGTTGAAATGAGCGTCACACGTCGCGGGCAGCTTGTTAAGAAGGGCGACGTAGTCGTTCGCCTCGACTCAGCACTTGTCGAATCACAGCTCGAAGAGCTGAACGCCCGCGCTGACTCGGACGTGCTGATCAAGTACGCCGAAACCACGCTCAAGGAAGAGACGCTGACGATGGAAGAATACATCGAGGCCAACCGACGAGCGCAGGAAAAGAATCGAACGCCTGACTATGGCCGAGGCGAAATGCGACGCCAGAGTCTGGCCATTGAACGCGCAGACGCCGAAGTCGCCAAATCAAAAGAAGAGCGACGCTTTGCCGGTCTGGAACGTGAAACCAAGAAAGTTGAACTCAGTCAGTACGTGATTAAGGCTGAGCGCGACGGCATCGTCTCGGAAACACACAAAAAGAATAAAGGCTCAACCGTCTCTCAGGGTCAGCCCATTCTGACAATCGAAAATCTTGATCGAGTCCGCGTCGTGATCATGGTCGACCCGGAACTCGACGAAAAAATCAGGATCGGGGACAAGGTGCTCGTGCGTCGACAGTTCCGCGAGCGGAAGAAGATCGATCCAAAGTCGTTTCGCCAGCTTGAGGGGGAAGCAAAGACGGATCCTTCGAGAACACTCGTCGGAGTCGTCACCTACATCGGAGCGTACGACAGCAGCCTGGACGACCGCTTTGAAGTGGAGGCAGAGATCGAAAACGTTCTGGTTTCCGACAAGCACTACTTTCTGCGACCCGGCCTGAACGTGGAAGCACGCATCATTCCTGCTTCGAAATAGTCTCCCTGCAACCCCAAACTGCTTTTCGCCTGCACATTTAGATGGCCGATGCCGCACAGTCTGCCGCCAATGAAATGGTGGCTTCCAATCAACGCCCGATTCCGCTGCGTAAACGTGCGGATCTGGTAGTTGCGGAAATCGACTATCTGGGCGTCGGCTATCAGGTCATCAAAGATCCAGTCGCGCTCAAATACCACCGACTTCAGCAGGAACAGTACACCATCCTGCAACTTCTGGATGGTGAACGCAGCCTGGAGCAGGTACGCGATCTTCTCAAAGTCGCCTATCCGACTCTGCAGGTCACGCTGAGCGACATTCAGCAGCTGATTACAGATCTGTACAAGAAGGCTCTGCTGACAAGTGACCGTCCGGGGCAGGGAGCGTCGGTCGTTCGCGAGCGACGCAAGGAGAAGATGCAGAAACTCAAGCAGACTCTGATGAGCCTGCTGTATCTGCGACTGCCCGGATGGGACCCGGAACGAACACTTCGCTGGATGTATCCATTCCTGAAATGGATGTTCTGGAAGCCCGTCGTCCTCGTCACCATGCTGTTCGTAGTCTCCGCATGGCTGATGCTGGGAGCGCAGTTTGACGAATTTCAAAGCCGTCTGCCCGAGTTTCAGTCGTTCTTCGGCTGGCCGAACCTGATCTATCTTTGGGTCACGCTTGGCCTTGCCAAGGTCATTCACGAGTTTGGCCACGGACTCAGTTGCCACCACTACGGCGGCGAGTGCCATGAAATGGGAGTGATGCTCCTGGTCTTCAGTCCGTGTCTCTACTGTGACGTAACTGATTCATGGATGATGAAGAATAAGTGGCACCGGATCATCATCGGCGCTGCTGGTATGTACATCGAAGTCATACTCTCGGCCATCGCGATTTACGTTTGGTGGTTCACCAGACCCGGCATGCTTCATTATCTGGCACTCAACACGTTCTTTGTGACGACAATCACCACCGTGATCTTTAACGCGAACCCGCTCATGAGGTTCGACGGTTACTACATGATGAGTGACTTCCTTGAGATCCCCAACCTCAGGGCCAAGTCAGAGAAGATGCTCCGCGAAGCTTTCTCGTGGTACTGCCTGGGAATCGAAAGCCGCCCAGACCCCTTCATGCCGGAAACAGGTCGCGCCTGGTTCATCACTTATGCAATTGCTGCATGGTGCTATCGCTGGGTGATCCTTGTGTCCATCAGTGCGTTTCTTTACACCGTTCTGAAACCTTATGATCTGCAGAGTCTTGGAATCACGCTTTGTGTGTTCTCAATGGCGGGCATTGTCTTCGGCATGTTCCGCAACGTGTACCAGATCATTGCAACTCCAAGAATGGAACCTATGAGCAAGCCAAAGATCATTATCAGCCTGACGGTCTTCGTCGCGGTTTGCTGGTTCATCGGCACACTGCCCATTCCGTGGCACCACCAGGCTCCCTTCCTTGTGGAACCGGTTGGTGTTGTTCACGTCACCTCCGAGGAGCAGGCTGGAACGCTGCTGCAACCAAAGGACTGGGCTAAAATCCATGCGGATCTCGTCGCGCGCCAGCAGCAGGCCAATGTCATTCCAAATGAAATCCGCCTGCTTGCCGAACAGCCTCCGCTGGACGTGATTGCACAGCTGCCCACACCTGAAGAATTCAGCCGAGTGCCTCAGCCAGGAGATGAGGTCGTTGAGGACCAGATTATCGTAATCATCGATAATCCAGAGGCAGTCCGCCTACGAGATCAGCTGGCAGGACTCTTTCGACAATGGACCATGCACCATGACCAGATCGAATTTGGCAGAGGCCAACTCAAGAGTAATCAGAGCGAAGATGTCCTTGACGCGATTGCCAATGTCTCGAATTCGCGTGCGGAACTGACCAAACTTCGCAGCCAGATGACATCCCTCGTCACAATCATGAACACTCGGGTCATTCGAGCTGAAACGGCCGGCACGATTGTGGCTGCTCCCCGCGTGCCGGAACCCGGGCGTGACGTGGTCAACCGCACTCGACTACATCGCTGGCACGGCACACCACTCGACCTTGAGAACACCAACTGTATTGTCGAGCCGGCAACCGACCTCTGCCAGATCGCTCCGACATCCGAACTCCAGGCAGTCGCCTATATCGACCAGTCAGACGGAGAGGATCTCGCCGACAACATGCTGGTCGAACTGAAGCTGGACCACCTCCCGTGGAAGAGTTTTGGGTACAACCTTCAGGTGCTGTCACACAAAGATGAACGTGTCGCTCCGGAAGCTCTTACAACAAAGTACGGCGGAACACTTGCAACGCGTCCGGATGACAAGGGCCAGGAGACTCTGACCAGTGTTGCCTATCAGGCAATTATCCCACTCAACCTTGAGGAAGAGTCTTCAGATGCGTTCATCGTCAAACCGGGAATGCGCGGGCGAGCCCGTTTCCTCGTGAAAGACAGGACTGCTTTCCAGTGGGCCAAACTGTACTTTTATGAGACGTTCCGCTTTCGGCTGTAGGCGAGATCCGGCGACTGAAGTTCAGGCAAAAGCCCAGGTGACCGACTGCAGACGCAGCTAGAGTTGCACGTGTTGATCCCCCCTCCCATGCAAGGGTCGAGCGTAGCGTGGCGAGTGACGGCAGACAACTGCAGATCGCGCCATCGCCACGAATGACATTGCCCCTTGTAGCACGCCATCTCTTCATATTCGGTATTGCCGACGGCCCCTCATACCAGTCGCAGCCAACATGTCGGTCCTCGGCCGCCAGCTTACCTCACCGTCTCAAACCCCCTTGCCGAATTGGATGCCAGTTGGGATCGCGGAAAAGTTCTTGCCGCTGTCGCCTCTCGCAGTACCCTGAAGCTGCATTCCTCAGGTGTAACCCCGACGTGAAGAGGCGACGAAATGACGGTTCCTCGGATTGTGGCCCGATGGCTGGCTTATAGCGCCGCCCATCTCATGATTCCATGTTGTGTCGCACAGGACATTCCCGCTCTGCCATATTCCGGCACGGACACAATCGTCTACGTCGATGATAATGGACGGCAGAAGAAGCAAAATGGATCCATTGAAGATCTGCGCGGAGACCGCCTTGTTTTTCGCCCGAACGGTTCCGGCCCCATTCAACGAATTGATACCGCCAGACTGTCGCAGCTGATCTTCCTGCGAGGCGAACACTGGGACGCGGCACTTCAGCTCCACTCCAAAGGAGAGCCGGCAAGCGCCCTTGGGGCAATCCTCAAAGCCATCGAGTCAGAGACACGACCGTGGGCGTGGGCCGAGGGAATGGCATTTGCCGCCCGTCTGGAGATTCAACTGGGTCAGAGAGTACAGGCGGTCAGCCGGATCGAATTGATCAGAGCACGTGATCTACGAACTCGTCACGTGGGACTGCTTCCTCTTGTCTGGGATGAACGGTTGCCTGAGGCAGAACGGCTCCAGCTTCCGGTCATTCGCATGGCTTCCGATTCCCCCGTCATCCGGATCGCGGCTGCATCCTCATGGCTTCACGATCCTCAGAATCGTGCTGGTGCCACTCGGGCGCTCAATGAAGTCGCAAAGGCAGAGGGAGCCTCACTCCTTGGGCAACTCGCCCGCGCACAGCTGTGGCGTCTGCATCTGCTTGAAAAACCCGCAGAGAGGAATCCCGTCCTGAAGATCTGGCGGGAGACCATCCTCGAGATTCCTCCCGGTGCTCGCGGTGGCCCCCAGTTTGTGCTGGCCACAAACCTTGAGGCGGCGCACGACTACGACAGAGCAGCGCTGGGCTACCTATGGACTCCCATGATGACTCCATGGGACCCCGCATTGTCGGCACACTCCATTCAACGGGCTGTCGTTTGTCTGCGGAAAGCAGGCAGACCAGCCGAAGCAGGTCTGATGCTGGCGGAACTCAAGCAGCGTTTCCCAGAGTCGTCAATTGCACGGACTCTGGAAGATGAACTGAAGCAGTGACGCTGTACTGCTGCCCGACCCGCCGAGGTTCTTCGCCCCCGGTAAGTCACGGGAATCGTTGTGGCTCTCGCGGACTCCGGTTCCGCCTCGGAACTCTGCCCCGGATGTCAGCCTTCCGTTTGGTCGCTATAGTGTGGGCTTACGATTCACGAGCAGCCGTCCGAGAACAGATCGCTCCGCAGCATCAGTTTCAGGACTGGCTCTGGTCAGGCGGATGTAAACGATGACTGATACGATGCAAAAGGTGTGTTGCTGGATCTGGATTTGCGTCATTGCGAGCACAATCTCTGCGCAGGAACGCGAAGACCTGGTGAAACGAAATATCACCAAAGAGGACATGCCGCGGATCCCGTTCACGGCGCCGGAGCATGCGCTCAGCACGTTTACACTGGCGGCTGGATTTCAGCTCGAGATGGTCGCGTCGGAACCAATGGTCTCTGACCCTGTCGACGCCTGTTTTGATGAGCATGGCAGAATGTTCGTCGCAGAGATGCATGGTTATCCCTTCTCTCACGAGCCCACCCGTCTGAACCCAGACGGCGGGGGCATGAAGAACGCAGGTATTATTCGAATGCTCGAAGACACGGACGGCGACGGCGTGATGGACAAGAGCGTCGTCTTCGCAGATGACTTCAGCTGGCCTACTTCGATCTGCTGCTATGACGGCGGCGTCTATGTAATTGCTCCCGGCCATCTCTACTACTTCAAGGACACGGACGGAGACAACAGGGCCGACATCAGGCGGTCCGTCCTGACCGGATTCGGTCGCGGAAACGTTCAGGCGCTTTCCAACGGACTGATCTGGGGCCTCGACAACCGCATCTATTTTGCCGCCGGCAGAAACCCGGCGGAATTGACTTCTGCCACCGGGCAAATGCTGAATGCCCGAGGAGGCGACCTCCGATTCGACCCTCGCAAAGAGATCTTCGAGCCGATTGCAGGCGGCCTGCAGTTTGGACACTCGAAGGACAACTGGGGAGTGCGTTTTGTGTGCAGTAACAGCAATCACATCCAGCAGGTGGTGTACCCTCGCAACTACCTTGGCAGAAACCCCGGCTTTGCCGCATCCGGGATGATTCGCAGCATTGCATCTGACGGGGCGAGTGCTCGTGTCTTTCGAAAAAGCCCTCCTGAACCGTGGCGGATCATTCGGCAGAAATGGCGTGCTGCCGACAAGGGGTATTACCTTGTCATAAACAAAGACGGCGGCTGGGAATTCATTCCCATGGACAAGTCAAAAAAGGCCGGCGTTGTGCCTACCGAATACCCGGTTGGGTTCTTTACTTCCGCCACCGGGATCACGATCTACCGAGGAAGCGCATGGGACGACCAGTTCCACGGCAATGCCTTCGTGGGGGATGTGGGCGGGAATCTTGTGCATCGAAAGACGGTGAATACTGATCGGGCTGTTTACTCATCAACACGAGCAGACAAAGGACAGGAGATTCTGGCGTCGACAGACAACTGGTTCCGCCCCGTTAACTTCGTGAATGCTCCTGACGGAACGCTCTATATTCTGGATATGTACCGGGAAACAATTGAGCATCCCTACTCAATCCCGGAAGACATCAAGAAGTTTCTGGACCTGACGAGTGGCCATGACCGGGGCCGGATTTATCGACTTGTAAGCCCGGGAACAAAACGTCTTCCGGTTATTTCACTTGGAAACATGTCATCCCGGCAACTGGTCGAACAGCTCAATTCCGCCAATGCCTGGAATCGCGACACAGCCCAGCGAATGTTGTTTCAACGACAGGCTGTTGACGTTGCTCCTCTGGTCGAGCGACTGTTCACCGCGTCAAACAATCCACTCGGAAGACTCCACGCTCTCTATACGCTGCAGGCACTTGATGCACTCAAGCCGGAGACGATTGTCGCGGGGCTGCGGGATCCGCATCATCGTGTGCGGGCGCACGCCGTGAAACTCAGTGAACCATTCCTCAAAGCAGGTTCCATTGACCTGAGTCTGCTCGAACCTCTTGGTCGCGACACGAATGACCATGTGCGATTTCAGCTGGCATTTTCGCTCGGAGAAACCGAATCGCCGGCAGCAGGAAGAATTCTTGCCGAACTGGCAGCCAGCCCTCAGAGCAGCCCGGAAGTCTTGACAGCCGTGTATTCATCCTGCCGAACACATGCACCAGTCGTTTTGCGATCGATTCTGCATAACACGAAAGCCGCCGGAACACCGGCAGGCCGCAATGCGACCAGACAGTTGGCGCTCATGATGGGAGCCTCTGCCGATCCTGGTCCCGCTCGAGCCGCACTGCGTGCCGCACTCGAAGCCGGAAATGGCGCGTCACTGGGGTCCGTCGTCGCAGACCTCGGCACCGGACTGGCTCGACGAGGAGCAAAACTCACTGACCTCGTTGCAGGAGATGCGAATCGAGAGCTCGCAGCTGCGGTCGCCAACGCATTTCAGAAGGCCGCAGCAACGGCGACAGACAACGACGCCTCCACCAGTGCTCGTGTCGCGGCCGCCGGCATCCTCGCATGGGACAGGACTCAATCAGCTCGCAACGCACTCGAAGAGTTGCTGACGTCCTCAAATCCACCATCCGTACAGCTGGCAGCCGTAAGTGCGTTCGGTCAGCACCCGGCAAAAGAGGCTGCCTTAGTTCTCCTTGAATCGTGGACAACAATGAGCCCGGCAGTGCGTCGGGAGACGATCAACCAGCTCCAGACGACTTCGACTGGGCTCAACGCAATCCTGACCTCTGTGGAATCACAGGACATTCAGCCCAGAGACCTCGAGCGGACGTTTAAACAGCAATTGCTTTCACACCGCGACCCGAAAATCAAAGCACGCAGCGCAAAACTTCTGGGAGCAGCTGTCGAGACGAACCGCACACAGGTGGTACAAGACTACCAGAAGGTCCTTGAACTGGATGGAGACGTGCTTCGGGGCAGGGCAGTGTTTGAGAAAACCTGTTCCGTCTGTCACCGTGTCAACGGTATTGGTCATGCTGTTGCACCAGACCTCGTTTCCGTGAAGAACAAGTCAGAGGCAGACCTTCTGATCGCCATTCTCGACCCCAACAGAGAGGCGCAGCCGAACTTCAACACGTATAACGTTATCACGAATCAGGGCAAAACATTCAGCGGAATCATCGCCGTTGAGTCAGCGACTTCCATCACACTTCGACGTGCGGAGTCACGGGAAGATGTTGTCCTGCGCAGTAATATCGATGAAATGTCGGCGACCGGACGATCGCTGATGCCGGAAGGCCTCGAAAAAGACCTCCGGCCTCAGCAACTGGCAGATGTCATTGCGTTTGTCCGATCGATTGGACAACCCCAGAAGTAAGACTCCAGGCCCCATGAGCAGGACAGAATCTGACATGTGTCGGCAGACTGTACTTGCGGTCTTATTGATCGCAGTCACCTTTTTGCCGACAAACGCTGACGAGAAGGACTTCGTCTTTCCCAAGACCGGCGTCATCCGAACGACAGACGAAGTGAGCCCCGGTTACATTTTGTTGTCGCCGATTAGCACGAAGAAAGTGTTCCTCATCAACAACAAGGGACAGATCGTTCATCAGTGGAAGACCGATCGACAACCGGGTCAGTCAGCCTACCTGCTTGAGGACGGCAGTCTGTTGAGAGCCGGCAAGGTCGAGGACACGTTTCAGTTCCCCGCCACAGCTGGCAGTGGCGGCCGCATCCAGAAGTACGACTGGGACGGAAATCTCGTCTGGGATTTTGTTTCATCCAATCTGTACCGCATGAGCCATCACGACATCGAGCCTCTGCCAAACGGAAATGTCCTGTGCATCGTCTGGGAGTCATTTCTCAGTCATGTCGCATTTGAACAGGGGCGAGACCCGGAGACACTCGTGGACGAAGTTCTGTGGTATGAAGCCATTTTTGAGCTCAAACCAAAAGGCCCTCGTGAAGCGGAAATTGTGTGGAAGTGGAGTCTGCGGGACCACATCGTGCAGAATCACGACAGGTCAAAGCCCGGTTTTGGTGATCCCTCTGAGCATCCGGAGCTGGTCGACATCAACTATATCCTGCGGCCCAAAGCAGATTGGGTCCACATGAATTCCATCGACTACAACGAGGAACTGGACCAGATTATGGTCGGCTCTCGCGTGTTCAGTGAATTCTGGATCATCGATCACAGTACGACCACAGAAGAAGCAAAAGGACATACCGGCGGAAAGAGTGGACGGGGCGGGGATCTCCTGTATCGCTGGGGTAACCCGCGGGCATGGAGCGCCGGAACACAGAAGGACCAGAAGCTGTTCAACCCTCATGATGCTCACTGGATTCCGGCGGGACTGCCGGGAGCAGGCAACGTGCTGTTATTCAACAACGGACAGACGCTCACCCGTCACGACTACTCATCAGTCGATGAACTGGTGCTCCCACTCACTGACACACAAACATACACACGCGATTCGAATCAGCCGTATTCACCACTGAAACCGACATGGTCGTTTAAGGATCCGGGCCGACTGTTCTCTCCTCGAATCTCCGGAGCCCAACGGCTGCCAGGTGGCAACACGCTTATCTGTTCCGGCTCACAGTTCCTTGTGCTGGAAGTGACGTCAGGAGGAGACATCGTCTGGATCTATCGCAATCCACCTCGATTCACCAACCCGGGAAGCGCCCGTAACCCATTACCCAGCCCGGCAGATCTACCGTCTGAAAAACTGGACGCCATCAGAATCCCCGGCGGTATTCAGCCGGAAGACGGCGGGACGCTGTTCCGAGCGCTGAAGTACGCACCGGATTATCCAGCGTTCAAAGGGCGTGCACTGAAACCACTGGTGCCCTGAGAGTCACAGACGCAAAGTTGCAGGTGACTGAAAGAAAGCCAGTGGGCCATGCTCCACTTCCTTAGCTGAAGCCGGAAGACTCCAGACGGTCTCAGATTCTCTCACGGAGGCGCGAAGCCACGAGTGGTACCTTGTCACCTCGTGTGCCAGCCAAACGAAAAAATCGTTCGGTCCCCGGAACAATCGCGGCCCGGATCACCATCAGGTCTCGGGAATCCTGATCTCACGCCTAACCAAACCGACCGGTGATATAATCCTCGGTCTGTTTCTCGTCGGGGTTCGTGAAGATATTGGTTGTGCGGCCCACCTCGATCAGCTTGCCTTCAAAGAAGAAGGCGGTCTGGTGACTGACTCGAGACGCCTGCTGCATATTGTGAGTCACAATCACAATCGTGTACTCAGCACAGAGTTCGCCGATCAGGTCTTCAATGCGCGACGTACTGGCCGGATCAAGTGCGGACGCCGGTTCGTCCATCAGAATGACTTTGGGTTTTGTCGCCAGTGTGCGGGCGATGCACAGTCTCTGCTGCTGTCCACCTGACAGGGCCATGGCTGAGTCGTTCAGCCGATCTTTGACTTCTTCCCACAGCGCTGCCTGCTTCAGGCACGACTCGACAAGGTCCTTGAGATAAGTCCTGTTCTTCTCTCCGGCGATACGTGGTCCATATGCCACATTGTCAAAGATTGACTTGGGGAATGGTGTCGACTTTTGAAAGACCATCCCCACATGTTTCCGCAGGAGCACCACGTCGACAGCTGGATCGTTGATGTCCTGTCCGTCAACAAGAATCGTTCCACGCATTCGGGTGCCTTCAATCAGATCATTCATCCGATTGAGCGTTCGCAGAAACGTGCTTTTCCCACATCCGGATGGACCAATCAGAGCGGTCACCGAGCGTTCGGGAACGGACAGCGTGACGTCAAACAGAACCTGATTGTCCCCGTAATAGAAGTCCAGGTTCTGCGCTTCGATCGACGTCTGGCGACCCGTCATGTCCAAATCGCGGTCGACGCCGGATACCGAAGGAGGAACGCTGCCCTCAGCAGGGGTATTTGAAGACACGGTATTTGAGTCTGTTGGGAAACAGAAATTGGTAAGAGTGGCTTGAGGCGGGAGAATAACGTGGAACGGAGGTCTGTGGAACTGGATGGCCATGAATTCAGGCAGGCGAACCGTGATTGCGCCTCGGAAACGGGATTAGGGTCTGAAATCTGGGATGCCCGGCCACATTTCCCGTGTTCTGCCCACATTCGCACCACTGTCGATTCCAATTAACATTTTCTTAACAATCATTGGCAGCATACGCGCGAGATGGATCCTGTGAATGTCAGGCCCAGTCAGGGTGTTCAGGCTCCGCTACCTTTCGACCAAGGAAAAGAAAGAAATGTCCCGGGTAAACTTCTCATTTGCATTCTTGTCTCTGATGACACTGACAGTTCTGGGGTGCGGTGCTCCAGATGACGCAGAAGACAGTAGTGGTGACGGCGAACAGACCCAGACATCTGGCGGAGGGTCTGAATCCGACACATCCAATGATCCCGAAGTCATTTTGATCGATGGCTCAAGTACTGTGTATCCAGTCACAGTTGCGATGGCCGAGGGATTTTCAAAGGCATCCGGCAGCACCAATGTGAAGGTCAATGCACCTTCCGGCACCAGCGGTGGCTTCAAGAAATTCGTGACCGGTTCGACGGACATCAACGATGCGTCTCGCCCGATCAAAGACAAAGAAGTGCAACTGTGTGCAGACAACAACATCGAAGCAGTCGAACTGACTGTCGCGATCGACGGCATCTCTGTTGTGGTCAACAAGGAAAACACATGGTGCGACAGTCTCACATTTGCACAGCTGAAGGCAATGTGGGAACCAGACGCAAAAGTGAAGACATGGAAAGATCTAAACCCGGAATGGCCGGATGAAAAGATCAAGCTGTACGGTCCTGATGGCGACTCCGGTACGTTCGAATACTTCACTGAGAAAGTCATCGAACTCAAGAAAGAGTGCACAGACGATTATCAGCCAGCTGTTGACGACAATCTTCTGGTAACCGGCGTCAAGAATGACAGGTACGCACTTGGGTACTTCGGCTATGGGTACTACCTGCGTGCCCGAGAGGACCTCAAAGGTCTCTCGATTGCCGGGGCAGAAGGTGATCCCGTTAGCCCGACTCCTGAAACCATCGAGTCATATGAATATCCTCTTGCTCGCCCAATCTTCATCTACGTGAACAAGAATCGTCTGACTGACACCAACATGAAGGACTTCCTGAACTATTATCTTGGAGAGGGACAGGCCCTGGTCAGCCAGGCCGGATGTGTCAAACTTTCTGAGGAAGTTCTGGAGCAGTCCAGAAAGAATCTCACTGACGCACTGCCTGAATAAACAGGCAGTCGTTTGCAGGATTCCGGCTTAACCTGATGAGCGTGCAGCTAAAGAGAAGTCGAACTCTTCCAGCGTTAAAAGAGCTGGCTATCCGCCGGCTCTTTTTCCTGTGCGCTGCCGTATCAATCTTCACAACGATCGGCATCATCACGGTCCTCGTGAAAGGTGCGTGGGACTTCTTCAAGGAGGTCTCGCCAATCGACTTCCTGACCGGCACCAGATGGACGCCGGCAAGTGAGGTCTTCGGAGTGCTGCCGATCGCGTGGAACACAATCCTCGTGGCATTAATTGCGGCTTCCGTCAGCCTGCCTGCCGGACTGGCAATTGCGATCTATCTCAGTGAATACGCGTCCCCGCGCACTCGTGGGGTCGTCAAACCGGTTCTGGAGATCCTCGCCGGAATCCCAACGGTGGTCTATGGGTTCTTCGCGCTGACCTTTGTCACTCCGGTCGTCCTGCAGCCGCTCTTCGGCATGTTCGGAATCGAGGTGAGCGGGTTCAATGCACTCAGTGGCGGCATCGTCGTCGGAATCATGATTATTCCGATGGTCTCGTCCCTTTCGGAAGACGTCCTTCGGGCAGTACCTCGCAGTTTGCGTGAAGCATCCTACGCACTTGGATCGACGCGTTTGGACGTCAGTCTCAAAGTGGTCGTGCCGGCAGCCCTGTCCGGAATCATTGCCGCATTCCTGCTGGCAGTCTCGCGAGCCATTGGAGAAACCATGGCGGTGACAATGGCGGCGGGCAACAAGCCGAATCTGTCTCTGAATGTCACCGAGAGCATTCAGACGATGACGGCGTATATCGTCAGTGTCACGTCAGGGGACGCCGTCCTCGGCAGCGTCCACTACAACAGCCTTTACGCGGTCGGGATGACTCTGTTCA
>CAJWGB010000138.1 GCA_913031625.1 uncultured Planctomycetaceae bacterium | reverse complement strand
CTGGAACGTTTGGTTTTGCTGCAGGAAGTGCCTTTCAATAGCGGAAGTGCGCAAGCACTCCGGCCGAACCACCCTCCGAGTTGGAATTGATCAATCCGGCGGCCAGATAGCCGAAGGCCAGGGCCTCGGGTATTCACGAGCGACCAGACTGTGCCTTCTACCCGGACGCTCACGCGTCTCGGCTCACAATGGGCAAGGCTGCCAAACGACTCATGTGGGCGCGACAGATACGCGAGGGGAAGTGCTGGTCTTCATGCCGTTGAAGTTCGGCTATCGATTGATGCCAACGTAGAAGCTGAAGACGCGCTCGTCATCCGATGCTTCTGTTCGAACCGGGAAGCCAAAGTCAAACGCCAGTGGAACAGGTCCCATCGCGGGCACAACCAGTCGCAGTCCGACACCCACGGTGACTCGGAAGTCGTCGATGGACGGATTGGCGGTCACTGTCCCCACGTCACTGAAGACGACCATGTTGATCATGTCGTCCGCGGTGAGTGGGATGCGGTATTCAGCTGATCCCAGCAACTGCCAGTTACCACCGATTGAGATATTGTCTGCACCGCGAGGCGTTACGCCGCGGAATGCAAATCCCCGGAATGACTGGAATCCACCAGCGTAGAATCGTTCAAACACAGGCGTGTCATCGCCGCTCCAGCCAACGATTCCACTCATCGACAGGACGTGCCGACCACTTCCGTCCGCTCGGTTGTGCAGAGTGAAGTACTGTCGCCATTCTGATTCAACGCGTGGGTAGCTAAAGTCGCCGAATGCGTGAGACAGTGTCAGGTCCATCAGGTGGCCGTCAGTTGGCATCAGAGATGAATCCCGAGAGTCATGTGTCAACGTGATGGAGCCGGTTGAGAGGAAATTGTTTCCTCGGACAGCTTCGAGTTCCGGGACGGATGTTGTCGTTCCGGAAATCACACGCGGTCGACGGATGTTGACGTCTTCCAGGCGAATCGAGCCGCTGATCGACCATTCGGGGTCCAGCTGTTTTCCGAGAGTGAGTCGGAGCCCGCCTCGCCCTTCGTCCCAGTCCGGGTAGAACCGGTCAAACAGGAATGCGCTGACGCCGAAGCTATAGTCACTGTGCAGGAAGTAGGGGTCTGTCCAGCTTAATACATACCGCTGAACCTGTTCTCCGGGAGCAGCTTCCAGTCGAAATCGCTGTCCACCACCGCGAAATGCTCGACCGTCGATAATGTCTGCGAACGTCATCGGGGGTCTGAACAGGTTGAAGTTGCGTTCGTCCCAGACAAACGAGCCGACCACTCCTGCATCACTGTTAACACCCGCTCCGAACATCAGGCGTCCTGTCCGGCCTTCCTGAGCCGTCACATTGATGTCCACCCAGCCGGGCGGCAAAGCCTGAATTCGGTTGCTGTAAGGACTGCCGTCCAGCTGTGCCCCACCCTGCTGATTGCCGGCAGGACTCTGCGCACGAACGATCGGTTCCTGCGTCTCTTTCGGAAGAGCAGAAGTCAACAGGGCTGATGGTGGTCGGCTGAAGAAATTTTCCGGCCGCGTGACCGCGTAGTCCAGAATCTTTGAAGAGCCGGGCGGTTCGGTTCGTGGTTCTCGAGCTGAAGTCGGAATAAATGAGACTGCCGGTGATGTGACAGTCGCCGCTTTTCGCGGAACTCCGGAGTTACCCGCTGGATTCGCCGGTCGAGACGGAGTGCTGCCCGGCGTTGGGATTGAATGACCGGACCGAATAAATGGCTTTTGGGCGGGGGCGCCTTTAAGGCCATTCCACGAAGGACTGTATCCACTCGACCTGCTCTGCCCTCGAAATTTCCGGCCGTCGCCCTGCATGGCAAATGATTCTGCGGGGTCCACCGGGACGACATTCATCTGTACGTTCTCAAGAATCCCCGCTCCGCCCATTCGAGATCGACCACGATCGATCAAATACGGGTTGGCAAGATCTCCTGGCTCGAGCTGGATCTGGTTGATGGGCACGGTGTTCATCGTATGAGGATGTTCACCAGCCATCCTGATATTGATGTCGCGTACGTAACGCGGACGGTCTTCGTCAATTTCGAAGACGATGTCCACCACGCCCGGTGTTTCAGTGAACTGAGGAACCGGGATGACGGACGCAAAATAGTGGCCTCGGACGCCGTACTGATCCAGCATACCTCGGACGTCTTTGCCGAGAGGAATTGAATTAAAGAAGTCGCCAGCATTCAGTTCTGCATTCCGGCGCAGCTTCTTTGTCGTGATGACATAGTTTCCTGTGACCCGAATATCGCGAACTTTGTACGGGACACCTTCGTTGACAGTATAAACAACCTGAACGCCCGATCGATCTTTTGTGAATCGCGTCTTCGCCTCGATCTTGATATCGAAGAAACCGAGGCCCCGATAATATGCCTTGAGCTCGTCGACATCCTGTTGCAGGGTCTCAGGCTTATACGTTCCTCCAAGCAGTCCGAACCACGATTCTTTGGTCTGCAGTTTCGTTTTGAGCCGTGCTGCTGATGGTGAAAGTCCAAATGTTCCGTCCTGGGACTGCCTTTGGATAAACCATGGCTGAGTCGGCGTGGTGACCTTGCCGCTCTTTGTCACAAATCGAAAGACACGGTCGCGGACGCGGACCAGCGGTCCCTCTTCGATCTGGAAAATGACTTCCCGATCCGTCGGCTCGCCGCCCTTCTGCAAATTGACTTCAACAAAGTGATAGCCACGATCTTTGTATTCGCGTTTGATGCGGTGGAGAGATTCTCGATTCGCGACTACGTCAAACGGGGCGCCGACCTTAAGGCCCGTCCATGAAACCAATTCCTTGCGTTTCATCTTTCGAATGCCGCGAAACTCGACGCGTCTGACAATTGGACGCTCACTGACCCGAAAGATAAGGACTGTTCCTCGCTCCGTTTCCTCGAAACGCTCATTGACGCCATAAAACCAGCGCGTGTTCATCAGGTTGCGTTTTGCTTCACGCAACTGCCGAATCGAGAGTGGGCGCCCTGCCTGTACCGTGATCTTCTGCAGAATCACAGACGCCGGGATTGTTTCATTGCCCTCAATGCGGATGTCGGCCAGTTTCTCGGGCAGATCATCTGCGCGCACGGTGTTCCCCGGAAAGGGTGCTGACATCACTGCAACGCATGTCAGAAACAGGCGCAGATGTGTCAAAAACCAGGGGCTCTGTGAGTTGTGAGATAACATATGGCTTCTCAGGTCATCCTGACGCGCGGAAGCATCGAATTGAGTTCAGACGGTGATACCGTGCACGCGGCAGACACGCTGTGATTCATTCACAGAGTGTGAGAGGAGAGAGAATTGAGATGAGTAAAGGGAGTCCATAAGTGGACGTAGAGGTGGGTAGCAATAACGGATTCTTCAAAACGCCTCAATATGAAGTCTGAACGGCTGACAGTTGCCATGCCCGTCCAGCGTCGAATATGGGATTCACGGGAAATGCCATCGTGCGGATCACGCCTGCCGGTGAGCGGCAGATTCGGCCGGAAATCATGCAACGCCGGCGAATTTGACAAGGTGACGTTCGTAAGTCCGCTGCTTCGCGCTGTTTCGAGCCGGGTTCGGGGAATCACGTCAGAATGTGCAACCTGCGAATGCTGTGCCTGCGAACAGACTCAGATCAATTTTCTGCAGGCTTCTAGTAGCCGCCGGCGTCCGGAACGTCCGCGGCTTCAATTGGAGACAGGTTTAACTGTACGCGGCATTCATCGAGGATTACTTTCGTGGCGCTGGCTCCACACCGAGTGACTCCCAAAGCTCGCACCTTAAGCACCTTCTCAAGGTCTCGTATGCCTCCAGCTGCTTTGACCTGCACATGTGCTGCCGAATTGGCACGCATGAGCTCAAGGTCTTCAATAGCCGCTCCGCCTGTTCCGTAACCTGTTGACGTTTTGACCCAGTCGGCGTTCAACTCACTGCAGATCTCACAGAGACGGATCTTGTGCTGATCCTCAAGGTAGCAGTTTTCGAAGATCACTTTGACCTTCCGGCCGGCATCGTGCGCTACACCAATGACTGCTGCAATATCCTGACGGACATAGTCCCAGTCTCCGCTCAGGACTTTGGAGATGTTGACGACCATGTCCAGTTCTTCGCCACCATCTGCAATCGCCCGTGCGGCTTCCGCCTCTTTCATGGCAGTCGTGTGCGCCCCGTGTGGGAACCCGATTACAGTGGAGGCCCTGACGGAACTGTCAGCCAGCAGATCCGCACATCGTCTCAGATAATACGGCAGAATACAGACGCTGGCCGACTGATAGGCCATGGCCAGCTGAATGCCTGACTCCAGTTGCTCGACGGTGGTATAGGGTTGCAGGAGAGAATGGTCGATCATTCCTGCGATGTCTTCGTACGTATAGTCCATGCGGATGCTGTCTGGCGATTTCGTGTGTTGCTGATGATGCTCGTCGGTTAATTCTTCGAATTTGCTTTGACCTGTTCGATGATGACGTCATCCAGAGCCTTGAGCCCGCGACGCTGATCGATTTCATAGAAGCCGGCATGGTAGTGCACAATCTGGCCGTTTGGGGAAATCACAACCCACAACGGAAGCGTACCTCCTGATTCACGAGGATCGCCCAGCTCACGAAGCAGTGATCCGTCGTCATAGCCAATCGGGTAAGAAAGGTTCATGAATTCCACCAGCTTGCGACTGCTCCGCTGAGCACTTCGAACAGTGGATGGCTGTGCAAACGACTTATTCATGGCTACACCGATGATCTCGACATTGTTGAACTTCCGTTTGCCATAAAGAAATTCAAGGTAGCCGACCTGGCCATAAGGTTCAGAGAGTGGCTTGTCTGCATACTTCCAGAAGTGCAGCACAACAGTCCTGCCCTTGAGGTCCGCTGACTTGAGGGTGCTTTTGCCGTCAATCAGATTCAATACGAACCCCGGAGCCTCCTTATTGAGCAGCTTCTGCTTTCGTTGCATCGCGGTGGCCGCCCGCTTTTGCTGACGACCAAGATCACGTTCGATTCTCAGGACGGCATCTTCAAGAGGAGTGCCATCGGCAAGTGCTCCAAGGCCTGCAGCTCGAGTCACTGCTTTTTCCAGTTGGCGATCTGATAGTTGATACTGTTGCGTATCCGGTCTTCGCTGTAACTCAGCCTGGAGCGTCAGGAGTTTGGAAAGCAATTGTTCCGTCTGCTCCGTCAACGCCTCATTAATCGGTTTGCTGCCAGACTGCGTGACCGTCATCTCAAATCGCTGTCCCTGTCCCATAAAGACGTCCTGACGAGCAGACAGCAGCACTCCACCTGTTGAGACATTTAGTGTCTGACGTCGCCCGCGGCGTTCTCTTGCTTCAATTGTCCAGCCCTGTTCTGACTTTTGGGCCACGGTGTATGTCCATGAACCGGACGTCCATTCGTTCCCTGCTTCGACCTGTTGAGGCAGTTTCAGCTTGAGCGGGGGCAGAGGGAGGTTGTACTGAGAATTGTCGTAGGTATACATCAGGCGAGGCTGCAGCGATGCGGACGGTTCGTACTGGCCTAATGATTCCGGCCAGGGACAGCCTTCGTCAGGATCATCCAGGACATGGAAGAACAACAGGTTGTTCCCCTCAAGCAGCAGCACTTCAAACTGCCTTAACAGCTGTTCCGTGCCCGTTGCTCGTGATGTCAGGGCCCCGGTAAACCGCACCTCGGTAAACTCCTCTGCGGTAACAGACGAGTGACTCAGTGTGAGGGCGGCAAGAACGAGGGGAAGGAGCAGTTTCATTGGAGGCTGCCTGAAGGTGAGAAGCTTGGGGCACCCAATATCCCAGAATTGCAGGCGGGATACAAACCGCTCTGCGGCGTCTGGTCATGCCTCAGTGGGGGGACTCTGTGGTGAAGTCCGATGTTGGGCAGGTTCACCACGGAGCATACAGAGAATTACAGAGTGGAATTAACTGACTGGAGCCCGGCGATACAGGATGCAGGTTCGGGCTCACAGAGCCGGGTGACGGTTGGGACGGAATTCCAGTCCGTCGCCACGAGGCGTGTGGAAACGAAGTTCTGAACTCTCTCCCTGTCTTCATGGTAAAGCTGACCTGCAGCAGGGTTTGGATCTCGCTGGAGCACGCTGCGCTCGGTCCGGCCTGCCTGGGCGAGCGCATAGAAAAAGGGTGATCGAAACCGATCACCCAGTAAGCCAATCGAGCGTTATTACGACTTTGAACGCAGGACGATTCCGGCTCCCAGCAACAATGCCGTCAGAGCTGCGCCCAGCTTCCACAGCTGATTGTCGTTTTCTGCAGGTTGTACGCCGATCTCGTGAAACTGAGTTCCAGCCAGTTTTTCGTTGGTCTTCAGGAATACGTCTGACTTCCATTTTGCGATAGAGTCTCCGTCATTCACGTCATGGCACTCAAAGCGATTCACATACCATGTGCCGGCTTCTCCCACATCACCGGTTGTGATGATTTTCTTCACATCTTTTGGCAGATGGTCAGCCTGAACCACTACGTTCCTGAGCGACACATGCTGACGCCAGTTGAGATTCTTTAACACGTCCGCTGACGCCTTCACGTCGACCGGATCAGCAGTCAGTGTCGTCAGCTCAACATCGAATACTCCCTGACGTGACGAGAATTTGAGCGGGTAGTAAAGAGACCGACTCTCGAATGACAGCTGAAGAGGGGGCAGCTTGCCGCGAGTTCGCTTCAGGGGGGGGCCCTCGCCCTCTTCTTCCGGGCTCACTTTGATGCAGCAGAAGGTGAAGTTGTTCTTGACGAAGTAGGCCATGTGGCCCGGATCTTCGGTCGGAAATCCGTTTTCCTTCAGCCAGTCATTGAGAGCATCGAGAGCCTCCAGACCACGGGCACGAACAGGCTGCACGTCGTACGGTCCAACTTTGACACGTCGCCCGAGCTCAATTGAATTTGCTCCGATGGCTGCGGACCGGGTCTCGACCAGGCTGTCGCTCGCTGTCAGAGGATTGGGAGGAGGCGGAATCGTAATCATGCGGGACCAGTGTGACGTGTCGGTAATCGTGCTGTCGGATGTGACGCGATATTTGTCCGGCTCTGTTGGTGTGGTCACGATCCATGCGAACTGTTTTGGCAGGTCCTTCTTTCCCTCTATCTGATAATTGACCTGCAGCACAAGTTCCTGACGATCGCCTTTTTGAATCAGGATCGCCTGCTGACGATTCTGAGAAATTCGCCCCTGAAATGCTCGGGGCACCATCATGCAACTGTGAACAGGAGATGTGATAACGAGCGTTGTCAGCATCAGGGTCAGAACGCTGCGAATTGATCTGAGCATGGGAAAACTCCTGAAGTTTGGGAAAGGAATGGCCGTCGCCGGTCTCGTTTGTAGCTGGCAGGCATTGAGATTGGTTCATTGAAAATCGGGAAAAAATGTCAGAGACCGAATCCGATCCAGTGACAGTCACTTGACTGTCCTCCAGTCGCGGGGCGTGCAATTCTGCAGGTTGCTTGCATTCCATCGCGTCAGATTCTGCAATGGTGTTATTCCTCACAATCTCTGGATGATTCTGATGTCTCGACTGTTCGCTGCTTGTGTGCTGATCCCGCTTCTGATGTCCTCGGTCTTCGCTCAGCGAACTCCGTGGAACAGTTCCCGGCTGAAGGGGACCCCCGAAACGCCACCGGCGTATCGAGTCGAGCGAATTCGGGCCGATCAGAGCTTCGATCATCCCACGAGCATTCATGAGATTCCTGGCGGGAAGTTTCTGATCACGCAGATTGATGGCAAAGTGTTTACGCTTGCCAGGCATGGAGATTCCGCAGCTGCGCTGGTTGGTGACATGGCCAAAGTTGCAGGAGGAAGCGTCGGTTGCTTTAGTGCTGTGCCTGACCCTGACTTTGCAGGAAACGGCCGACTGTTCGTTTGCTTCAACAACGAGGGAACAACACACGTCGATCGATTTGAGACAGCTCGTGATGACGGTTCACTGGGTATCCTGCCCAATTCTCGCACGACGATCATTACCTGGCCGGCCGGTGGTCACAACGCCGGGTGTCTGCGTTTTGGCCCCGATGGAATGCTCTATATTTCAACGGGTGACGGGTCTGGCCCGAATCCTCCGGACGGCCTCACAACCGGACAGGATGTGTCCGATCTGCTTGGTTCGATCCTGAGAATCGATGTGCGGACTGCCGCGCCAAAAGGCGGATACGCGATTCCCAAAGACAACCCGTTTGCAAAGACAAAAGGAGCTCGTCCGGAAATCTTCGCCTACGGGCTTCGCAATCCATGGAAGTTCAATATCGATTCCAGAACTGGCGATGTCTTCGTTGCTGATAATGGCTGGGAAACATGGGAAATGGTTCACCACGTCCGTAGTGGCCAGAACTGCGGTTGGCCCGTTATGGAAGGACGCGCTGAACTGCGAACCGAAGTGCCTGTTGGGCCAACGCCCATTGTTCCTCCTGCGCGCGACCATCATCACTCCGAAGCAAACTCGGTGATTGGAGGCCCTGTTTACCGAGGCGGCAAGCTGCCGGAGTTGAACGATTACTTCATCTATGGTGACTACATTACGGGCACTATCTGGGCCCTGAAGAAAGAGGGGGACGGCTATTCTGCTGCGGACGTCGTGGATACAGACCTGCGAATTACAGATTTCACGCAGGGGGCCGATGGTGAACTGCTTGTACTGGACTACGACTATACGGGCGGCATCTATGAAGTTGTCCCGAATGATGTGCCGGACCTGTCGAATGACTTTCCGCGTCTGTTGAGTGAAACGGGTCTCTTCACTTCTGTTGGTGATCTGACACCTTCAGCAGGTGTCACAGCTTATGACGTTGTTGTCCAGCGCTGGCAGGATGAGGCGGTTGCGACACGATGGGTCGCGATACCTGGTGAAGCCCCGATTGTTTTCGATGGTGAAGCGCGTTCGTTTCCGGAAGGTACCGTGTTTGCCAAACATCTGACCACACCCGGCGAGAACCCGCAACCACTGGAGACTCAGATACTGCACCGGGATAACGGGCGCTGGAATCCTTACAGCTACATCTGGAACGACGACGGCAGTGATGCCGCGCTTGTACCACCAGAGGGTGCCAATCGCACTGTCAAATGGCGTGATGGGCATGACCGAACATGGCGCGCCAGCGCAACAAATGAATGCCGGTTGTGCCACAATGCGGGATCAGACTTCGTGCTCGGTTTTCAAAGCAGTCAGCTCAGGAAGGAGACCGGGAAAGGCAATTCACTGGCGCGTCTGCTTGATTCAGGCGTCGTGAAAAAGACTTCAGCGAAACTCGCGTCCTGGAGTCTGGTGGACCCTCATGACGAATCTCAGTCGATCGACGATCGAGCTCGCTCGTACCTGCATGGTAACTGCAGCAGTTGCCACCATAAGCGTGGAAACGCCATCGTTTCATTCTATTTGAAACGAGATCTGTCATTGCCGGAGATGAAGACCAACAAGGGGACGGGCATTGGGACCTTCGGAATGGAGCATGCCAAAGTAATTGCGGCCGGAGATCCGTTCCGATCAGTTGTCACGTATCGCATGTCGAAGCTGGGTTATTCGCGAATGCCATACATTGGCTCGCAGGTGGTGGACAGCAAAGGTGTGGCTCTGGTGGCAGACTGGATCGCTACTCTGGCGGACGTGCCTGATCCCCTGCTCTCACCGCCGCTGAAAGGCGGTTCAAAAGAGGCGGCCGCTCTGCATACGCTTTCCGTTAGTCAGTCGGCAGGCGAACGTGCGGCTGCAATTAATCTACTTAGCAGCACATCATCAGGTTCGCTGGCCCTTGCCAATCGAATGCACAAGGGGCTGCTTTCTCAAGAGGACACCGCAACTGTTCTCCGTCTGGTAAAGGATCGGCCGAGCGACATTCGTGGTCTGTTCGATACATTTGTTCCCGAGAGTCAGCGGAAAAAGACATTGGGGACGACGTTTGATCCGCAGGTTGTTCTGAGCCGCGAAGGAGACCTTCGCAGAGGAAAGCTGGTTTTGCAGACAACGAATGCTCGCTGTCGACTGTGTCACGATGTGATGGACGCATCAAAGTCGATTGGACCAACTCTGACAGAGGTTGCAAAGAAGCACAAAACCCCTGCTGATCTGCTGACTCATATCCTGAAGCCATCACAGAAGATTGATGAAAAATTCGCCGCATGGATCGTGGTGACCGACGACGGTCGAGTGTTCACCGGTCTCAAGGTGAAAGAGACGCAGGAATCCGTCACGTTGAAGGCCGCCAACGGACAGACGACTGAGGTTCTTCTGAAGAACGTTGATGCGATGCAACGCAGTAAGGCGTCGCTGATGCCGAATGGCGTGCTCTCTGATCTGACGGCTCAGGAGGCTGCCGACCTGCTGGCTTTCATCGGCAGCCTGGCGAAATAGTATTCCAGAAGCAGAGTGGGCACCGCCCACTGCCATCCTCTCTCTACCCGTGACATGGTTTTGGGTGGGCGATGCCCACCCTGCAAAGGCGCGGCGGTTCTTCTACGGCGTTTGCCACGTCATATTCGCAGCTCCGTTTCGACTGCAGCTGCATCCTGTCGCTACAGGGACTGGAAAACTGAGGCCATTTCCTGTCACTCGCCAGAAGAACTCGGTGGGCTGCTGTGTTCCGTATGGTGTCATCGTCGCCGATTCGTAAATTCGACCGTTCACGATCGTGTACTGGACTCGTTCGGTATCGCGAATGTTCTTCAGCGGGTCAGCATCCTGCTCCATCACAATGATGTCTGCCAGCTTGCCGACTTCGAGAGATCCGATGTCGCCGTCCAGCCCGACATACCGAGCTCCCAGAATTGTTCCGCAGCGGAGTGCGTCGATCGGCTTCATGCCTCCCTGCACGAAACTCCACATTTCCCAGTGAGTGCAGATGCCGTTGAGCTGGCCGTGGCCGCCGGCCTGGACAAGGCCACCCTCTTCCACGACCTGTCGCGCAATCGAAGCGACCTTAATGTGGTTGTAATCTTCTTCCGGGGATTTGTTCCGTCGACGTGAGCGCGGAACAAGAACGTGGGGAGGAATGAAACTCTGAAGACGCGGGTGACGAAACAGGTCGTCTTTTTCGTACCAGTATTGTTCGCCGGAAATGCCTCCGTATGCGACTGAAAGAGTGGGCGTGTAACCAACACCGGTTCCTCGCCAAAGATCCATCACGTCCTTGTAGGCATACTGAACGGGAAGCGTGTGCTCAATTCCCGTATGGCCGTCGACGATCATGGTCATGTTGTTCATGAACGTGGATCCGCCTTCCGGAACGACCATCATCTTCAGTTCGCGAGCAGCCGCCAGGACCTGCTGACGCTGATCACGTCGTGGCTGGTTGTAACTCTTCACAGAGAAGGCACCGACAGCCTGCATTCGTTTCAGGTGGAATCGTGCGTCGTCCAGACTGTCGATTTCAGCCTTGTAGGACCCTGCTGCTCCGTAAAGGATTCGACCCGTCGAGAATGTGCGTGGAGCCGTGATCATCCCCGCTTTGGTGAGTTCACTGGCAGCAAAAATGGCCTGAGTGTCATTGGATGGGTCGTGGATCGTTGTTACACCAAATGCAAGACGAGCATGATCAACCCAGTTCTTTTGAGGGATGATGCCGCTGGTTCCCTGAGATCCGTGAGCGTGCATGTCCACAAATCCTGGCAGGATGGTCTGGCCAGCCACGTCGATAATGACGGCGTTGTCCGGAATCTTCACCGTGTCGGCCGGACCAACCGCAGCGATGCGGTTCTCTTTGATGAGGACTGTTGCGTTGTTGATAATTCCAGCTTTGCCCATCGTGATTACGCGCCCGCCACGCAGCGCGATCACTGATTTTGGCCGATCGTGGCGAGCCCGAAATCCAATCGGAGTTTCTGTGGGCTCGGCATCTTTGGTCTGAGCGTCAATCGCGTACAGGGTGGGACCCAGAGACCAGTAGACGGTTTTCCCGTCACCTGAAAAATGAGCCCACTCACCCGCCTGGCTGCTGAGTTTTCGCACGGGCAGCCCCTTAAAATCGGGCCCGAGAGTGATGGGAGCAGATCCATCGAGAAATGGAGCCAGATAGACGTTGAATCGCTCAATGAAGGCAACTTGTTGCCCATCTGCCGAAACCTGAAAGGCGGTTCCCCATTTACTTGTGAAATGAGTGCGTTCTTCGTGTCCGTTCAGGTCCAGAGAGACCAGTTGCAGATTGTCAGCGTCTTTCTCAACTTGTCGCCGTGTGACGAAGAGTCTGTCGGAACGACTGCCAAACTGAGGATCGCTTCCCGATTTCGTGACTCTCTCCGGGCGACCGCCGGACCAGGGGATCTGATAGATTCCTGGTTCATGCGAATACAGCGGAGATCTCAGCATTCCGCCGCTTCGTTTTTCGAACACAACCGTTTTCCCGTCGGGCGACACAACGGGATTGGTGTAGTGTCCCGGGCGGACAGTGATGGCTCGATTGTTGCTCCCGTCGATGCGGCATGTGCGAACCGACCCGAGCTGTTCATCATTCCATGTGCAGTAGACGATGCTGCGTCCATCGCGTGTGAATGACGGTGCATGTTCAAACTCGCCGGAACGTGATGTGAGTCTCTTAGGCGTCCCATCCGGCAGTGAACGGATATAGAGCTTTCCCAGCGCCTGATAGATGACGTGTTTTTCCTCAGGTGATGTGCGGACCCAACGCAGCATTCGAACGTCAAACACGTCCGGCGCAACCTCAATGGGAAACCGGGCTGCGTCAGCGGTGGTGCGAGTGTCTTTGATGTGAAACGGGATTACAGCAGACGCCCCGTCCTTGACCCGAATTCGTCGGATCTTCCCTTTCGCCCACAACACGACCGATTCACCGTCGGGCATCCAGGAAAATGATGGGTAGACACCCTGGACTGCCCATGCCTCCTGCATGTCGCGTTCAAGTTTGTCATAAACGACGCGGACTGCTCCGGAGTCAGTGTCATAAATATGCAGCGCTGATTTCTCTCCCCGGCGCCGAACGAAGGCAATGCGTTTTCCATCAGGTGAAGGCACGGGGCGACACGCACCTCCAGGTCCGGAAATCACGACATCGGTTTCATCCCGTACCAGATCAAGTCGCTTGATGACGTAGATCTGCCCATTCGAATCTTTGTCGTATTCGAATGTGTTGCCTGGCGTGGTGTCCTGCGAGTAATAAATGTACCGGCCGTCTGGTGAATAGACTGGTTCGTTCAGGTCCTTTTGATCATTGGGGCGTTTGGTCAACTGGATGCCGGAGGTGGCTCCTGCTTCTTCGCCACGGCTGTCATACAGCCAGATTTCGCCAGCACCCATGGAACGCCGGCTGGTGAAGTGTTTCCGTGCAATGATGTACTGTCCGTCTGGTGACCATGATGGCGAGTGAACCAGACGGAATGTTTCAGTGGTGACCTGAGTCAGTTCACTGTCATTCAGATTCATAGTCCAGATATTCCAGCCGGACTTCTTACTCTTTCCTCGTCGATCGCTGCAAAACGCGATTCGTTTTCCATCAGGGCTGAATTGAGGCTGCATGTCCCAGCTGACACCATTCGTCAGTTTCTTCGGTTTGTTGCCTGCACTCCCGTCTGCGCCGTTGATGGGCATGACGTACAGGTCGCCCAGCAGGTCGAACACGAGATGCCGCCCGCTCGGACTGACATCGACGCTGATCCACGTCCCTTCTGACGTGTCAATCTGCTGAGTCCGCTCGGGGCCGGGCACTTTTTCCACATCCCAGCCCGCTTCTTCTTTCTCGTCGTCGGCACGAGCAGTACACGTAAGTGCAACCAGTGAGATCAACGCAATTTGTCGCAGCATGATTCGTCCGTCTGTGATGAGAGCGTGAATTTGAGCCGTCGAAGTCTATCCGACGGATGGGGAAAATCTATGACTCGAAGAAACTCTCACACTCTGTGTTCCCTTCGGTGATTGGCGGGGCGGATCACCACAGAGGACACAGAGGTACACAGAGTAAGGTATTCAGCGCCGACCACGCTGACTCTACTATGTATGCTGTTGGAGTTTGCTTCTGATCCCGGAATCCACTGATGAAGATCACTTCGCTTCTTGTTGTTGCTCTGCTCTGTCGTCCGCGCACTTCTGCTGAGGACTCGCTGCCGCCACTGCATGATCGGGTCCCCTCCAGCGTGCAGGAGCTCTGGCAGAGTTACGACCCACGCACGGAACCACTGGAGACTGAGGTGATTCGAGAGTGGCGCGATGGTGGTGTCACCATTCGAGCGGTCCGATACAGGATCGGTCAGTTCCGAGGGAAGAAGTCTGTGATGGCCGCCTTCTATGGGTTCCCGTCACAGCACGAGGGTAAACTCCCTGGTGTGCTTCAGATTCATGGAGGTGGCCAACGAGCCTCACTTCGGGCAGTCCGCGACTGGGCCGCACGCGGTTATGCCGTTCTTTCCGTGAACTGGGGTGGTCGGGAAATGGAGCTGGCTGAGGCGGGCGACCCTGGCACTGACTGGGGAGCAGTCGATCCCACCCAAAACAATGTTGCTGGATACTCGAGCATATTGCCGGGCCCAAAAACCATTGATGATGTTGAGTCGCCTCGGAACAACAACTGGTTTCTGTTGACGATCGGATGCCGTCGTGGCATTACGTTTCTTGCACAGCAGAATGAAGTTGATGCACTGAGAATTGGTGTGTGGGGTCACTCAATGGGTGGACGCCTGACAGGGCTTGTCGCCGGAACGGATACTCGAGTCAGAGTCGCGTCTCCCTCAGTTGGTGGGACCGGGTTTCTTCAGACTGACTTTGCAGGAGTCCCCGGTTCAGCACGCCGCGTTCGTGGTTCGCTGGATCTGTTTCAGAAAACTCTTGCTGGTCAGGCTTACCTTGCTGAGGTGGAGTGTCCCCTGCTGTTCCTGAGTGCAACCAACGATTTTAATGCTCCGATGGAGTTTGTCTGCAAAGGAGTCGGCCTGATTCCTCATTCAAACAAACGTACCGTCTTCAGCGTGCACCTCAATCACAGGTTTACTCCCAACACGGACGTGTCACGAAAACTCTGGTTTGACGCACATCTGCAGGAGCGATTGCCCATTCCTCAGTCACCGCAGGTTGCTCTTGAGCTCGAGCAGCCCGACGGCATTCCCCGAGTTCGTGTGACAGCAGATCAGTCGCGGCCGATTCGCAGCGTTCGAGTCTACTACGGATATGAACGCGATCCCCGGAACCGGTTCTGGGCATCCTGCGAATTGACTTTGAAAAATGGCGTCTGGAGCGGGAAGTGTCCGGTCTTCGACCCGAGGGAGCCGCTGCTCGTATTGGCAAACGTGCACTACGTCCTGCGTGAAAAGGAACGATATGTGGGAGACCCGGCAGAGTTTGTCTTGAGTGCCACTGCATCAGCGACACCTCAGCAACTGCAGGCGGCCCCGGTGCTTCCCTCTGGGAAGCACAACCGCCTGATAGACGACTTCTCTCACGGCTGGCGCGACTGGTATGTATTAAATGGCTCCAACCCTCATCACTGGGAATTCGCAACTCGCAAACCTGTTGACCCAAGGTGGCAGGGACCGCGCGGAGGCAAGCTGACGTTCCGCGTGTTTACCACTGAGCCTCGCAACACGCTGGCGATCAGGGTGGAAGTCGACGCCTGGCGCGGATACGCCCGCCGGCAGCGTCGCGAATACAAGGCGCTCATGCTGTTGCCTGAGCGTACGGAGAATTATGTGGAGTTATTTCCCGCAGCATTTACGGATGAGAACGGAGATCGACTCACGTCATGGGAAGGTGTGACTCAGCTGGCGTTTCAGCCCGGAGGAAAAGCTGTGCCCGACAAAGACCTCGGGCAGTGGCAGGGCGAGGTTCCCCGGTTTAAGGAACTGCGCTGGGCGGGAGGCAAGGTCGTCCCGCACGAAAAGCCATGGCCCGTCCAATTCTTGGCTCCGTGAACCTCTGTGGTAATCTATGCACCGGGTTCACCACGGAGAGCACAGAGAAGCACAGAGGCTAGTTTACGTACCGATAGATTCCGTCTTTCATCCGTACGACATTGAAGTTCAGTAACAGACCAACAGGCTTATCGCTCAGCTTCAGATACGACAGGATTTGTGCTGTATGGATCGGGTGAATGGAATCCACAGACTTAATCTCGATAACCACCACTCCTTCGACCAGTAGATCAAGGCGATAACCCAGGTCCATTCTTGCTTCGTCATACGTCAAAGGGAGACCGACTTCCTTCAGGACTCGTAGTTGTCGCCTGGTTAACTCGTAGTACAGGCATGCCTGGTATGCGGATTCGAGCAGCCCAGGGCCCAATGTGGTGTGAACGCGAATCGCCGCGTCTACGACGTGACCTGTTATTTCATTCATGTCCATGCTGTTCTCCTGCAGCTTTCTCCGTGCCTCTCTGTGTTCTCTGCGGTGAATCTGCGTGCGCAGGCAATCACCACAGAGAGCACAGAGAACACAGAGAGCCACCAGAGAGCACGCAATTCAACGCGTTATCCCGCCATGGAATTCAGGAACGCCGGCTCAGATTTTCGGAATTGGTCGTGGACGACCGTCCTCATCGATTGCCACGTAGATGAACGTCGCTTCTGTGACGCAGTAATGATCCTCACCGCGCCCGGTCATCACAGGTGTAACCCAGACTTCCAGTTTAATGGTCATGGAGGTCGTACCGACCCGAGTGCACTCACCGTAGCAGCAGACCACGTGGCCGACCTTGACCGGCTTGTGAAATGTCATGCCATCGACCGCGACTGTCACGATTCGTCCGCCCGCGATCTCCTTGGCCAGAATGCCTCCGCCAATGTCCATCTGCGACATGATCCAGCCACC
>CAJWGB010000137.1 GCA_913031625.1 uncultured Planctomycetaceae bacterium | reverse complement strand
AAAAGGCACGATTTCCGGCAGGCTCAAAGATTGGGCCGGTTTCGCCATCGACGACGAGGCCCCTATGGTCGAACATCTTGAGGCCGCCTCTAATTTAGTCGTAAACTCAGGGTGGTCTGACAAGTCGGACGCCTACAAGGTAGTAAGCACTCATGCCCCGGTAATCAGAAAAATTTCAGAGTACTGTGAAGCAGTCTTTGAGTGGAAGCCAACAAAGCGTAAAGCCAAGCTGGACATGTCTATTAAACCGAGGGACTTGGCTCCGTTAGATATATTCATTAACGCTCTTTGTTGCTTAGCTGCAGCAGACGGCACCTTTTGTGCTGCGGAGAAGAAAACAATTATCGACTTTTTGCTGCAATATCGGCTCTGTGATCAACAGAGCGCGAAGGACATCATCTCGGCGTGGTCAAAAACAGCAAGAAGTATGGGGGTCGTGCTACTAACTAACCAGTGCTTGCGGGACACGGTGGACCTTGTGCGACACCCGATGTTTGCGAAAGCTCTCCCAGTGGCACTGCGGCTGGTTGGCGAGGCTGATGGGGTTATTGAAAAGTCGGAAAAACACATTTATCGAGAGTTTAGTCGAGCACTTGAGGACGAGAATGTTTCGTGACCGCAGGTTCTAAGCTCAGATGGTGAAAACGAAGATCACGCAAGTGCTGATGCGGAGTCACCTTCTGGCAACAGTAGACAAAAAAAGGCACCGCCAGTCACTGACGGTGCCTTGATGGAGGCGGCGAAGCACTACCTGCAAGTGACCGACGATCACTTCTCGACCGCCACGCGGTCACAGGTGGGGCACCAGGTGGGGCAGAAGGCGTCCGAAATGACGCGAACTGAGGGTCCACCAACGCAAAAGGCCCGACGAAAATCCAGTGATTTTCGCGGGCCTGCGGGTGAGTTCGCAGAATTGCAATCTGCGAGAGTGGGCGATGAGGGACTCGAACCCCCGACCCCCTCGGTGTAAACGAGGTGCTCTAGCCAACTGAGCTAATCGCCCGGGTCGCTGTTTCCAACGAGACGCGAAGTATGTCGATGTGGTTCGGTTGTTTCAAGACATCGGTGAAGCCTATCCGCTGAATTCCGTGGCTCTTATTCATTCCGTTCCGCCCTCTCTGAGAGCAGGCCTCGCGTTTCGCAGGGCTTTCCCAGTCCCGACAATCGGAATGGGCGAGCCATTTCGACACCTCAGGGGCTCGTCCAGGTCGGCATTCTCGGAAATCCGCACCCAGCATGGGACAATCCTCTTTCTCTCGCCGAACGGACTGTAAACTGCCCGTTTCAGTGCCCTCTTCCTCCGCAGGTTCCCATGAACATTTCTCTGCCCATCATCAACGAGGACCAGGAACAGCCGACTCTGTCTGCTCCTGAGGCCGTCGGGCCCTGCAAGGGCCGTTACGCCTTCGTCAGCCTCGGCTGTCCCAAGAACCTCGTGGACAGCGAAAAGATGCTTGGGCATCTGGCGATGGACGGCTATTCGCTGGTCAGCAGTCCCGAAGATTCAGACTTCGTCATCGTCAACACGTGCGGGTTTATTGACAGTTCACGCAAGGAATCGATCTCTGTCATTCAGGAGATGCTGGAGCTCAAGAAAGAAGGACGAACGAACGGCGTCATTGTGGCCGGATGTCTTCCTGAGCGACTTGAGGAAGGCGGCCTGCTGAATGATATGCCTGATATCGATCACGTGGTCGGCGTCTTCGGCCGCGATGAAATCAGCCGTGTGGCCGGTCGACTGGTCGGTGGTATTACAGAACAGCGGGAAGTCTTTCGTCCGGCACCCATTCAGGCACTGGATGATCGAGCTCGACTGCGAATTACTCCGAGCCATTTTGCCTATCTCAAGATCTCCGAAGGCTGCGACCGTACGTGTACGTTCTGTTCTATCCCGATGATGCGTGGCAAGCATGTCACGAAGCCAATCGAGATGGTCGTGGAGGAAGCTCGGGAACTGGCGGCCGACGGTGTCCGTGAGCTCATTCTTGTGGCTCAGGACACGACCTACTACGGCCTGGACCTGTATGGTGAAGTCAGGCTGGTGGAACTTCTGAAACAGCTGGAGACTGTTGACGGGATCGACTGGATTCGGTTGATGTATCTCTATCCGATCCATTTCACGGATGAGCTCATCGATCAGATCGTGGCATCCCCGAAGATCCTGCCGTATCTCGACATGCCGCTGCAGCACATCAACTCACGGGTCCTCAAACGGATGCAGCGTCGAGTTAATTCGGAGCAGACACGAGAACTGGTTGGCAAACTGCGTGAACGTGTCCCCAACCTGGTACTGCGAACGACTTTCATCACCGGGTTTCCCGGGGAAACAGACGAGCAGTTTCAGGAACTGCGTGACTTTGTGGAGGAAACACGATTCGAACGCATGGGAGTCTTTACCTACTCTGAGGAGCCGGGGACTCCCGCGATGAAGCTGGATGGGCACCTTCCGGATGGCGTCAAGGAAGCCCGGCGAGACGAACTGATGACGCTCCAGCAGCAGATCGCGTTTGAACACGCAGATTCGCTGATCGGGTACGAACTGGATGTTCTGATTGATGCTGAGGCAAGTGAGAACGCATGGGTTGGACGCTGCTTCGCGGACGCTCCGGAGATTGACTCATCTGTGTATGTTTCCGGCGAAAACCTGCAGCCCGGACAAATGGTGCCTGTTGAGATTACCGGACGGGATGACTACGATTTGCTGGCCGTGGCAGTTGACCCTGATGGTGAGTAATTCTCTGATCGTCTGGTTAGCTCCCCTGCACTGATTCTTTGATCATTTCCTGATCACTTTTCGCGACGGACCATGTCGGACTCAACTCAAACCGCACCCGCTCGGCTCGGTCGTGAGTCCCTGAACCTGCCCAACCTGATCACGATGTCAAGGTTTGTGCTGTCGCTGATTCTGTTTGCGATCATCGACCACGGTGGGTGGTGGTTATCGGCAGCAGTACTGTTTGTGTTTGCTGCCGGTACCGATTGGCTGGACGGGTATCTGGCACGCAAGTATGGCCAGGTCACGACTCTCGGGCGGATTCTTGATCCCTTCGTGGACAAGATCATCGTGGGAGGAACATTTCTGTTTCTGCTCGAAAAGAACGGCGTAGAAGGCGAGTTGCAGTCAGGAGTCACGGCATGGATGGTCATTACCGTCATTGGTCGCGAGATGTTTGTGTCGAGTCTGCGAGGGTTCCTGGAGCAGCAGGGCAAAGATTTCTCAGCCAGTATCAGCGGGAAAGCCAAGATGGCCCTGCAGTGCGTCGCCGTGACCGCCAGCCTGATGTCTATGAGTCCTGAGTTGCAGGACTGGAAATGGCTGGTGCCTACTCGCGATGTGCTGCTGTGGAGTGCTGTCGCCGTGACTGTGTGGAGTGGCCTCGTCTATGTCGTCCGTGGCGCCAGACTGCTTCGGGAAGATGGCAGCGAGGCTGAATCTGAAATGCCGGCAGAGGGCTGACCGTGACGCTGTTTGCCTCCATGCGACGCCTGCTGCAGATTCCCCTGCTGATTCTGGCGATGTTGCTGTTTGGAGCAATCGGCCTCTATCTGCTTACAGGTGAGCCTTTTCTCAAGTGCTTTTACTGGGCCTTCATTCTGCTCTCCACAGTCGGGTCTGCGGAGCCACCACTGGATTCGAAGACCATCATTTTTGTATTGGTCTGGCTGAGTTGCAGCCTTGGTGTGTTTGCCTACAGCGGGTTTATGTTTGGTCAGTTCCTTGTGAACTCTGACCTGAGGTCGATTTTGGAGCGACGTCAGATGGAAAAGCGAATTCAGCGAGTATCCGGGCACTTCATCATTTGCGGTTACGGTCGAATGGGACAGGAACTCTGCGACTACCTGTACCGCCGTCGCCAGCCGTTTGTGGTGATTGATGAAAACGTGGACGTGTTTACGGCGGAAATGCGCGAAGATCAGTGGATGGTGATCGAAGGAGATGCAACACAGGACGAGGTCCTGAAGGCCGCCGGAATTGACCGAGCTCGCGCGCTCACGACCGTCTTGCCGACTGATGCAGACAATCTCTACGTCGTGCTGTCGGCGCGGCTGCTGAGCAAAAGTCTGCAGATTGTTGCTCGAGCGGGAGACGACCGAGCGGCCGCCAAGATGACACAGGCCGGTGCCACGCGAGTCATTAATCCGTTGTCGTCCGGTGCCATCAGGATGGCTCGCTACATGCTGTCGCCGAGTATCGAGAACTTTGTGGAGGTGACGGAGTCGGAGGGCGTCGACTGGGAGATTGCAGATGTGCAGGTTACCGAAAATTCCCCGCTCGTCGGGCGGAAACTCAAGGATACGTCTCTCCGCGATGTGGGAGTGATGGTGCTGGGTGTGTGTCGCAGTTCTGGTGAGAAGCACTTCCCTCCGAATGGGGATGTGCAGATCCTGGCAGGTGATGACATGTTTGCCTTCGGGAGTGCTGAGAGTCTGGCTCAGTTGGCGGAACTGGTTGAGGGTGAGGCTGCCTCGTAGGCTTTCATGAATCTTTCGCTGGGCTCTGCGAGTCCGGGGAGCACGCAGGCAAAACGCCATACAAGCCCGCAGCGCGAGCAACCGGGGCGTCGCCCGGCCAGTGACTGATGTGGTCTGGCCGCGATCGTTTTGTTCCGCAGGTGTGGTGAAATGGCCGACGACGGAACATTATTTTCCGGCCGTGAAGTTCGAAGATCGTCGTGACCAGGATGAAATTCGTGAAGCGAAGTCTCCGATGGTGGTCGCGCGAAACGGTCGCCGTCGAAGAAGACAGCTTCGAAAGGGATGGGGACGTGCGCGTCTGGACCGTTCGAGTCGTGCCCGTGGAACAGCAACCCTTGCTCGCGCTGCGGGCTTGTATTCCACTCATTTCGTACGCATTCCAAAATGCAAAGAGGCTTCCACAGAAGTGGAAGCCTCTTCTTTAAGTTCAGCGATCGAACGTAATCAGTTCGTGTTCGCTTTCTCCCTGGCAGCCAGGCGTTCAGCGGCCTGTTCCTTCAGCAGCTCTTCAACGACTGTCGACATGTATGTGTAGTCGTGATAACCGACTGAGCTCAGTCGAACCTTACCTTTGTGGTCGATATACAGAGTTGTTGGGAAACCCTGCAGGTTTGGCACCTGAGCCAGAACTTCCTCAGTAATCAGAGCACATGGGTAGTTCATGCTGTTGTTGGCCATGAAGTTCTTGACGATCCCGGCTCGAGATTCCTCTGTGCTGCCCTGCTCAGAGTTAAGCCCGATGACCTGGAAGCCGTACTTACTGTACTTGTCCTGGAGCTTGATGAAGCTTGGGACTTCCTGTCGACAGGGGCCACACCATGTTGCCCAGATGTCAACGATGCACACGCGACCTTTGAACTGCTCCAGAACAATGTCTTTGCCGTAGACGTCTTTCAGGGCAAAGTCGAACGGATATCCGTTGTCCTTTCCGAGGTCCTCTTTGGCATGCAGCTTCTGCTCTTCCTGTTGGCGTTTCTGCATTTCCTCAAAGTGAGCCGTCCACTGCTCTTTCTGAGCGGTGTACTCAGGCAGTTCACGAACTGCTTTGAGGTCTGCTTCTGCTTCCAGCAGTGCCATGTTGTTGAAGCCGGTTTCGATTGCCTTGTTCAGCAGTGCGAGGGCTTCTGTGTCCTTACCGGCTTTGGCCTGGAGGCAGGCATATCCGTAGTGAATGGTTGGTCGCAGGTCGGACTGAGGGAATTCAACGCCCGCAGTTTCTGCTTTCTGGATTGCTTTTGCAGCCAGAGTCAGCGACTGGTTTGACAGTGCTTCGTTGCCCTTCTGTGCGTGAAGCATTGCGAAGTTCAACAATGTGGCTGCGTAGCTCTGAACGGCTTCGACATTCTTTGAGTCCTGCTGGTAGGCCGATTTAATCTCGGCATACTCATTTGGCAGATCCTCAAAGTCATCAACCAGGTCTTTAATCAGTGGGTCGATGGAAGCTCCGCTGCCTGCTTCGCCATCATCATCCAGCCCATCTGACGCTTCGCCCAGGTCATCACCGGAGCCACCAGTATCTGAGGCGGAAGTATCGTCGCCGGACGAAGAGTCCGAATCGCCACCACCATCGCCGCCGCATCCTACAAGAAGGGTGCCGCTCAAAAACAATGCTCCCAGCTTCCACGTCAATTTCATCGGTTCATCCTTCAGGCGGTTCGTGGACGAGACGTCTCGTACTTCTCCCGGTGTGACAATGCACCCTGTCGCACGCCCCGACGACAGAAACACAGCGTTGTGCTGCAGTCACGTAGATCTTCCCCCGGACGCACATGGGGTGCGTCGCACAGTCTGTATCGGCGTTCCACAGAAACAGAATTGATGATCCAGCTCATAAATTCGGTACAAACTGAATAATCAGCACTGCTTACTTCAGCCTAATCTGCCGATCGCCATTGGGAGAAACCGCACCACCCATCCCCGCTGCACGCCGGCCGAAATTGGAGTCCGGATTTTCCGCGCTAAGGCGTGATTTCTGAGCAAGTCTGGAATAGTCACGTTTGCTTCACACTCAGAGCGCAGGCGGTCCTATGAGTAAAGCTCCATCAAAGAAACATGAAACCAAACGAACGAAGTCAGTCGTCAATGCGAAGGTCCAGTGGACTCTTGCATCGCGGGTGATTCTGCATTTCTCAATGTTCATTGTGGCTGGGTTTGCGTTTGGGCTGATCAACCAGTTTCTTGCTGACCCGTTCGGCGGACTGGCGAATAACACGGCTCAGTTTCTGCGATCCAGTGCGCCGTTATTGCTGGCCCTGGTGTGTCTGATTCCAGTGTTTATTCGTGACACACTCACGCTGACGAACTCCATTGCAGGTCCGATATTCAATATGCAGCGGCATATGGGAAGGATCGCCAGGGGAGAAGAGGTTGGGCCGCTGAAGTTTCGTAACCAGGATATGTGGGATGGGCTGCCGGAAACATTCAACGAGATGATTGCTGAAGTGAACAGGAAGAACTCTCCTCAGGCTGCCGCTCAGAAAGAAGAGTCCGTCACTGTGTGACCCGCAAATCAGCAAGTCCCTGCTGTAGTGCGGTCAGACATTCTGAATCATTCTCTATCACACTCAAACACGCTGCCCGGGAGCACGATCTTTGTCTATGCAACGGACTCGGCAACCTGACACCCGAAATCGCCGTGGTGTTGCCGCGGTCGAGTTTGCTGTCTGTCTGCCGATCATCGCCGTGCTGGTGATCGGGACCATCGAAGCCTGTTCGATGGTCTACCTCAAGCAGTCCGTCACGATTTCCGCATATGAAGGCATTCGGACGGCCATTGCCGCTGGAGCCACCGAGTCCGATGTGCGGACGACGTGCCAGAACATTCTGGACGCACGAAAAGTCGATGGAGCGACGATTACCATCTCCCCTTCCAGTTGGGAATCTGCCGCGCAGCGCAGCTGGATCACGGTCAAAGTGACGGCTCCTGGTGGAAGCAATACGGCCATCACAGGATGGTTCTACGACACGCTGGTCGTGGACGGTGAGGCCACCATGATGAAGGAATTCTGAGATGCGTAGCGTCAACACGAGGCGGCAGAATCGGCGGACGGGGGCGATGCTCATTCTCATCGGTCTGTGCATTCCCATTGTTCTGATCTTCGCTGCTTATTCGATCAACATCGCATGGATGCAGCTCACCCGAACAGAGTTGCGCACTGCGACGGATGCTGCCGCTCGAGCTGGAAGCCGGACCCTGAGTCTGACTCAGACGGCTGCGGCTGCTCGGACGGCTGCGATTGATGCAGCGGGACGTAATACCGTTGGCGGCAAACCTCTTGCGCTCAGAGACACCGACGTTCAGATTGGTAAGTCCTCGGAAGGAACGACCGGCAAGTGGACGTTTATGGACATCGATGAGAACAGTTCGGAACTGAACAGTGTCCGAGTCACGGGGTCGCGTGCGTCGGACTCGGCGTCGGGAGCTATCCCCATGCTCTTTTCCGGTTTCCTTGATCGGACTCATTTTGAACCAGTCAAAGTGGCAACGGCCTCTCAGCTCGACCGGGACGTCATGTTGGCCCTCGACCGATCAGGATCGATGCGGAGCCGTACTCGAACCGGCAACCGAATCGGAGACCTGCAGGATGCCGTCGAGGCATTCCTCAATGCCCTGCTCCAGACTCCGCAGGACGAGCTGGTTGGAATCGTTAGCTACTCTTCCAATTCACGAATCGACCAGAATCTGAGTATCAGCTACAACGAACTGATGTCGACGGTCAATGGTTTGCGCCCCAGCGGACTGACGGCGATCGGCAGAGGACTGAATTCAGGGATCACAGGTATTCTGGACACACGCTTCTCACGGGCAACAGCAGCCAAAACAATCGTTGTCATGACGGATGGTCACCACAATCGTGGCGTGGGACCGGTTGAAGTGGCACGCACTGCCTATCAGACCTACGGAATCACGGTGCACACGATTACGTTCAGTCGGGGCGCCAATCAGACGCATATGCGAAAGGTTGCCGCTGCGGGAGGTGGCTCACACTGGCATGCGAATGATCACGACGAACTGGTCCATGTGTTTGAAGAAGTTGCCAACAATCTGCCCACATTGCTGACGGAATAGGGAATCACCATGCGTCGACAGACTGCCTGCAAAGATCCGAAAGCCAGCAAACGCCGTGGTGCAACCATGGTGGAGTTCGTCGTCGTGGTGCCCATTTTTTTTATGTTGTTGATGGTGGCAATGGAGTTTGCTTTCCTTGGAACGATCCGGAGTACCGCAGATAATGCTGCCTACGAGGCGGCCCGTAAACTCGTGATTCCGGGAGCGACTGCTCAGGAAGGCGTCGACGAGGCAGAGTTTGTGATGGGAGTTGTTGGGGTTTCGTCTCTGGACGTAACTGTGACCCCGACAAGCATCCTTGATAACACTCAGGAAGTTACCGTCAACGTCAGCATCCCATACGCTGATAACGCAATGTTAACTCCGCTGTTTCTGAGCGACGTCGTCATTGAGAGTGAAATCACGATGCAGACGGAGCGCTACGGCGGGATCGCGTCCCAATAGCGGGTTGACTCAGTCCTTATCCGACGGCTCGATCCTGACACTGTCCAGGAGATTCGCTGTTTGTCGTACGGACCTGCTCTTTGCGTCCATGTGCAGAGAGACAGTTCGTTCCGAATGTCTGACTCGACATCCGCTGATCAATACGTCCTCAGAATTTCTGATCTGGATCCCGGCATCACATTCGCTCAGTGTGATGGCATTCATGATGAACCCACTACACCGGTTCAAAAACACGCCGCCGTTTGACCCGTCGAGGTTCCTGAGGGTGCTGCTGCTGAGGATGCAGTCGTGGCAGTCCGTAAATTGAATGGTCCCCGGACGCACAAACTGACGGGGATTGAATGTGTTTCCGTTCAGAATGACACGTTCACAATTCGATGCCGTTACGTTGGCTGAAAACGGCGCAAAGAATGAGTTGGCCGAGACCGTGACATCATTCGCGTAACTCAGGTCAACATTTGTTTCGGTGTCACTAAACAGATTGCCCGTGATCGTGACTGAGTTGACAGGGTACACCTGCTTGCCTCGAATGCGGATGTTGGCGCCGCCGACGGGTCGCGGCTTTCCTTCTTTGCCGGAATAGTTGGCTGCGTGCTGAATCGTACAACCAGTGATCGAAACCTCGGCAACAGACTGCTTTGGATCCTGGCTTGAGCGGCTCAGGTCGATCAGCACATTGGCCGTTGTGGTTTCCGTCCCATCGACAGGCATGTTCTCTTCAATGTCGCACCCGGTCACCTGGAGGTTTCGAACGTTGCCGTCATGAACAACGACTCCGCCGTCCCGGTTGTATGAAATGTGGCAGCCGGTGACGTTAATCTGGTGAAGGTTGACTCCGTCCAGAAAGACGCCGATGCCAGTGTTGTCGTAGAACTGGCAGCTGGAAATGATCACGTTGCGATTGCGGTTCACAAGGTGCACGGAATGTCGGCACCCGGTCACGGTGACGTCTCGCACAATCGCCTGCATGGTGCCATTGAGCTCTATTGCGTCGGACTCTTTGTGTGTTCCGGTTACCTCAAAGCCAGACAGCACGGGCATTCTCTGATTGCGAGTGTCGGGTGCGACCGTTTTGGGGGCAGCGGTTCCCCTGTGTGTGCCATGGACCCGAAAGGCGGGGCCTGGTCCGTCCATGATGATGGTCGTGGTACCGTCGCCTTTGACGGAGACAGCTTCCCACTGCCCGGCATCCACATCGATGGGGCGAGTGATGCGAATGAACTTTTCGTTGAGCTGCAGACGACCGGAGTTGTCTTTCAGCTGAGACTGAAGTTCGACTGTTCTGTCCGGCAGGTTTTTGTAATCCGGTAACCGCTCCGCGATGAACTGACCATCTGCCTCGGCAGTCAGCAGAATGAAGAGAGTGGAAAGGAGGGTGGCTCTGTTCACTGAAGGTTCTCAGTCAGGAAAGGATTCCATCCACGACATTTCCGTGGACGTCGGTGAGTCGGAAGTCGCGTCCCTGATGCTTGAACGTCAGCCGCTCATGGTTGATGCCAAGCTGTTGCAGAATCGTGGCATTCAGGTCATGGATGTGAACCGGATCCTGAAGAACGTTGTAGCTAAAGTCATCAGTGAGACCGTAGTCAGTTCCACCCTTGATGCCCGCGCCCGCCATCCATTTGGTGTAGCAGCGTGGATGGTGGTCGCGGCCATAGTTCTTCAGGGTCAGTCCTCCCTGACAGTAGATTGTTCGGCCGAACTCACCGCCCCAGATGACAAGCGTGTCTTCCAGGAGCCCCCGCTGTTTAAGGTCCTGCACAAGGGCGTAGCACGGCTGGTCGATGATCCTGCACTGGCGGCGAATATCATTCGGCAGGTTTCCGTGCTGGTCCCACTGTCGAATAAAGACCTGCGTGAAGCGAACACCTCGCTCTGCCATTCGTCGAGCAAGCAGGCAGTTCGCTGCAAACGTTCCGGGCGTCTTTACGTCCGGCCCGTACAAGTCCAGAGTCTCTTTGGTTTCACCGGAGATGTCTGTCAGTTCCGGGACTGAGGTCTGCATCCGATACGCCATCTCATATTGGGCAATTCGAGACTGGATTTCCGGGTCGCCAACTGCGGTGAATCGTTCCGCATTCAGGCGTCCCAGTTCATCGAGCATCCGCCGACGCATACTGGCAGACATTCCGTCCGGATTGGACAGATACAGAACCGGGTCGCCCGTGGATCGCAGGCTGACTCCCTGATGGCGAGTGGACAGAAATCCCGACCCCCACAGTCGTGAGTACAGTGCCTGCCCACCGAACCCGCCATTCACCGTAGAGTGAAGCACGACAAATGCCGGGAGGTTGCGGTTGAGACTTCCCAGGCCATATGACATCCAGGCGCCTGTGCTTGGACGTCCAGGCAGTTGGCTTCCAGTCTGAATATAGGTGATCGCCGGGTCGTGATTGATGGCTTCCGTGTTGATTGTTTTGATGACTGCAAGATCGTCGACCATCTTTGCAGTGTGGGGCAGTAATTCGCTTACGTAGGTTCCGCACTTGCCGTGTCGCTGGAACCTGAACAGCGAGGGGGCGATTGGGAATCGCTTCTGCCCACTCGTCATGGTCGTGATTCGCTGACCGTTCCTCACTGAATCCGGCAGGTCCTTGTCGAACCAGTCACGCATCTTGGGCTTGTAGTCCCACATGTCCAGCTGAGAGGGGGCTCCCGACATGAACAGGTAGATGACGCGTTTTGCTTTCGCAGCGAAGTGCGGGACATCCGGAAGTCCGCCGACAGGCACGCTGCCGACGTTTGGATTTGGTGCGGCGTTGCCCGCAGCAAACAGGTCCGGATTCAGAAGTGACGCCAGCGCGGCCGTTCCAATCCCGGTGGCTGACCGGGAGAAAAAGTGACGTCTGGTTTCGATCAGTTCAGCTTCACGAATGGGATTCATGGTTTCGCTCGATTGTCTGGTCGTGAGTGAGTGTTCTGGTCGTTCAACCGCGAGTCACGGTTTCGCTGAGATTAAGAATCAGGTGCGTGACCATCGTCCATGCGGCGACGTTGGCGGCGTTCAACTGTTCATTGCGAGCAGACTCGCCGACCGCCAGCAGCTTCATTGCAGCTTCCGGATTGGCCGTGAATTCTGTTCTGTATTCTTCGTAGAGGGACAGCAGAGATTTCAATTCCGTTTCCGACGGCCGCCGAGAAAGCACGCTGCGGAATGCCCATGAAAGCTGACTGGCGGGGTTGTCTCCTCCTTCCACAACGGTGCGTTCGGCGAATCTGCGAGCAGCTTCCACAAACTGCACGTCGTTCATCAGCACAAGCGCCTGAAGCGGTGTGTTTGTGCGGGCTCGACGAACTGTGCACGTCTCCCGGTTGGGAGCATCAAACGTCGCCATTGAAGGAGGAGGTGAAGTCCGTTTCCAGAACGTGTACATGCTCCGTCGATAGAGCTTTTCGCCTTTGTCCTGCACGAATGTTGCCGTGTTGCTGCCACCAAACCCAACGGGCTTCCACAGACCGGCTGGCTGATATGGCTTCACACTCTTTCCACCGATACGGTCAACAAGCAGACCACTGACTGAGAGCGCCTGGTCTCGAATGACTTCTGCATCAAGGCGGAATCGCGGACCGTGTGAAAGGAGTCGATTTTCAGGATCAGCTGCAAGTTTGTCGGCGGTGACAACTGAGGCCTGCTGATAGGTCGATGACATCACGATCTGTTTCAGGAATTTTTTTACGTCCCAGCCGGACTTCACAAAGTCACGGGCCAGCCAGTCCAGAAGTTCCGGATGACTGGGGCGTTCCCCCTGGACTCCGAAGTCTTCAGATGTTCGAACGAGTCCAATGCCAAAGAACTGCTGCCAGAAGCGATTCACTGTGACGCGAGCTGTCAGCGGGTGATCTTCCTGAACAAGCCACTGAGCAAGTCCCAGTCGATTGGATGGAGCACCAGGGACAGCCGGGGCAATCCATTCCGGCACTGCAGACTTCACGGGATCACGCTTCAGGGTGTACTCACCGCGTTCCAGTATGTGGGCCTGCCGAGGATCCTTGCGGTCTTCCATTACAAGCGTCGACGGAATGGCTTTCTCAAGTTCCTGTTGTTTGCGATTGATTTCGGCCTGTCTGGCAATGGGGCCGGCAAGTTTCGCCTGAGCGTCCGGATGAACCTTTTCCAGGAAGTAACGTGTCAACTGAGTCTTCTGCGCGTCGTTTCGTTTTGCACGATCAACATCGAGAATCTTTCTGATGTTGTCGGGAACGCCAGGTGCCTTACCGGATTTCTGAAACTGTTCCCATGCAAACAGGGAGCGACTCTGCTCGGGCGACAGTGATGTGGTTACTACTCCTGCTGCGTCCCAGTGAACTGTGCCCTTCACCTGTGTAAACGCCCAGCCGTTGAGTTCACTGCCTGGCTTGAGACCAACGTCCGCGGCGGGGACTTCAAGGCGGACCCACTTGCCGAGTTCGGGCAGTTTGCCCTGGAGCTTGTTGGTGACGTCATTTCGACCTGCGTTGAATGCCTTGTCGGCGCCCCACGTCGCACGGTGATCCCACTGGCCGTCATTAAACTGCAGCTGGATTGTCTCGGGCGGGTTCTTTGGATCGAGATAGACGTAAGCAAACAGCCGTGAGTTCTCACCAATCTTCAGTTTGTCCGTAGCGTCAGTGAAGAAGTGCTGAGTGATGCTGGCGTCTGTTCCTGTTCGAACCGTAGAGAGCTTTCCGCGGTACACGGGATGATCAGGGGCACCGACGAACTGCCATGGGTTGGCTCCATTGCCTTGTGCTTTTGCTCCGGCCGGCAGAGCGTCGTCGATCCAGACAAAATCTGACTGACTCAGTTCACCAAGCGGTGCATCCGGTGCCGGATCCTTGTAGTCAAAGTCAGCAAGAATCTTCCGGATCTCAGCCGTGGCGGCGGCATGGTCTGCCGCGTACTGAGCCTTCGCTGCAACCTGAGAGGGAGTCGGAACCTTAACCGCAGGGGGCGGCAGCAGGGCGTTCCCGTCCATGGCTCGTTCTGTCAGACTGAAGTAATACGAAAAGAGCTGGTAGAACTCTTTCTGAGTGAGTGGGTCAAACTTGTGGTCATGGCACGCCGCACATCCGGCCGTCAGTCCGAGGAAGACGGTGGCCGTGGTTTCGACACGGTCAACCGCGTAACGCACGTAGTATTCTTCATCGATCGAGCCACCTTCACTGGTGGTCACATTGCAGCGATTGAATCCTGTGGCCACACGTTGGCTGAGTGTTGGGTTTGGCAGCAGGTCGCCGGCGAGCTGTTCAATTGTGAATTGATCGAAACGCTGATTGTTGTTGAACGAGTTGATGACCCAGTCACGGAATGGCCATACAGATCGTTCGTTGTCCAGGTGGAGTCCGTGTGTGTCTCCATAGCGGGCCGCGTCCAGCCAGAAGCGTCCCAGATGCTCGCCGTACTTTTCTGATGACAGCAACCGATCAACAACTTTTTCAAATGCATTCTCTGACTTGTCCGCAAGGAACGAGTCTATTTCGGCGACCGTTGGAGGGAGTCCAGTCAGATCAAGCGTAGCGCGGCGAATCAGAGTCTCGCGGGAAGCGCGTTCTGACGGAGTCAGTCCGGCAGCCTTCACATCCCTCTGGATGAAGTTGTCAATGGGATTGGTGACGTTCCAGCCGGCCTGGGCCGCCGGGACAGGTTGATCCTTTGCAGGTACAAATGCCCAGTGATCGGCCCATGCAGCTCCCTGGTCAATCCATTTGCCAATCAGTTCAATCTCGGCGGATGAGAGCTTCTTGCCCGAGTCAACGGGCGGCATTTTGAGGTCTGTCTCTGAGCTTGAGATTCGTTCGAAAACGGAGCTCTTTGCACGGTCTCCGGCCACCACCGCATGGTTGCCGGATTCCAGTGCTGTCAGGATCGCGTCTTTGTGATCGAGGCGAAGCCCTGCTTCTCGATTCGCTTCGTCAGGTCCATGGCACTTGAAGCAGCGATCTGAAAGCAGTGGAAGAATGTCACGACTAAAGTCGACATCTTCGGCAGAAACGAATGTAGCCGTCGCGAGAAATACAGCGACGGGGAGAGCGCGATTGGACAACATATCGGCTGGCTGAGGTGAGAAGTTAGCGGAGGGAGGAGGCCGAAACGCCACGCCCATCATAACGCAGGCAGCCGAGGCCATTCAACGGAATCCCGATTCGGATCCCATTCCTCTGCTGTCAGGCACAGGATTGCCTGCTCAATCGATCAGTTCGTTGATCACCTGGCCACCAAACTGACTCAGCTGCTTAAATCGACCGGCGTGATAATAAGTCAGTTTGTTGTCGTCCAGCCCCAGCAAATGCAGCAGCGTTACATGCACATCCCGAATATGGTGCCGGACTTCGGCAGCCTTCTCGCCAATTTCATCAGTGGCGCCCACTGTGTGCCCTGCTCTTGTTCCGCCTCCGGCAAACCACATCGCCATTGCGTTGGCGTTGTGGTCGCGACCGTAGGACTTGCCTCCGCCTCGAAATCCATTGTCTGGCGTTCGCCCAAACTCGCCACAGAAAATGACAAGCGTGTCCTTCAGAAGACCACGCTGTTTAAGGTCTTTCAGGAGCGCAGCGATCGGGCGGTCCACGGAACGGATCAAAGAACCGTGGGCACGCTCGATGTAGTCATGACTATCCCAGTTGCTGGCGAATGCCTGCACAAATCGGACGCCCTTCTCGACCAGTCGACGGGCCAATAGACACTTGCGTCCGAAGGAGTCAGTTTTTGCGTTCCCGATTCCATACATCTCAAGAGTTGCCGGAGTCTCGCCTTCGAGGTCCAGCACTTCGGGGACTTCTGTCTGCATGCGGTAGGCGAGCTCGTATGAATTGAGACGGGCTTCCAGTTCGGAACGCCCCGGGCGGGACTGCAGGTGTTGCCTGTTAAGAGTTGCCAGCAGATCGAGGTTCTTCCGTTGCTGCTTCCGAGTCATGCCTCGTGGAGGAGTAAGGTCCAGGATTGGACTGCCGGCTGGCCGAAACGGTGTCCCCTGATATTCGGCAGGCAGGAAGCCATTTGACCAGTTGGCTGCTCCGCCCTGTGGATAACTGGTATTAGGCAGGACGACAAAGCCTGGCAGGTTGTCGTTCTGTGATCCGAGCCCGTAGTTGACCCACGCACCGACTCCCGGGTCGCCTCCGAATCGGTTACCAGTGTTGACGTGGTAGCAGGCCGTCGGGTGATTGACTGATTCAACAAAGGCGCCGCGATAGAAGCAAATGTCGTCCACGCAGGTCTGCAGGTGCTCAAACCGACGATTGATGTCCGCTCCACTTTCGCCCGCTTTGATGAATTCAAACGGGCTCTTCACAAAGTACCGTTTGCCGGATGACATGGCGCTTTGTTCTTCTCCTCCGCGGTTGAATTCCTGCAGGTGACGTTTGGTAAGTTCCAGCTTGGGGTCAAATGTGTCGAGATGAGACGGTCCGCCTTCCATCATCAGGAAGATGCAGCGTTTGGCTCTGGCTTCGTGATGTGGACCAGGATGTCCGTTTGTGGACGGCTGTTTCTCGTCCGCGTGAAGGATTGCGCTTAAGGCCACGGCTCCCAGGCTGCTGCCCAGGCCATAAAGGACTTCGCGTCGTGGAAGAAATGAATGTTGAAGTTCAGTCATAACTGGTGTCCCGCGCTCTGGCGGAATTGTACGTTGACGATGCAGAAGCGGCGCGCCTGTTAACGCAACGTTGAATCGACGGATTCTGAATTCAGATTATTGTACCTATTCCGATCGGCTATGCATTTTGTTCGCCGGGACGGTGCCCTGTTCCTTCAGCCTGTCGCTCAAGTGAATCAGTACTGTCAATCATCATCCAGCAGGCGGCACTCAACAGATACATCAGTCCGACCAGCAGGAAGACGGGCTGGTAATTGACAACAGAGAGCTGATTCCCCAAAGCATCAACTCGGGGGGTTGTGTAACGGGCAATGATGTAGC
>CAJWGB010000136.1 GCA_913031625.1 uncultured Planctomycetaceae bacterium | reverse complement strand
CCGAGGAAACCGGACCCACGAGTCAGATTGGGATATCCAATCAACATATATGCCGGCACCGAAGGATCCGCAGCACCGCGCTTGTGCGCGATGATTGATCCGAGCGACGGGTACTGGACCGTACCACTGACGGCTCGCCCTGTGTGCATTCGGTTCGTGGCAGCCGCGTGTTCATCGACGACATTGTGGTGCGTTGTTCTCAAAATCGTGACCTGTTCCATCAGCTTTGCTGTGGCGCTCAGGTGCTCGCAAACCTGAACTCCTGGTACCGCTGTTGGAATGGCTGCGTATGCAGAGCCGGATTTTCGAGCTGCCGGATCACCCTGTGCTTTGGGATCAAACGTGTCGATCTGGGCCATCCCGCCACCAAGCCAGATCATGACACAGTGATCGGCAGTTCCCCGAACAAACCCGGCTTCCGCGCTGCCGACTGCTGTCAGTGCGGAAGCGGCTGCAGATGTCTGCAGAAACGTTCGTCGTTGCATGGTGTCCTCCCGATCCCTGCGATCAATAATTGACCGGCTGACTGCTGCGAAGGTACGCAAACAGATCTCTAATCTGCTGCGGCGTGAGAGTTTTGAGTGTGCCCTCAGGCATGATCGACACTTTGCTCATCACAAGGTCATCCACTTCGTCGTTTCGTAGAACCACATTCTGTCCATCAATTCCACGCAACACAACGACCTGGTTGTCGCGGTCAGCGAGGAATCCATTGAGCACTCGACCGTCTGTTGTGATCGCAACATGGTTTTCGAATCCTTCGCGGATTTCCAGACTGGGATTTACGACGTTGATGAGAATGCGTTCCTGATTGTCGCGCCGAAACGACGTCAGGTCCGGCCCGATCTGCCCGCCCTCTTTGAACAGGGTGTGACAGCGCCCGCAGTTCTTCATGTACAACGGCTTGCCCTGTTTGGGATTACCGCTGCCTTCGGCGAGGATCGCGTTGAGCCGCTGGAGTTCCTTCTGAACCTTTTCCGCGTTGGCGACTCCGACGTCGCCCCAGATCTGCTGAACTCGTGCCGAGAGATCTGAATTGTTGTGCAGCAGGATGCGACGAGGTACGCCATCGGAAAGACTGGCTGAGTCGAGCTGTTGTTTTTCCACTGCGGCCAGCAGATCAGCCGCCCATGTGGGACGGCTTGTCAGCAGTGTCTCTGCAGCCAGTCGGGCGTTTTCCGGGAGTTTGCCGAACTGGTCAGTAATCTGCTCGCCAATTCGAGCGTCAGAATATGCCTGGAGAGAACTCAGCGCGGCTGCCACAAGCGCGCCGTCCTTCTCGGATTTGATGAGCTCCAGCAAAACAGGAATAAATTCAGATCGGCGAATCTCACCCAGAATTTCAACCAGTTGCTGCCTGTCCGCAGACGATGTTCCGGAATTCCTGATCGCGGCCATCGCCTCCTCGATGGCTGGCTGTCCTCCCTGGCGAAGTCGCAGTGCGAGCGATCCACCACCCGTCTGGCTGATGGCGTCTACCAGTAGCTGCGGAATGTCAGCCAGCGAGCGTCCCTTAAACGCGTCTTCGAATCCCTTCAGTAACAGGTCAGTGTCAGCTTTCTCGGGAGCATTCCTGAGCAGTGCCGCAGCAGCCATCAGCTCGCCTCGTGTGCCGGACAGGGCGAAACGTTTCATGAGTCGCTCGGTCAGATGCTGCCGCACAAGTGGGCGGGCCCATGCCTCTTTCTCAGCGAGGATTGCTGGCAGAATCTGGTCCCGACCATCCGTTGTTGCCTGCGACTCCAGAGCCCACCAGATCAGCAGCGGCTGATGGATATCCTGAGCATCCTCATCGTATTTGGTCAGCTCACGAATGATGGGTAAGGCATGTTCCGGCTTCAGTCGAGCCGCACTGGATGCGAGTTGCTTCCGCACGACGATGTAAGACTCCTCAGCTGCTGCCCTTTGCAGCGCTGTTGCCGTATCGACCGAAACCGAATGATGATCGCACAACAGCCGTACAGTCCACGCCCGAACCCATTCATCACGATGATTCAGAAGTCTTGCAGCCGTGCTATCCGTGAGTCCGCCGGACAGATGGAGGGCCCAGAGTGACTCCAGTGCCATCTGACCAGTGGACGCAAGTGTCTGATCTGTCAGTCGAGGAATGAGTGATGCATCGTGGCGGTCTCCAATCAATCGGAGTGCCACCTGACGGTGGCTTCTGAGTGGACTGCGGAGTGCGGCTACTGCTTTATTGGGATCAACTGAGACGTCTGGTCGCTGATAGTTCTTCGGCTTTAATCGATAGATCCTGCCACTTGATCGGTCGATGCGGCCCGCATAGTGGCTGCTGTGGTCGATTCGTTGCTCATACAGATCGGCGATGTAAATACATCCGTCGGGGCCCGCTTTAATATCCACCGGGCGGAACCATTGGTCATCTGTCTTAACTACGCGGGAGATGTCCTTCGTTTCAAACGAAGACTGATACGGTTGAAACTCACTCATGACGACCTGGCCCTGAAGTGGTTCAACACCGAACAGCCGCCCCTGATACTCTGAAGGAAGAACTCCCTCTTCATAGATGATGAAGTTGTGCGTGAAACGTGGCACGCTGTGATGTTTCATGTTGGCGAAGTAACCAAATGCAAACGGGTTGGACAACGCGCCGTGCTTTCCGAATCCCTTCCGGTAGTAGCCACCCTGAACATAGTGAAAGCCTCGCGTGTCGCCGCCGTTGTGTCCGGAATACACCTGTCCTTTTTCGTCGATTTCGACGCCGAACGTATTACCGCCCCCTTCCGCAAAGACTTCGAACTTTTTGAGTTCCGGGTGGTACCGCCAAATCTGCTGCCCCATCGTTCTGAGCAGTGTCTCTTTGGAACCTGGCTTCCTGACATTTGCAGTCACCGTGCTCCCCTGTGCTCCATAGAGCCAGCCGTCAGGACCGAATCGGAGACTGTTGATCACCGAATGGGAGTCTTCCAGACCAAACCCTTCCAGCAGAACTTCGGGGTCACCATCGGGAATGTCGTCTCCGTCTTTGTCCGGGTAAAACAGCAGATAAGGTGGGTTGGTCACAAATGCTCCGCCACGTCCGGGAGCAACCGATGTGGCGATGTTGAGCCCATCCACGAAAACCTTGTGTTTGTCGTAGACGCCATCACCATCCGTGTCTTCATGAATCGAAATCCGGTCACGGCCTTTTGCCCCGTGTGGAGGAGGCTCCGGGACCTTGTCGTAGACACTTCGCAGATAGACATCTCGACTCACCATCTTTACGCCGGCAACGTCCGGATACTGACGGTACTCCATGACCCACAGTCGACCTCGTTCGTCAAAGGTCATGTACAGCGGCTGAGCAATATCCGGTTCGCTGAGGACCAGCTGGATTTCAAGGTCATCCGGTACAGAGAAGCTCTGTTCGGCTTCCTGAGGTGTTAAAGGATCGTTGTCTCCTTTTCGGCGGCGAACGTACGACGCAATGTCTGTGACTTTGTCGACTGTCAGGAAACCGCCCTTCTTTCGCAGGTCAATGGCAGGCGGAAGTCTGGCTGGATCGATGTCGAAGTCCGCTGTCGTGGCGACTGCCCATTTGGGATCGTCACCGGGACGATACTGCCATGTCCCATCCATCCGGATGGCCTCGCTTGATTTGCGATTCAGCAACACTGGCGGCGCCACACTGAAATTGGGACGAGGATCACTCTGGTAAACTCGAATCGCCAGCGTCGTGAACTCACCCGCCGTTACCTGATCCGATGAGACGCGGTAAACGCCCTTTTCGCCAAGACCACTGCGAAAGCGTGGTGGAAACGTGCCTGTTGCGCCAACGCGGTTGCCGTTCACGAAGGTCGCTCGAGCATCATCGAGTGCTTCCACGTACAGCTCGAGATCTTCGCCCTTCCAGCTCTGCGGAATCAAAACAGTCGCGCGGTACCATGAGAATCCATCGACCGGCGCCATCTCGCCACGAGGCATTGATCTCCATGCGTCCGGAACATTAAGGAAATGCCATTCGTCTGCTGCCTGTGTCGAGCATTGTGGCAGCAGAATAGAGGTCAGGAGGAGGGGTAAGATTCGCATGGCGTTCGTCCGGGAGACGAGGAGGGCAGACTTCGTGGATCCTGATTATCCAGAGTCCACCCGGATTTGCACGCGAGCAGCAGCAAGGAGTCTTCCAGGAGAGGAAGTTCGCTTAATCCGCGTCATCCACACGCGCCGGGTATCTGGACGAGCAGACAGCGGGCAATCGTTAAACCGGAAGCCCGCAGGGCTCCGCGTTGCTCATGACCTGCGGCACAATTGTCTGGCGCGTGCGGCTGCTGCTGCCGGTTAAACGAAGACGTGCACACATCGAATGGCGGGTGCCAGTGCAAAGTGGCTTTTGCTATGGTGAGGTGATTACGTGAAGTCGCCCGTGCCACCCGACCTGCGGCAAACGGCCTTCGATTGATCGAACAGTGCCTACGCTGCGCGACGCTGTTGCTCAGGCGCGGTTGGGAATTTCAGATGTGCAGACGCAGAAACTGCGTCGGCCAACACATCCACCACACGTTCCAGTTGAGCCTGTGTCAGTTCTGAAAAGATCGGGAGCGAAAGAACTTCCGCAGACGCCTGAGTGCTGTTTGGAAAGTCCTCTTCGCAATATCCAAGGTGTCGGAAGCATTCCTGGACGTGCAGCGAAATCGGATAGTACACCGCGCATCCGACTCCTTCTCCACGCATGTAGGCGAGTACGTCATCACGCATTCCGCCACGAACGCGAACGGTGTACTGATTGTACACGTGTCGCTGATCCGGTGCAGTAACCGGGGGAGCGATTGCGCTTAACAGCTGCTGGTCCCGAATCAGCTCGCCATAAACAGACGCGTTTCGCCGTCGAGCCTCTGACCATTGATCAAGGTAACGCAGCTTCACACGCAGAACGGCCGCCTGAATTGCATCGAGTCGGCTGTTGAATCCGACTTCAACGTGATTGTATCCGCCAACGTCTCCGTGAACCCGCAGGCGTTTCAACCGTTCCGCCAGCTCCGGATCATCCGTGGTGATGATTCCTCCATCACCTGCACCACCCAGATTCTTGGTTGGGAAGAAACTGAAGCAGGCAACTCGTCCAAGCACACCAGCGCGTCGACCTCGATACTCAGCACCGATGGCCTGACAGGCATCTTCAATGATTGGAATGTTGCGACTGGCTGAGATTCGCCAGAGTGATTCCATCTCTGCACACTGCCCGAAAATATGAACAGGCATAATCCCGCGGGTGTTCTCGTCAATCGCAGCTTCAACCTGAGCAGGGTCGAGGTTGTATGTATTGGGATCGATGTCAACGAACTTCGGTGTTGCGCCAACACGATGAATTGCGCCAGCGGTTGCAAAGAATGTGAACGGGCTGGTGATCACATTGTCGCCAGGACCAACTCCCAGTCCCAGGAGCGACAGGACCAATGCATCGGTACCGGACGCGCATCCAATTGCGTAGCGCACATCACAGTAGGCTGCAATCTCCTGTTCCAGCAGTTCAACTTCTTCACCAAGTATGAACTGTTGATTTTCAAGAACCGTATCAACGGCATCGCGCACTTCGGCGCGGATATTCTGGTATTGGGCAACCAGATCGATGAATGGAACAGGATCAAAGGGGGATCCTGTTTGATCAGAGGTGGGCATTGAGCGACTCCATTCGCTGCTTTCTTTCGCCGAAGGTAGGCGAAACCGGCAGAAGATTAGGTCAACGGTTTACGGCTGTCAATATGGACGGCCAACACATGACTGTGTGTTAAGTGCTTGTGGCAAAATGACTTGCGAAGCCCAACCGGCCTGCAAATCGGCAAAAAACGCCGAAGCCCTCGTGTCACAAACCCTCTTTGGTGTTATCGACCGGCCCTCGGTGCGGGTTGTACCGATCAGGATAAATTTTTCGCATGAGTGACGAACCAGCGATTCTGCCTGCCGGTTAAGCAACGTCGTATGCAACTGGCGCACTCTGTGAGCACACGGGGAATTCCCAGACGGGAGTTGTTGAATTTACAAATCTTTTAGCCGCCGAATTCACTGTGTTTTGCAAGGCCCAACGAGGCAAACCACAGGTTCGAATTCTGGCTTTGGCGCGCGGGTTGCATTTGCCTGTTTTGTACACATTCGTATGCGAAATGCTCGCTCCCACTTTTGCTTGATATTGAATCCAAAGGAACAGGCGAAATGACCACGCTCTTAAGATTTAACGGACTCAGCCGGCTGCTGCCTCTGGCTGTCTTCTTTTTCATGATTGGTGGCAGCACAGTCATTGCGGACGAGGAATCTGGTTCCCCGGCGCCAACTGAAGAAACGACGACAGAAGATGACGCGGCCGCCGCTGTAGCAGCTGCAGCTGACGAAGCAGCGGCTCCTGAGTTCTATGAAAAGAAGGAAATCGATTACACGGTCAATACGCTCATTATGTTTGTATGTGCCGTGCTTGTTCTGTTCATGCAGGCCGGTTTTGCGATGGTTGAGGTTGGCTTCAACGCATCCAAGAATGCCGTCAACATCATCTTCAAGAACATTATGGACCTTTCGGTTGGCGTGATGCTCTTTATGCTGATTGGTTATGGTCTGATGTATCCCGGTGATGACTACGCCGGCAGCTGGTTTGGATTTGGTGGCGTCTGGGGCGAACGAGATTCAGTTGAAACCGTCGCAGAGCTTGGTGATTACAGTAACGCTGCTGACTTCCTGTTTCAGGTAGCTTTTGCGGCAACCGCAGCGACGATCGTTTCCGGTGCAGTTGCCGGTCGTATGAAGTTCACAGGCTACCTGTGCTACAGCGCCATTCTGACGGGGCTTGTTTACCCGATCAGTGGCATGTGGAAATGGGGCGGCGGTATTCTCGCGGCATGGGGGTTCGCTGACTTTGCTGGTTCTGTTGTTGTTCACGCAGTCGGAGGATTCGCTGGTCTGGCAGGCGCTATGGTTCTGGGGCCACGAATTGGCCGTTACTCGAAGGACGGCAAGTCCCAGCCAATGCTTGGGCACAACATGCCTCTCGCCGCGCTTGGCGTCTTCATTCTGTGGGTGGGCTGGTATGGCTTTAACCCCGGAAGCCAGTTGACGTATTCCGGAGCTTCAAACGCGGAAGTCACAACATGGATCGCCATCACAACAACCCTGTCTGCCGCCGTCGGTGCATTTGTTGCAATGCTGCTGTCATGGATCATGTTTAAGAAGCCGGATCTTTCCATGGCCCTCAACGGAGCATTGGCCGGACTTGTTGGAATTACAGCAAATTGTGATCAGGTGGAAATCTGGTCTGCTGCAACCATCGGTGCGGTCTCGGGTGCTCTCGTGTTTGCCGGCATCCTGGCACTCGACAAACTGAAGATTGATGATCCGGTCGGAGCGTTTCCTGTCCACGGCCTCTGTGGTATCTGGGGTGGAATCGCAACCGGCATCTTTGGAACGGCTCTGCCCGTCATCAACGATGTCGAGTTGACAAGAATGCAGTACATCGGCGTTCAGGTACAGTCCACTTTAATCATCTGTGCATGGGCTTTCGTCACGATGTTTGCCTTGTTCCAGCTGCTCAAAGTGTTGGGACTGCTGCGAGTGTCTGCTGAAGAAGAAATTGAAGGCCTCGACCTTGTGGAACATGGAATGCCGGCTTACCCGGCTGGCAGCCTGATCGGTGGAGGGTCCATTCCGGCTCCCATGCCTGCCGCTCCGGTCACTTCGTCTGGTGTCTCGCCTGTTCCCGCTCAGGAGGGTGCGTAGCCCGAGCGGGAAGCTCCTGCCGTGAGTCTGCGAAAGCGGAATCGGCGGAAGGGTGGGGAGAGTTTTCTCCCCACCCTTTTCTTATGCGCAGACTGGTAATCTGCGTGCTGGAATGAAATCTGCAGCTGTTTGCCGTAGAAAGGGACCCGCCCGGGAATGCGCCCGGAGTTCGATGTTTCTTTTCTATCGTTTTGCAGAGCAATCCTATGACTCAGTCGAATCGACGAGGATTTCTAACAGCGTCTGCCGCAGCCTCCGCGGCCACTCTCTGTTTTCCATGGACACAAACGGCATTTGCCAACAAATCTCCCAACGACCGACCGCGATTTGCCAGCATCGGAATTGGCGGCATGGGTCGCGGAGATGCTCGCGGACATAAGGGATACGCCGACATGGTTGCGATCTGCGATGCAGATCGCGGTCATGCAGAGCGTGCCAACGCCGATAAAAATCTGGGAAATGGCAAGGCAGACATCTACAGGGACTATCGACAGGTCCTGGACCGTAACGATGTCGACGTCGTCAGTATTGCTACACCTGACCACTGGCATGTCAAAATTGCGATTGAAGCTCTGGAAGCCGGAAAACATGTCTTCTGCCAGAAACCTCTGACTCTGACTCTGGAGGAAAACAAGCTGATTCGTGCTGCCTGTCGCAAGCACAAGGGGCGTGTCTTCTTTATTGGAACTCAGCAGCGCAGCAGCAAAGACAAATTTCTTCGTGCTGTGAATATGGTTCAGAAGGGGCTACTTGGAGAAATTCGTAAAGTTACCGTCGGCATCAATGGCAGCCCAACGGGAGGTCCGTTCGAAAAGAGCGATCCCCCTGCCAATCTTGACTGGGACCTGTGGCTCGGCCAGGCACCGAAAGTGGATTACATCCGTCAGCGCTGTCACGGGACTTTCCGCTGGTGGTACGAATACTCGGGCGGCAAGTTCACCGACTGGGGCGCTCACCACATCGACATTGCGTCATGGGCACTCAATGAACTGGGTGAAGGACAGGGTCCCGTGAGCATCGATGGCACTGACTCCGCTCATCCAGTGGAGTACAAGGATGGCTACGCTCAGGTTGATAACCACTTCAACACCTCGCACAACTTTGCAGTCAGCTGCATGTTCGAAAGCGGGATCGAAATGGTCGTGGACAGTCGCAGTGACAACGGCATCCTGTTTGAAGGCAGCAAGGGACGCCTGTTCGTCAACCGCGGTAAGATCACTGGTACTCCGATCACGGAGAACTGGGATGAAGGACAGTTCGGCGAAGAGGAACTAAGCCAGCTCTATAAGGGCAAGCCGTTCGAAGGCCACAAGCAGAACTTCTACCGCTGTATCAGCGAAGGCGGATTGCCGGTTTCCGATGTCTACTCTCACCTGCAGGTCATGAACAGTTGCCACCTGTGTTCGATCGCCGCTCGACTCAAGCGAAAGATCAAGTGGGATCCTGTGAAAGAAGCCATTGTCGGTGATGAACTGGCGGCTTCTCTGCAGGCACGCGAACAGCGGAAGGGATACGAAATCCTCGACGTGAGATGAAACCTGACGAACCGATAACTGAGGACTCCGTCGTGTCTCCACCGCGACGGAGTCCTTTTTTTATTCGGTAGCGCAGGGACTTCTGTCGCAGTCCACTACTTTGGAGTCAGCCGCCCGTTACTTCCGTGCCGCCAGGTCTCTGAGCCACCGTTCAGCAGGTGTGGTCCACTGGGAAAACGGATAGCCTCTCTCCTGCAGTCCTTTTCCGTGACCTCCCCGCTCATACATGTGCAGTTCAACGGATGCTTTTTCCCGACGCAGTCTCAGCGTGTAACTGATTGATCCCAGAGCGAACGGGTCATCGACAGCGACAGTTACGAAGACCGGAGGCCACTTCGACTTCAGAGGAATCAGTTCCGGTGCGCCGTCCAGATTGTCACGCTCAGTCGTGAGGTACGCTGGATAGATCAATAAGGCAAAGTCCGGCCGTGCAGAAACCTCATCCGATCGATTCGCTGCGCCCCCATGGTGAATGCACATTGCCGAAAGGTGACCACCTGCGGAGAACCCCATCACTCCAATCTGATCCGCGCGAATGCCAAACATCTTTGCATTTCCTCGCACAAACCGAATCGCCTGCTGCGCGTCTTCGAGCGCAACCTGATGTTTGGCGAGTCCCTCCCTTCGGGGCACTCTGTACTTGCACACAAATGCCGTGATTCCCTGGCGGTTGAGCCACTCAGCAATCTCGGTGCCTTCATGCTGGGCTGCCAGTCCGTTATAGCCACCTCCAGGAAACACGATGACGGCTCGCCCGTCTGGTGTTTTCGATCTCCAGAGGTGAAGGGTCGGCTGTGCGACAGACTTGATTCTCACCAGCCCGTCACGGCTTTGCGGAACGTCTTCCGTCAGCTCTTTTCCGGGATCAGATTCTCGTCGACCGCTGTCCGGCCAGAGCGACCAAACAGTAGCTGCGGGAGTCCGGAGCTTCGAGAGGACTCGGTCACCGGAACTCATCTGTTCGGCAGACAAAACACGCGGACTGTCGTCAGCATTGGAAATGCAGGACGAACCCACGAAAGAGGACAGAACGATGACTGCTGAGATCACACTCACTCTGGGCAAACGGAACAGACGCATCAAAATCTCGCAAAAAAGATGGCAGAATCGTGTCAGATCCTGAAGACTTGAGGGTTTAACATCCAGTGTATCCACTATCAACGCTCGCAATTAAGCCAGAGGATCCCAGATGTGCCTTCGAAACCTCTTTCTGACCTGCATTGTGTGTTCCCCCATGTGGTCCTGTACTGCGGATGAGGATGCCGGAAAATCTTCTCAGGAACTGGACCGCCTGTTAACGCTCATCAGGCAGACACATGCACTCCCGGACAACACAACCGTTCGCGTCGAGACTCAGCTGTATTCAGTAAGTCAGCCGGAACCAGTGATTGACGAAGCATGGGAATTCACTGCGAATCACGTGCATCGGATTCAGAGAGACTCATCGTCAAAACAATGGAGACGCGCCGAGACCCGTCCCCTGAAATCTGATCGACTGTGCAGCGATCTTCTGGCTGCTGACGTCAGGAAGATCGAAAAGAGCCAGACCACCGAAGACGGCAGGTTCCTCGTGAGGTCACTCTACAGCAAAGGGAATCGGCGAATTCGGATCGTGGTCGGGCCGCGAGTAGTACTCGATCTCCGCGTCAATGACTCCGGGAGCGGATTTTCGGAGGAGCAGGCGACTGCGTTTGCGATTTTGTATGAACGAGTTTCGTCTCAGGCACGGGTGGCGTTTGGCAAATTCCCACACCAAAAAAAGCTGTTTGACGCTGCAGCAAATGGCACGTGGCCGAAGAACACCGTGCTGCTAATCGAAATTGACGCATGGGCTTTCGGGAACGAACGAGTGAAGCAAAAGGAAGCATGGGGGTTTGATGGCAGTCATATTTACCGCGTCCAGCCACAGCAGTCGGACAACATGGTCGTTTATGAACGAGTTGCTCAGAAACCCTTCGACAGTCGAAAACTTGCCGCTCAGTTGATTGACGGACGCTTTTACGAGATCTGTACGTGGGCAGGTGAGGGCGGGGCAATTTTCGCGTTGACGCCTTATCGGCTGGGTGGGCGCTTTATCCACATTGAAGTTGATGGAGCCATCGTACACACAATCGGTGAACACTGTGCTGGTGGGGGCTATGGACAAACACAATCAGAGGCCCTGACGCGTCTCTTCGAAACACTCGCCCGGCAGGCGCGTTCTGCGTTTGACATGAAGAAGTGAGGGCCCTGCTGCGACGCGTATCTTCGCAGTGAAACAGATCCGCGACCCCTCCCCAAACTGGGTTCGACCCTTCCGGGGAACGGTGAAGGACTTACGGCTGAAACAAGAAGACGAAGAGTCCAGACCTGATGACGGGGCGGGCGTTTAACCGGCATACGCACGCGGTTCACGATGCTGTCGAAGCGATGCACAGCGCGGAGCCAACGAGCCTCCGGCCAAACGAATGCCAACCTTACTGTCGAATCCTGACCGGCGAGCCGTGAGTCAGCAGATGGGTTACTTCATTGATGTCAGCGTCTCGCAGGTGAATGCAGCCCTTCGCTGCAATTGAGCCAATCACAGAAGGGTCGGTCGAACCGTGGATCCCGACTTCAGCATCGAGTCCGATCCAGAAACTTCCGAGTGGGTTGGCAGGCTCACCTGATTCATACAGGTTGCCTGAGGGGCTCTTCCAGACAGGATTCGGTTTCATTGTTTGAACTGTAAAACTGCCTGTCGTGGCATCGGCTCCGACGCCGACTCGATACTGACGCACGAACCACCCGTGACTGTGAATAGTCAGGGTGCGTTCCTCCAGATCAACGACAGCACCAAACGGCCCGGTAAGCACTTTTAGTTTCTGTCCGGCCTGAAGCTCTTCCGGTTTGATTCTGTTGAGCAGCGCAAGGTACGTCCATGGCACGTTGTACTGTCTCCCGATGGACTCCAGTGAGTCTCCAGGCTCTACCAGATAGGGCTCCAGAAAATGTCGCTTCGAGTTGGCATAAATCAGCGCTGATGTTTTTGTCAGTCGTCCCATGAACAGCGGACGGATATCGGGCTTCTTCCAATAGAGTCGAGACAGTTCAGCGTGAGCGTCGAGGATATTGTCCTGAGCGATGTAGTCGTCGATTTGTCGCAGCGCGGCCGCAACTTCCGGTTCCAGTACCTGAGGTTCGGCGACTTGCCGGGCCTGTTCAAAAGAGGCACGTCTGATCCCTGTGTCCCGTGGCGCAAATTCTTCAGCCAGAGACGGCTCTGTAACGAACTGGGACTCTCCATCGAGCGCTGATCGGTTATCGACATCCGGTTCGGACTGAGACGACAGAGCCATCAGTAACTGTTCTTCCTCCGAAAGCTCGGCGTTTGCGTCGGCATCCGGGCTTTCAAATCCGTCCAGGGTCAATTCTTCGCCTGAAGGCTCCGGTTTGGCAGGGGCCTGACTGAGCAGATCCATGAACTCGTCCGGCTCAATTCCGTCAGGCGCATCCGCCAGTGTCCCTGTGGGGACCGGTTGCGTGACCGGAAGCAGTTCGAAGTGCCAGACCGTAAACGAGGCACAGGCAAGGCCAAGGACTACCAGGACCCGGCGTGAAAATGGGGAGCGAGATGACTGAGCAAACGGTTCCATCCGTGGACTCCGGTCTGATCATGAGAGAAAGAGAGGTGTCGTATTCTCGCAAAGAACTCTAACTGCTGCTACGCGAGTTTCTGAGAGCAATTGAATTCCATAACCTGTTTCGCAATAACAGGTTGGAAGCAGCTGTCTACAGCCGAAATCGGATACTCCTGAGTCGGAAATTATCGTGTCAACAAACTGCCAGCGTGCTGCCCATGCATTCTTTGTGTTCCTTTTGGCAGCAACATTCACTGCCAATGCGTCAGACAGGCCCAATATTCTCTGGATCACGGCAGAAGATATGAGCCCCGTTCTGGGGTGTTATGGTGACGGGCAGGCAATTACTCCCAATCTCGATCAACTGGCTCGGGAGGGTGTGCGTTACACGCACGTATTTGCAACAGCGCCCGTATGTTCTCCGGTGCGATCAACGCTGATCACGGGGCGATACGCACCATCGATGGGAACACACAACATGCGCTCGGCGCTGCCATTGCCCGACGGAATGACTGGCTTCCCGTCATTGTTGAAGCGTGCCGGCTACTACACGACAAATAACTCGAAGACTGACTACAACACGCTCGATGCCCAGCGACTCATTGAGGAGTCATGGGATGCTTCGGGACCGGACGCACATTGGCGCGACCGTCCAAAGGGTTCTCCGTTCTTCGCCGTCTTTAATCTGATGACCTCCCATCAGAGCCGCAGCATGGTGTGGCCTTATGAGAAATTTCAATCTGAAGTGCAGTCGCGGCTGACTCCGTTGCAGATTCATGATCCCCAAAAGATTCGGTTACCTCCGTATTATCCGGATTCGAATCTGATTCGCCGGGACTGGGCGCGGTTTTACGACTGTGTGACAGCAATGGATGCAGAAGTGGGAGCGATCCTGAATCAACTGCGGGCAGACGGCCTCGACGACAACACCATCGTCTTCTTTTACAGTGATCACGGTTCCGGCATGCCTCGGCACAAACGAGTCCTGCTGGACAGCGGCATGCACGTACCCATGATTATCAGGACGCCTCGGCCATGGCAAACTCTCCTGCAGGGTCTGCCGGGAACGTCCAGCGGCCAGTTGATCAGCTTTGTCGACCTGCCGCCGACCGTGCTGCAACTCACCGCACAACAGAAACCGGAATGGATGCAGGGGCATTCATTCTGTGCAGGAAATGAAGCACGAGCATTTGCCTTTGGGCACCGGGACCGGGTGGACGAAGCCATCGACTGTGCCCGGTCAGTGAGAGACAGTCGTTTCCTTTACATCCGTAACTTCATGCCTCACATCAGTCACCACCAACCAACCGCATGGCCGGACCAGGGACAGATTCGAGGTGAGTTGAGTCGACTGACCGACCAGCAGGCCATGACGACAGCTCAATGGTATTACGTGGCTCCGGCCAGACCACGAGAGGAGTTGTACGACTGCGCGGCTGATCCTGACAATCTCAGAAATCTGGTTGATTCCCCCGGTCACAGGAATCACCTGACTCGACTGAGAGATGCACTGCACGCTCACCTGAAGACAACGCAGGATCTTGGATTCGTTCCTGAAGTCGAGTTGGCAGAAAAACGCGGACGTATTTCTGCCAACGATCAGGCAGACTCTCTTGATGATGCATGGAGCATGTTTGACGGGGATGCAACGGAATTGACAACCGAGGAACTGACATGGTGGAAGCTTCAGAGCCTCTTTCTGCGCGACAGGCTTGACCAACCATCGGAAACTGTTGTTCGCGCTGTGATGGAGCAGTCGTCCCGCAGGACCATTCCACTGACAATTGTCGCCGCTGACTGGCTCGTTCGCACAGAGCGGGATCCGTCAGCAATGAATCATTTGATTGAACTTACGAGGCACGATGACCTGAACATCGTGTTGCAGGCAATGCGAGCGATTGAATTGTTGGGTGATGATGCCCGTTCTGCGGTGCCTGCGGTTAAAGAATTGAGCAAACGATGCACGGCGATTCAGTCCCCGTCCACAACCGCCACATTTGAGCTGACTCCCGATCAGGACCTTGCCATGTTCATCAGTTTTTCGGCTGGCGCTTTTCTGAAACGGCAGAGTGAAGAATAGGTCCACGTTGCATCTGCCAGAAGAGTTCGGGAAAATGCAAAAACACTGAACGAATTCGCAGGAATTCCACTAGACAGGTGGAGGATTCAACCGGATGTCAGACGATCAGGGACAACCAGAATCGACGGAACCCGATTTACCTGAGGAGGTTACGTCGGAATTAAAACGCATGTTCCGCCCTTCGATTGAGATTTCGGAGGCAGTGGACAAGGCCGTGATGGCGGATGCGCAAAATATTCTGGCTCCGGGGGTTCGGGTTTCTCCTCATCGTCCCGCACCGGGTATGGGACGCTGGGCCTTTGGGCTGGTGGCTGCCGGGAGTCTGGCAGCAGTGCTTGTCCTGGTCATGTTGCCCAATAATCCACAACCTAACGGGGTCGCAGAGAACGCTCAGTCTGTCGAAGCAATGAACTCGACGCCTGAATATGTGGCAAAGCGTGACATTGATGGGAATGGGCGAGTCGACATTCTGGATGCCTATACGCTGTCCCGGATGATTGAAGATTCGACCGCGGGCATTTCCAAAGATCAGAACAACGACAATATTCTCGACGACAACGACGTAAACCTTGTGGCGGAGACGGCGGTGACGCTTTAGACCAGTCCTTGAAACTGATGTGTATCACTGAAATCAGTTTCAGAAATTGCGGCACTGAGTGTCGTTCAGAAAGCTAAGATGATGGCGGCGAAATCAGACAACCTCAGTCCGGACTCCCGGCGACGCGGTATCCCGCGGGTGCCGGTGTCATGGATTGTTCTGATTGCCTTTGATCTTTGCATCGTCGCACTCGTTTGTGCTCAGGATCAGCCCGACTCAAAACAGCAGCCTTCTGACGAAGCTCAGGTGATTGAGCTGGCAGGGCCAGTTGGAATTGATGATTCAGATTCGCAGTTTGAAGCGATCGACGTATATGTTGATTCCGGTACGAACCCGCTGGCGGCCTATCAGTTTGAGCTGGCCAGCACGACGCCTGGAGTGAAGATTGTTGGAATCGAGGGCGGTGAACACGCAGCGTATTCCGACGCTCCTTACTACGACTCTCGTGCGATGAGAAACAACCGTGTGATTATTGCCGCTTTTAATACCGGAAAAGATCTGCCAGTCGGTCGCAGTCGTGTCGCTCGGATTCATGTCGAAATCCAGGGGTCGGGTGCAAGGTCGTATCGGACCAGGCTGTCTGTCTCTGCCACTGTGGAAGGTCGTCGTATTCCAGCCCGTGTTTCTCTTGCTCGGATTGTCATCTGAGTCACTGGCTCGTCCAGTTCACCGGACTCACCATGCCCGTCTCAAAAGGTGTTGAAATGACCCGCAAGCTGCTGAGCCTTACAGGTTGCATGATCCTGCTCGTTGTCGGATGCGGCGAAAGCAGAGAAGACACCGCAGTAGATTCGGCGGACAGAACTCAGACGACCGCTGACGCGGTGGACGGTTTTGATGATTCGTTGATGGAAGAACCCGATACTCCCAGTGCGAGCGGCGCCGGCCGCGAAGAGAAATCAGGACGCAACGCCGACATGATGGCGGACGGAGAAGCAGCTTCAGAAAACGAGGCGGGCGACATGCAAATCGAATCCGCGGAAGCAGCCCCGCCATCGATGCAGGCAAATGCACTTAAAGACGGTGGGAGCGGAAGCCGTAGTATGAAAGCCGGTGACACAGGTGGCGATGTGGGCTTTGCAGGAGGAAGCCCGAGTAGAGCACAGGCACGTATCCCTTCGCCCAGGAAAGCACTCCCGGTCCCCGAACTTCTCCCCGGCGAAGAACTCTGGGTCATCGAAGCCAGTCCCCAGAACAGTCCACAGAACGTAGGCGCGGCTCACACCCGCAATGCATCCCCGGGCACTGGCTCGCTGGTAGCCACTTCGAAAAGCAGCCGCATTCCACATCCGCTGCCCCTCAGACATACTGAGGTAACCGGCCAGATTGATGGTTACATCGCATCTGTGGATGTTACACAGCAGTTTGAGAATCCGTTTGATGAAGTCATTGAAGCCAGCTATGTCTT
>CAJWGB010000135.1 GCA_913031625.1 uncultured Planctomycetaceae bacterium | reverse complement strand
CCGGTTCCGGCTGAACGACCGGTTCCGGCTGAACGACCGGTTCCGGCTGAACGACCGGTTCCGGCTGAACGACCGGTTCCGGCTGAACGACTGGTTCCGGCTGAACGACCGGTTCCGGCTGAACGGCCGGTTCCGACTGAACGACCGGTTCCGGCTGAACTGCCGGTTCGGGCTGAAGGACAGTAACAGGGTTCTCTTCTTCAAAGCCAGGGAACTGAGGAACGCCGGCCTGTGGATCATTTGCATTGATCACAGCGTTGTTGCCTTCCTGAGTTCCACTCACAAGCATCTCTTCTGCGAATGCGGCCAGAGACGGATCCTCTTCAGCGCCGGCGTCGGCGATCATGGTTCCGTTTTCAGGTTGCTGTCCGATTCCATTCAGAGCGCGACTGACTTCCGACAGAACGCGTTCCGGTCGATCCTCCATGAGTGTGTAGGCAACGTCGAGCTGACGAGCCGCTTCTGCTTCTGCTTTGGCTTCCTGCAAACGTCCGGCCGCAAGTGCTTCACGAGCTTTTGCGATGTGCTGTCGAGCCTGCTTTTCTTTGCCTGACAGGCCATTGGTGGCAGCATTTGCAAATGCAGCAGCAGCATCACCGGCTCGTCCCAGCTGAGCAATCTCATCTCGGATCGTCTGAGGCGTCTCGTCAAACAGGCCGTATGGAGCTTTCAGAGCGTCTGCCTGATTTGCGAGCTCCAGTGCTGTCTGATGCTGGCCGTTGCTGATCGCTTCCTTTGCCTGAGCGATCAGATGCTGTGCTTTGGCAAAGTTGGCGTCTGCCGAGTCAGCAACCTGAGTCTTCTCGTCTGCGAGGAACGTCTTTGCACCGTCGGCGTTGTCGATCTGAGTCAACATCTGCTCGGGGGTGACGTCCCAGATGTCCCATGCAGCATCGAGTGCTCGGGCCTGCATAGCGCGTGAACGGGCAACTTCGAAGTCGCGAGCAGCAAGAGCCTCGTTCGCTTCCTTCATGAGGCGACGAGCCTTAAACCGCTTCACTTCAGCCGCACTGGCGTCTGCCGGAACTGCTGACTCCCTCTCTGACGCAGCGAATGGGTTTTCTTCAACCCCTTTGCCTGCAAACGGATTGTCAGCATGTCCGGACCAGTCGGCGTTGTCGAAGAGACTTGCGTCTTCCCCCGACAGTTCGCCCAGTCCCGCAAGGAACTGTTCCGGCGTCTGCTCGCCCTCGTCCCAGTCTGAGAACATGGCAGCTGCAGTTTCGGCTTCCCGCCGAGCCTCCGCAGTCCTGCCCTGCTGCGCCAGCTGGCGGGCTTTGTCCATTAACTTTCTGGCAACCGGACCGAAGGCTTCCGCGTCGGAAGATTCGGTCTGGGCTGACAGCATCTGTGATGGGTGACCGCCGCTGAAATAAAACAGCGACGCGGCCATCACCGACACGCATGCGATGAATCCGATGGCCTTTTGCACTTGGACTTCCTCCTTGAAAACAGTCTGCAGAACTCTCCGCGTCCTACAGTTGACTGGTTGAACGTCTCTGGTGAGCCGTTCGGTATTTCCTGATTAACCTGGGGTTCGGTGAGTCATCCCGCAGACACTGGTGTGTCAAAATGGCTCACTTCCTCCCGTTTCCGATTCTCAATTCTGTACTGTGATGTCCCGGGGCGTGGTGATTCCACAATGGTCCTCAGGGCACCAGGTGAGGGTTGATAACCTGAGTGAATCCGATGGGTCAATACGGCGGCGAGACCCCTGACCCCAAAAAAAATTCGATTTGATGCAACCCCCGTTGACTTCGGCATCCGCTGCCGAATCCGCCAAATTGCCGTGTCGTTACCGCCGAACCGCAGTTTTACAATCCCCGCAACAACCGCCGATGGGTTGGTGAAAATGCTGCAGTTTGTCATTTCAGGAGACTGCCTCGTCGAACGCCGGAATGGCCCGGCCTCACGTGCAGCACTGATTTGGCAGTTTTTTGCAAACAGGGGTTGCACCTCATCTGTGGCTGCAGACGCAGGGCCAGTTTGACGCTGCCTGATTCACACGGGTAAACTTAAATCCTCGCTCTTTTCCGGAAGTTCGTGATGTCCGCGCAGGCTGAACTTTATTCGCTGCTTGAATCCGTTCGCAGACGCTGTCGACTGCGGCGAGCAGTACTGCGCGGCTCTGTGGGGCTGGTCGTTGGTGGGGGGCTGTTGTTTCTGTACGCATTTCTGCGGTTCGCCGGGTTCCCATTTGATCTGACGGTTGCACTGTTTGCGTGCTTTACTGCTCCGGCTGTATGTTTTGTTTCTGGTGTTCTGCAGCATGTATCTCTGACAGACGCTGCCGCACTGGTTGATCGCCGGCTTGAACTCAGAAATCGCACGTCCACCGCTCTTGAGTTTCTTCCGCATACCGGTGCTCTGCAACAGCTCCAGGTGGCCGACACACTGGAAGTTCTGCAGGCGATGGATGCACGCCGGGTGGTTTCTTTCGTGCCTGATCGACAGGTGGCGATCGGTCCGGCTGTCGTGGCTGTTGCGTGCCTTCTGTGTCTGTTGCCACCCGTTAAGCCGCCTCCTGTTGCGGAAGGACGTTCCCTTGGGGCCGTCATGGCTGTGAGTGGGCTGGACAGTCAGCTGGAGGCCCTGCGAAACCTTGCAGAGGATGTAAATGACGAAGAGCTCAGTGATCTTGCCGCGCAGCTGCAGAAGGATATTCGTCAGACGACTCGGACGGAGCATGAGCTCAAAGATGTCCTGACTCGTGTTTCTGAGGCCCAACAAAAGCTGCAGAAGCTGGCGTCACAGATGGACATCGAAGCGATGGATGCGCAACTGGCTGACGTGGGAGAAGCGCTGTCCAGTGCGGAGTCGTTTCAGTCAGCTGCCGACGCGCTGAAGAATCAAGACCACGAGAAAGCGGCGGACGCACTCGCCGACGTTGACCCTGAGCTCGATGAAACCGAAACGCGTCCGACGTCGGAACAGCTCGAGCGGACGGCTCAGGCGGCCAAAGAAAAGGGAATGGATGAACTGGGCAGCGATCTTGATGAACTTTCAAATGCGGTCGCCAAAGGTGACCAGGAGCAGATCAAAAAGGCGGCTCAGCAACTTGGCGACCGTGTGAAGATGCACGGAACTGCAAGGAAAGTCAGCCAACAGCTTAAGAGCCAGATTGATGCTCTTGGTGATGCTCGCAATCTGGCGGCTCACAGCAACAGCGAAGGGAACGGGGCGTCTGCGGATGCAACTGGATTGAATCAGAAGAAGGGCGAGTCAAAGAAACAAAGTCATGGATCGAGTAAGAAGGCAGGGAGCAAAACGGCCGGCAATATCCATGGCGAAAAGTCGCGGCTGGAAGGGCAGCTTCAAATGGCGCGACTCACCGGCAAGATGACGGAAGCCGGAGAATCTGAAACGGAAACGGTGTTGTCCACAGAAAGTTCTGCAAAGGCAAAGCGGCTCGCAAATGAGACCTTTGCCCGGTATCGCAGGTTGTCTGAGGCGGCGTTGCAGGCCGAGGCCCTGCCTCCAGGTCAGCGGATGACTATCAAACGCTATTTCGAACGTATCCGCCCCGAGATGAGTTCCTCTGAAGAGTAGGGCTGGCAGGTACCGCCGGGCTCAATGCAGCTTCCTGGCGGAGCGGCGCGAGCCGCCCGGCGGAGTGTGTTTACGAGGTGGCTGCCGTTTTAGTCGACTCCAACTGGGAAGGTGATTGGGCCGGAGTGCTTGCGCACTTCCGCTAAGATTGCGGTGGGTGTGGAGAATTTTGACGGAGGGCAGGTCCCGCCCTGGGGAATGCAGCTTCCTGGCGGAGCGGCGCGAGCTGCCCGGCGGAGTGTGCTTACGAACTGGCTGTCGGATACTGGAATTCGCCTGCTCCCGGACAATTGACGACGTCTCCAGACACTGGTGCCATTGACGAAGGCCTCACTGCACGGGACGATGATCAGATGAAATACATCGCCCTGATTATCACTGTCACTGCTCTGGTTGTTCGTGCCGATGAGCCGGTCGATTACCTGCAGCACATTCGTCCACTTCTTCATGAGAAGTGTGCGTCCTGTCATGGAGCACTCAAGCAGGAGGGTGGGCTCAGGCTGGATGCTTCCGGTCTTATTGCGAGCGGAGGAGATAGCGGTCCGGCACTTGTTCCAGGTAATCCCGCGAAGAGTCTGCTCCTCGAGCGTGTGATGGCGGATGAAGATTCCCGAATGCCTCCTGCTGAAGATGGAGCTGCACTCAAGCCGCAGGAGGTGGAACTTCTCCGCCGGTGGATTTCTCTGGGAGCAAACGCACCGGCAGAACGCATTCCCGAACCTCCGTCAAAGCACTGGGCTTTTCAAACGGTTGAGAGTCCGTTGTCAGCGGACGACCAGCAACAGGTGCATGCGGGGATGAATCCGATTGACCTGCTTCTGAATCGTCGCATGGCGGCCAGTGGACTAACGCCAGTTCCCGCCGCCGAGCGTTCGCTTCAGATTCGCAGACTCTATCTGGATTTGATCGGGTTGCCGCCGACTCCGGAACAGCTGGCTGACGAGCGACCATGGGGAGAAATTGTGGATGAGCTTCTGGCCAGTCCACAGCACGGTGAACGGTGGGGCCGGCACTGGATGGATGTCTGGCGGTATACCGACTGGTACGGTCTGGGAGCTCAGTTAAGAAACAGTCAAAAACATATCTGGCACTGGCGCGACTGGATTGTGTCCTCTCTGAATAAGGACAAAGGGTATGACCGGATGATTCAGGAGATGCTGGCGGGCGATGAGCTTGACCCGGCGAACCCGGACGCGATTGCCGGCACTGGGTTCCTCGCCCGGAATTACTATTTATTCAACCGGACCACATGGCTCGACAGTACGATTGAGCATACCGGGAAAGCGTTCCTGGGGCTCACGTTCAACTGCGCCAAGTGTCACGATCATAAGTACGACCCTCTCACGCACGAGGACTACTACAGCTTCCGCGCGATTTTCGAACCGCATCAGGTGCGACTGGATCCTGTCCCCGGCCAGTCAGACCTGGAAAAGGATGGACTTCCTCGTGTTTTTGATGATCACCTTGATGCTGTGACGAAACTGCACCTTCGGGGAAATCCAAAGACACTGGACGAAGAAACGCAGATCAATGCTCGCGTGCCCGAGTTGTTTGTTTCATTCCAGCCGGAGATCAAATCAGTCTCTCTGCCTGTGGAGGCATGGGCACCCTCATCACGAGACTATGTTCGCGAGGATCAGCGTGACGCGGCCCGGTTGCGGATTGTGAATGCGCGGCAGGCATACATGGACGCGAAGGAGAAGCTCGCAGCAGCTCCGAAGGAAAAGCTTAAGGAATCCGGTCTGCCGCAGTTCGCATTTGAAGATGATTTCTCTGCGCCGCGTCCTGCGGACTGGGATTTAGTCGGTCCATGGAAGTATGAGAACGGGACCGTTTTGCGAACGACTTCGACGCGAGAAGCGGAACATCTTCGTTTGAAACATCAGCTGCCCCGTGACTTTGAACTGACGTGTAAATACACGCATACCGGAGGAGCAGAGTATCGTTCCGTTACATTTCGATTCGATCAGTCGGACGACCGAAAGTTTGAGAATTTCGTTTACACCAGTGCCCATGCTCCAGGCCCCAAAGTTCATGTGGCCTATACGCGTGGTGGCCAGAATGCATATCCCAATGAGGGGCGTGCTGCGTTTCCGGTAAAGATCGGTCAGAAATATGAGCTTCGGTTCGCGGTCAAAAAGACGCTCGTCAATGTCTGGATTGACGGTAAGTTTCAGGTTGCGTACTCGCTGCCGGATCGTAACCCGGAAGGGGCTCTGAGCCTGTCTGGTTTTGATGCGACAGTTGCGTTCGATCGGATTGCGATTCGTACGTTGCCATCCGACTTCAAAATGGAGCCGTCAAAAAATGCTGTCGCCGCATCTGCCGGAGACCTGAAGGTCAAAGTAGAGGCTGCCGAGGCGGATATGCGTGCAGCGGCACTTAAACAGCTGGCTTTAAAAGCTGTGTTTGCGGCCGATGACGCGCGTTTTGCCGGCAACGAAGATCAACAGCTCAATGTGGCGGCCGCAAAAGCTCAGGCGGAAGCTCTGATCGCGGACGGCGAATATGATCAGCTTGCGGGAGCCGGTGACCAAAAACGAATAACGGCCGGTAAAGCAAAAGTCGCAAAGGGGAAGACGCAGCTGGCGGCGGCAGAGCAGGGGAAGTATGTGTCACAGAAAGTGACGCGCAAGGCACTGGAAGGACCGGACCACACGCATGCCAAATATCCGGCTGTCTTCGAGCCGACCAGCACAGGCCGCCGACTATCGCTCGCACGCTGGATGACTGATCGGCGGAATCCGCTCACCGCCCGCGTGGCCGTTAATCATGTCTGGCTGCGGCACTTTGGACAACCATTAGTGGAGTCAGTCGACGACTTCGGATTGCGGGCGAAAGAACCGCTGCATGCGGATGTTCTTGATTTTCTGGCCGTCGAGTTCATGGAGTCCGGCTGGAGCTTTCGGCATCTTCATCGACTTATCGTAACCTCAGACGCCTTTCGGCGAAGTTCGTCCACTGTGCACGCTGATCCTCAAACGTCGATGAGCGATTCGGAGAACCGATATCTGTGGCGAATGCATACGCGACGGATGGAAGCTCAGGTGGTCAGGGACAGCATTTTGCAGCTGGCGGGCCGGCTCGACCTGACGATGGGGGGACCCTCTCTGAACATCAGTGACGCTGTTGTCCGGAGAAGCCTCTATTTCAAACACTCAAGAGATCAGCAGAATCTGTTTCTGGCGATGTTTGATGATGCGGACCATTTGCAGTGCTATCGCCGCAGTGAGAGTGTTGTCCCTCAGCAGGCACTGGCACTGGCTAACAGCAAGCTTTCGCTGGGGAATGCGGCGCCCATTGCGGCTCGCATTGGCAGGTCTTCCTTGATGGCAGACGATGACTTTGCTGCTGCTGCTTTTGAATGGATCCTGGGTCGCAGCGCTTCACAGCAGGAGATAGCAGCTTGCGTGAATTATTGCGCTCGCCTGCAGGAGATTGGCCCGGAGCATGAGTCCGAGGCTAAGCGTCAGGCCCGAGTGCGAACCCGACTGGTCCACGGTCTGTTGAACCACAACGATTTCGTCACGATTCGATAGGTGTGGCGACGGAATCGGTGCACTGCTGCCTGCTCAGCGAGCTCACGCCCGCAGCAATTTATTGAGGCTGCTCGCTGTTACTTCTGACACTTCGGGCAATAAAAAGTTGATCGCTGTGCCTGCACGATTCGCTTGATGACTCCCTGGCTGCACTGAGGGCAGGTGTCTCCTTCGCGATCATAGACCCGGTGCTCGTTCTGATAAGAACCGTCCTGATTCAGAACATTGCGATAGGTGCCGTCACCGAGCGTTGAGCCCTCGTATTTGATCGCTGTCTCGAGGACCTGAATCGTGGCCTCAGCGATTCGTTCACATTGAGGTCTGGTGATCTTTTGGGAGGACCGCTGCGGTGAGATCCCCGCACGATGCAGGATTTCACTGGCGTAAAGATTGCCGATTCCGGCGACGAGTTTCTGTTCCAGCATCGCGACTTTGACGGGGCGGCGAGTGGAGCTCAGGATCGCCTTCCACATTGATGCATCAACTTCCAGGGCATCGGGGCCCAGACGTTCTTGCAGTTCTGCCATTTCCACTTCGGTCAGCAGTCGCACAGTGCCGAGGCCTCGCCGGTCCCAGAACTCAAAGGATGACGCCTTTCCACGTCTTGGTTTCAAATGCCAGCAGACGCGGCGGTGCTCGGTGGTGGGTGGGTCAGCGACGAGTATCAGCCCGCTCATACGGGGTTCAATGACGACAAACGAGCCGCCGCTCAGGCAGAGCACAACTCGTTTCGCCAGCCGCCGGACTTCACTGATTGTCTGACCGCGCAGTTTGCGGCGAAATGTGGTCGTCGACGGTGAAATCTCGATTGGTTTGCGTTCACACGGACAGTATTCGACGTCCAGAATCTCACGGCCCGTGGCTTCGGGACGGATGCCGCGGACCATGGTTTCGACTTCCGGTAATTCGGGCATCTGCTTTTGTAATTGCTGTGCTGAATTGGGCGAACAGGTTCTGGTTGCGGGCCACGTAGCCGGAGTGTAACCAGATCGACCTGAGTGACCAGCACAGACGCAAGACTCACGTGTGTCAAACCGGCGTGAACGGCTGGAAATGCTGGAATATTCTTGACGTTGTGGAGCGTCGCGACGATGCTGGATCACAGGAAGGTCTCCTCCATTGGTGCGCCGTTTGTTGCGGACCGGAGTGGGGGATGGCTCTCTCAGTCAACTTTCCGTCGTAATCCGGAATCTCAGAATAATCGTCGGAATCGGCCGCAGGAAAAACGTTACGGCGGTGTCTGACAGGTCTCTCCCCGGTTGAACTAAGGCGTCTCACTATGCTTCGATTCACATTGCATCTGGCCATTGTCGCCGCACTCTGTGTGGCCCCTCAGGTCCAGGCCGACGAGCCGATCAGTGCTGATTCTGTCGTGAAGGCTGAGAAGCTGCGACTGGATGCTCTGCGAGCCGCTCAGCGTGGCGATTTTCAGGTAGCCGCAGATCGCATCGCTTCTGCTGCGGATCTCTCCGGTAACAGCAGAGTTGCCGAACAGGCACGCCAGCTTGCACCTGCTTCTAACCCCGGTGGTGGTGGTGCTCAGGCAAACTTTGACGAGCTGATTCAGCTGATTGTCTCTCAGACGGTGGATGAAGATAACACTGTGTGGGGACCGGCTCAGGGCGGAACCGGTGTCGGATCAATTACACCATCATTCAACGGTGTTCTGTTTGCTCTGAATTCAGTCGCAAAGACTGTTGCCGTTGAACAGGCAGTGAGCCGGCTGCAGTCTGTTGCTGAGATCGCTAAATCAGCGAATCAGAACACTGACGTACGTCAGTCGTCTGAAATGCGAATGGTTTCGTTGCCACGTCTTGAACGACATGTCCGTCAGCTCGCTGCTGCCGGAAAAGAGATTCCTGAAGACCTGATGGCTCTCGCTGGAATCACAGAAATCAAATACATGTTTGTGTTCCCGGAAACACAGGACATCGTCATCGCTGGCCCTGCCGGTGCATGGACGAAGGACGGTGAGGGGCGACGGGTCAGTACAGAGTCCGGACGACCAACTCTCAATCTTGACGATCTGATTGTTCTCAACCGCACATTCTCTCGCGGTGGCGCTGGCTTCTTTATGTGCTCCATCGATCCACGTCAGGCTCAGATTGCAGCCGTGCAGTCGTTTGTTGCGAAGAATCGCAATGGCCTTTCTTCACGAACCGCGAAGCGGTTCACCGAGCAGCTGGAAGAGACACTGGGGCTCCAGGACGTTGTCGTTCAGGGCATTCCCCAGGACTCACACGTTGCTTCCGTCATCGTCGATGCTGACTACCGAATGAAGGAAATCGGAATTGGCCGCCGCAAGGGACCAGCCGGAATGAAGAGTTACTTTGATCTGCTGACTCGTGCTGAGCAGCGTGGGTCAGGTTCCATGGACGCTCTGCGTTGGTGGATGGCTCTGGGATACGACGGTATCAACATGTCTCCCAACGGTCAGGTCTTTGAGTTCGCAGGTGAAGCAGTTGAATGTCTGTCAGAGAACCAGCTGGTTGCTCAGAACGGAACTCGACAGAGCACCGGCAATGCAGACCGAGCCAACGCAAAATTCGCTGCACTGTTCACGAAGCATCTGCCGGAGCTGGCCAGCCAGGACCCTGTCTTCGCAGAACTTCAGAATGTTTTCGACCTGGCGATTGTCTCCGCAATGGTTCACGCCAACGGAGCCGGTGCACAGGCCAACTGGACGGCTGAAACGTTCCGTAATCCCAATGCTGTCAAGCATGGATCAGTGGACGTTCCGGAAGAGCTGATGACTGCAGCAGCTTACCGCGTTTATCGTGGCGGAAGCGTTGTGATTCAGGTTGCTGGTGGTGTCAAAGTGGATGTTTCATCACTCGTCGGACGCGGTGCTCGAATGAACTCAGTGCCTGCACTCGACACCAAAGTGCTGACAGCCACTCCAATCGGCCAGGACATCAATCGCTGGTGGTGGGATGCTGCTGAGAAGTAAGCACCAGTCTGATAGCGGGTTCGTCCGCTGAAGAGAATTGACAAGCCGTCGCACACCGCGACGGCTTTTTTTGTGTCGTGGAGTAATGGACTTCACCAGCAGTCCCTTCGGTCGCCATGGTTCATACGCACTCACAATTCTCTGCGAAAGCCCGAACCCCCTCTTCACGCCATCGCCATCTTGGCGGAATCGCTCAGGCATTCCGGCCGCACCACCGTCCGAGTTCGCGTTGACCAAGCCGGCAGCGAATTCGAAGGCACACTCGGCCGGGCGGCTCGCGGCGCTTCGCTCAGAAGCTGCATTCGGCCGGAAGCGGGCTGATCACTTAGACGTTACAACGATCTGAAAAGCGTTCTAGTGACAGACCTCGAACCCGTTTAGTTCTTCTAAGTCCGTGCCACGCCGCTCGATATCTTCGATGTTGTCCGGGTACTCCGCGCGAATCTTCTGCAGGAGCGATTCAATGTCGCTGTCGGTCCCCTGGACGATCAGTTCGACGCGGCCGTCAGGCAGGTTTCGGACATAGCCACTTAGTGGCAGGCTGCCTGCCAGACGCTTTGTGGTTGCCCGGAACCAGACGCCCTGAACCCGTCCGGAGAACAGAATCTGTGTGGTGTTCATGAGTACTGGCTTCGGTAGGAGTAGGCAAAGATGCCTGCGCTGACTGCCACGTTCAGCGAGTCAGTGTGATTCAGCATCGGAATGGTGAGCTCATGACTGCAACGTTCGATGGTCTGATCAGAAACTCCGTGAGTTTCATTTCCAAAGAAGATGGCTGACCGTTCCGGAAATACAAAACCACTCAGAGTCTGTGCGCCTGGGGTGAGAGTTGTTGCGCAGCACGTGAAGTCAAGGGCTGCCAGTTCGTGAACCAGGTCCACTCCCTGCAGGCCATCGACGATGGGGAGAGAGAGACCGTTTCCCATGGACACCCTGAGAACTCTGCGCGAGAACGGGTCGGTTGTTCCTCTGCTGAATGCAACAGCGTCCGCTCCGAATGCGGATCCAATTCGAATCAGCATTCCAACGTTCTCCTGATCGATCAGATGCTCACCGACCAGGACCAGCGAAGGACCAGATGACGGAACGGAGTCAGAGAGAGATGGCGCAGCTCTGCGTCGCGCTGCTGCGACGACTCCCAGATGAAACTTGAAGCCCACGAGTTGCGTCGCCAGTTCGCGATCAACCTCATAGACAAGAGTGCCTTCAGGAATCCTTGCGGCAAAGTTGCGAAGCTTCTGTTCTGAGGCGAGGACAGATTCGACGTCCCATGAACTGTGCAGGAGCCGTTCGACGAGCGTGGTACCTTCTGCAATAAAGACTCCGGCGTCGCGACTTGCGTTCGAAGTCTTCATGTTGCGGTAAATGTCCAGCCGCGGGTCATCCAGGGAGTCAATTCGTATCCGCTGCATTGATTCGAGCTGTTTTGATTTGGTCACAGCTTCCGCTGATTTAACGTGCGACTCAGATGAGTCGGTTGTATCCGTTCAAGGCCGCGACGCGATACGCTTCAGCCATCGTGGGGTAGTTGAAGGTTGTGTTCATAAAGTACTCAAGCGTGTTGTCGGTGCCCTCCTGCGCCATAATTGCCTGGCCGATGTGGATGATCTCGGAGGCGTTCACGCCGAAACAGTGTATGCCGAGGATTTCCAGAGTCTCCCGGTGAAACAGCAGCTTCAGCATTCCGACGGGTTGTCCCATAATCTGGGCACGTGCAAGACTCTTGAACATTGAGTGGCCCACTTCGTATGGAATCTGTTGAGCCGTGAGTTCTTTCTCGTTCCTGCCGAGAGAACTGATTTCCGGCATTGTGTAGATGCCAGTGGGAATGTTCTCCATGGCAAACTCCTGAGGAAGTGTTTCCTCGTTGCGCAGAACGGCACCGAGATGTTGTGCCGCAAAACGTCCCTGTACGTAGGCGGCACTCGCCAGTGCCGGGGGGCCGATGACATCACCCACCGCGTAGATGTGTGGCTGTTCTGTCTGGAAACAGCGATTCACTTCAAGTTGCCCGCGATGGTTTGGTGCAAGATTGATACTACTGAGATTCAATTCATCGGTATTTCCCGACCTTCCATTTGCCCACAGCAGGATGTCACTTTTGAGTTGCTTGCCTGATTTGAGGTGCAGGATGACATGTTCCGGGTGGGCTTCAAGGCGGTCGTATTCTTCGTTGTGGCGGATGCGAACCCCTGTATCCCGCATGTGATAGCTCAGGGCATCACAGATTTCGTCGTCCAGAAAATCAAGAAGGTGGCTGCGTGTGTTGACGAGATTCAGTTTGACAGACAACTGTCGAAACATAGAGGCGTACTCGCATCCGATGACCCCGGCCCCATAGATCGTCATCGACCGCGGCGTTTTCTGAAGACCGAGGATCGTGTCACTGTCAAAGACACAGGGATGGTCGAAGTCTACTTCCCGTGGCCGATACGGTCGCGATCCGGTGGCAACAACGATCGCGCGGCAATTGAGAACTCTTTCGTCTCCGGAATGTTCTCGTACCAGCAGTTGGTGTTGGTCGACGAATGATGCGGTTCCATGAAACACGTCAATGTCATTGCGGTCATAGAATGTACGCCGCATGTCGACCTGCTTCTCAATGACGGATTGAGCGGCACGGCGCAGATCCTGAAATCCAGCTTCAACTTTGACGCCAAGACTACGAAACGGAGCTCCCGTATTCACCTCCATGATGCGTGAGATCGTGGCACGCAGTGATTTGCTGGGGATTGTTCCCAGATGCGTGCAGTTGCCGCCAATGCGAGGCTGCTTTTCAATGACAGCAACAGACCATCCCTGTTTGGTGGCTTCCATCGCCGCGCCTTCGCCTCCGGGACCGGTCCCGATGACGACCACGTCATATTCACGATCAGGGTCATGCTGGTTCATCAGGAGTCCTCAGCAGCGACAAGGCCATTGTGCCGGAGCAGTGCTTCCGTGGATGGCTCCCGACCTCGGAAGTCGCGGTAGATGTCCATCGGATGACGGCTGCCTCCCTGTGCCAGCACCGTATCGCGAAAACGGTATCCGGTCTCCCGGACTGCGGTGTCGTCATCCAGTCCGGCTTCTTCGAACGCTGCGAAGGCGTCCGCACTTAACACCTCTGCCCACTTATAACTGTAGTAGCCGGCCGCATAGCCGCCCGCAAAGATATGAGAGAAAGCACACAGGAATCTGTTCTCCGGCTGTGGCTCCAGTGGTGAAGTCTGCCTTGCGATTTCCATATGAACGTCGAAAACGGTCTGGTCACCGGATGGGTCAAAATCGGAATGCAGTTTCATGTCCGTCATTCCAAACTGCAGCTGTCGCAGCATCTGAGAAGCAGCGCGATATGTTCTCGCGTGGCAGATCTTCTGGAAGAGATCTTCCGGTAGAGTCTCTCCCGTCTCATAGTGAACAGCCATTCCAAGCAGAGTAGGGCGGTGGTAGCACCAGTTTTCCATAAACTGGCTTGGGAGCTCCACGGCATCCCATTCCACTCCATTGATACCGGAGACGCTGCGGTCATCCACTGTGGTCATCATATGCTGGAGCCCGTGGCCGAATTCATGGAACAGCGTCTCCACCTCTCGAAACGTCATCAGAGCAGGGACATCACCGACAGGAGGCGTTCCGTTGCAGATCAAGTGAGCAACCGGCAGTCGAGTTTCATCAGCAGTAACGCAGCGAATGATGCAGTCATCCATCCACGCGCCGCCCCGTTTGTTTTCCGGGCGGGAATACGGATCAAGGAAGAACCCGGCGATGTGCTCACCCTGCTCACTGAATACATCGTAGAGGGTGACGTCCTCCTGCCAGACACAGCTCTGATCTGTCGCAGGCTTTACATTGATACCAAACAGACGCTGGCAGAGGCTGAACAGCCCATCCAGCACTCGTTCGAGCGAGAAGTAGGGACGGAGTTCTTCGTCAGTAAAACTGTAACGCTGCTCCCGAAGCCGTTCGGCCCAGAATGCGGCGTCCCAGTGCCTGAGGTCTTCGTCCTGACCGGAGGCCGACGCCAGGTCCGAAATCTCGGCGAGCTCACTGACCCCGGCGTCCCATGATGCGTTTCGCAGCTCGTCAAACATCCTTTGTACAGCGTCAGCTGTCCCGGCCATCTTTCTTGAGAGGCTGAGTGCAGCGAAGTTGTCGTAACCAAGGAGGTCACACTTCTTCTTCCGCAGCGTGAGTATCTCGTCGATCAGCCCTGAGTTGTCGGTTTCGCCGGATGACGCGCGAGTTGTGTAGGCCCGGTAGGCCTGCTCTCGCAGCGTTCGATTACGACAGTGCTCCATGAATGGGCCGAAGCTGGGGGCATCCAGTTTGATTCGCCATGGCCCCTGTTCTGCCGTAGCTGGCTCACGTTCTGAATTCTCATCACTCCATGCAGCTGCAGCGCGCTGTCGATAACTGTCGGGCAGTCCTTCCGCATCGGACGGATCAGTCAGGTCGAGGTGCCATGCTTTTGTGGCGTCCAGCACGTGATTAGAGAACTCTGTGCTGAGCTGTGAGAGTCGCTGCGAGACCTCATTGAATTCTTTCTGTGCTTCTTCATCGAGCGCGATTCCCGACTGCTCCGCAGCAAGAATGGATTGATCAATTGAGCGTTGTTGCGCGGGAGAAAGAGACTTCCAGGAGTCTCCATCCCTGAGCGCACGGTATCGGTCGTACAGTGCGCGACTTTGTTTCATTTCCAGGCTGAGAGTGACAACATCGGGAAGAACGGCCTCATGAGATTCACGCAGCTCATCGCTGTTTGCGACGCCCAGCAGGTGGTTGACCGGTGACCAGCCGTATTCAAACAGCAGGTCGATTTCACGCAGCGGAACGGTCAGTGCTTCGAGATCGCCGATCGGAGCAGCTTCCGCCTGTTTCAGGAGTTCTCGGGCCTTTGCCAGAATCTGTTCCACTGCGGATTGAACGTGCCCTGGTGTGATCCTCTGAAACGGCGGCAATCCGTGGCGAGACAGCAAGGGGTTGTCTGATGACATGTGTTTTACTGACTGGTTGTTCTGGGGTTTCCGGGGTGGCGTCCGGCTATTTGTTTCGCGAGTTTTATCGAGTTGACACGTACACTACGAGTCCTGTTCGGATGCGAGAGAGCTATTCTGAATTGGGTTGTGGTTGCAAGCGTTCGAATCAAAAAAAAATGAATCACAGAAAGGTCGTGGGAAGTTTTAACATCGCCAGAGTTGGCCGTTGCTCGTCATCACAACAGGAAGTATAAAATTGGCCAGTCATTTGAAGGCCGGTGAAACAGGTTTCTGATTCACAGCTCTGTGATCCATCTGATTCTGCCGCGTTTGTTCTTTTTCACATCATGCCTGAAAGACCTCTGGTCACGACGGCTTCTTATTCCACGGTACAACTCATGACAAGCCATCAGTTTGATCTGCGAGTGGGCGAAACGATTCGCCTTGGGGACTACAGGGTGACCCTGCTGGAAGCGGATGAAACAGAAGGAGATGTTGTACTGGAGATAGAGGGCCCGGACGGCGACGTTTTCGCTCAGCCGATTTGCGGCACTGATAGTGAAGTGGAAGAGCTCGCCTGCGTATAGCGGACGCTGAGCTTAGCCCTGCTGTTCTGCTCCCCTTTTTGCGGTAATGGACTGCGCATTCTGTGCGCGCCAGCCCACCGCAGGATGGGAGAGATTTGGGCGAATTGTTGAAACCAGGGGCAAAGTAGCATACGCTCACTCTCCGTAGGCAACCTGGAAACCCTTCCCGGTGGCTGACGACTCACCGTTAGCTCAACAACGCACTCCCTGACCCAAATCTCAGGACTCTTCTTATGAAACCCACCGCTTTGCTTTGTGCAGCTGTGCTGACCATCGTCAGTGCTACTGCTCAGGAACTCTCAGACGCTGACAAGGCGCTTATTAAGGCTGTTCGCGACGCAGGCGGGCAGGCGATGCAGCTCGCTCAAAACGACACTCGGCTGACAATTGCCTTTCATCTGTCCGACAAAGACGTGACCGATGACACGATTAAAGTCCTCGCTGGTGCAGGGAACGTTTACTCCGTGAACCTGCGCGGCACGAAAGTCACAGACGCCGGGCTGGCGCATCTCGCTGGTCTTAAAGACCTGGCGCGACTTCATCTTGAAAAAACGGGTGTGACAGACGCCGGACTGGCTCAGTTGAAAGGCCTCCAGAAACTGGAGTACCTGAACGTCTATGGTACAGCTGTGACCGATGCTGGCGTGCCACAACTGAATGCACTGAAGGGACTGAAGAAGCTGTATGTCTGGCAGACGAAAGTGACCGAAGCCGGCCAGGAGAGTGTGAAGGCCGCCATTCAGGGAATCGAAATCGTGCCGGACTTCAAAAAGGAACGGCAACGAGAAATCGTGGAAGCCGAGCGGGCTGCCGAAGACGCGGCGAAAGAAGTCGACGAGATTGCGACTCGGATTCCGGCTGAGGAAAAGGCGGCCGGTGAAGCTGCTGCAAAAACGACTGCGGCCCAAAAAGATTTTGCTGCTGCTCAGGAGGCATCAAAAGCAGCCGACGCCAAAGTTGCCGCCGCCGCCACAGCTCTTGCAAACGCAGCAAAGACGCTGGAGGATTTGAAGAAGAATCCTGACGCGCCCAAGCCTGTCGTTGAAGCTGCCGTCAAGGTGGTCGAAGACGCAACGAAGATCTCTGAAGCTGCGAAGAAGACAGCGGCCGATGCGAAAAAGGCGATGGAGGACAAAAAGAAGGCTGCCGATGAAGCGAAGAAAGCGTCTGATGCAGCCGCCAAGAAGGTAACTGACTCCAAAGCCAAAAAGGAAGAGGTCATCAAGAAGGCTGCTGATCTCAAAAAGAAAGCGGCCGAACTGAAGGCAAAGGGCTAGAGCAGGCTCGTAGTCAGAACCAGACCCGTAAACAGAAGGGGACGTGTCACACGTCCCCTTTTCTTGTGCGCCTGGGAGATTC
>CAJWGB010000134.1 GCA_913031625.1 uncultured Planctomycetaceae bacterium | reverse complement strand
GGAGCGTTTGGTGCCATGCTGAAGGAGACGAACATTGCCAACACGATTCAGGAGCAGGCTCAGGGGACCAAAGTTCTCGGAATCGTGTCTCTGTTCCTGGCGTTTGGGCTGGCAGCGTTACTTAAGGTCGCTCAGGGATCCAGTACTGCCGCCATGATTGTCGTCTCGGGCATGATCGCATCAATGGGACTCACATCCGAAAGCCTCGGTTTCAATCTGGTGTATATCTGCACTGCGATTGGAGCGGGATCCTGCATCGGTTCCTGGATGAATGACAGTGGCTTCTGGATCGTGGCGAAAATGAGTGGTCTCAGTGAAAAGGAAGCGCTGAAAACGTGGACTCCGATGCTGGCCCTGCTTGGCGTGGTCAGCATGGTCGTTACGATAATCCTGACGTTTGTCCTTCCGCTGACCAACGTCACCTGATTTCTTCAATTCGGTTCCGTTCGTTCGAATCCCGGTTTCCCGGACCACTTTTCTCGCAACAATTTCACCGGTGTGCTGCTCTGAGCAGCACGCATCGCACAGATTTTGTTGTTCTGAGCTCGTCTGATGTCCGTACCTTCTGAAAATGCAACAGCCCCCAGCGAGTCTATTCGCGATCTGCTGGGGTATCTGAATTTTTCAGATGGAACGCCGGGCCCCCGATTCCGACAGTGCATGAACCTCCTGTACGGACGCGAGCCACAGTCCACGAATTCGATCCGCAACTCACTACTGGATCAGTTGAGCAAACTTCAACAGGAAGGCGCTACGGCGTTCACTGAGATCACCCAGGCCGAGTCGGTAATTAAGACCGCCTTCGATCATGTACTCCCAGCCTACATCAGCCACCACAGGGACCTGCTGTTTCACCTGTTTGAAGACTACTCCCCGGATGAACCGGGAATACTCGCTCAGCCTTTTCTGCTCGCACACATCCTTGAAGCGACACTGGCGTCATGGTCATCTCAGCCCAGTGACCTGACTGACTCTGTCCTGCGTCGATTGAACAGCTATGTCGGCTATCGTCCGGTTGCTGTGCTCGAGAACGAGCGGCGGATGGAAGTTTACGACCATGAGCGGTACTGCCCGATTCCTTTGTATCTCAGGAACTCAGGGGTAGCGGCGGGGCGATTTGAGCCGCTGATCTCGGCAACTCTTGAATTCCTGAAACGGCTCCCTGAAGACCTGACCGGACCCGCTCACTTTTCGCTGGATCGACTTGACGAACTGGCACTCGACATCCGTGCTCATGATCACCTCCATCCCGTCAACAAACGCACCAACTACATGTTTGGCGAATGGGACCCGGAAGTGATCGATGTGAAGGGGTTTTACCGTCGCTTCGTCGTTCGAAGTATCATTATCGAATCACTGCAGTCGTGGATGGAAACAACCGACACGATGGCACCCGAGGAGCGCCTGTATGACGCATCCGCGGTGCTGGCCGGCACAATCCTCATGGCCTCATCAATTAGTGGTTCAGGCCCCGACACGTACGATTCGAGTGTTTCCCTGACAGCACTGCTGCCTATGGTCGCTCGGCAGCGAGACAAGTTCTATCAGTCACTCCTTGATACGAGTTCAGGCGAAAGACGCGAACGGCTGACAACGAGTGCGCTGGAATCGCGTCAGCCGTTTGGCCACGTACGCCATCAGTTGAACATGTATCTCAGCCAGTACGGGGCCAGTCAGGTTCAGCACCGCCAGCTCGCGTCCTTTTATGCGTCGCTTGGATTCGAAGAGGCAGCGTGTGAAGAAGCGTCCATAATTCCGTGCGCGTCGGCTCGATTCGAATCTGAGATCCTCTCACGAGTGATGCTGATTCACCGCAGCCTTCGTAACAAGGAGATTGATCAGGCGCGACAGCTGCTGACAGACTGTTTCGATCTGCTCAGGCGAGGGATCCACTGTGGTGCGGTCGTTGATCCCTGGAATGTGCTTGGTTTTCAGGGAATGTTTCCTCTGTTTTCTGCGCGTGAAGACGCAATTCCTGACAATCGAGTCGAAGTGCTCGTAGAAGTCGTGGAGCACATGTTTGATGCGTCGTCCGCGATCATGGCTGAATCCGCGGCACTTGGACGAAGCGATATTCATCAGTCGGTTGAAACGGACTTCACATCGCTGTCTGAAGAGTGGGACACTTATGCAACGACAACTGTTGCAGAGATTCCTCACGTCAGTGGAGGCGAATCACTTCGGGCCGCACGCCATGTTTCCGCCGCCCTTGCCGAATGGCGGACGGCTGGTGAGTCTGCCGGTGACATTTCATTCTGGCGGCAGCACGTCAGCCAGTTCGAATCTCCTCGGAGCTTCTCTCAGGTTGTTTCGGCGCTACTCGATCGCAATGACGTGGTGGCTGCGACCGGGCTGTTAATGCAGTGGTTGAGTGAAGCAGAGGAAATGGGACTGGAATCCGGTCGCCATTCCATTCACCAGCAACTACACAGGCTGCTGCGAACGATCATTACCCGCCCGAAAGACGAGCAGTGGCCTCGACTTCAGCGTTTGTTCGCATACATGGAAGCAAATGCGGGATTGTACTGGCAGGTCCCGTCACTCAAGGAATTCGTTAACCGTTATCGCAGCGGCAAATCGAACGGGAACGGAGAAGACGAGTCGCTGGATTTCGATCATCTGTTTGATGCTGACTCTTCAGAGTTTGGTGACGACAGTGAAGAGAATCTCTTTCAGGCCGCTTACGAAGACGTCGTGTTTCGCGACAGCGCGGATGACGGAATTGAAGGCGATACCGTCGACGACGGTTACGGCATTGGAACAACCGAGTTCGAAGTAATCTATCGTCAGATAGAACCTCGCCTCAGATTCTTACATACCCTGGGAGCTCTCTTTGGAAGTGCGGCCGTTTCGCTGTCTCAGAATTCGTCGCTGGCCCCGGACAACAAACAACGTGAATATCTGCGGCAATGGCTGGCATCGATTCGGGGGTTCCTGAAAGACCTCGCGGGACTGATTTCCGAAGTCCGAGAGCATGAAATCAAATCTCTGTCTGCAGACCTCGATGCCAACATCGAGTTTGATCTGCAAATGCAGTCCAGATTCCTGCTGATGCAGAATACGATCTCAACGACCGTTGAGTTTCTAATGGCCGAACGACTGGTGTGTGCAGCGCTGATGGATGGCGAATCACTGCCCGGAGCCGGCCGTGACTTTGACCGTCAACTGGTCGTGATGCTGCGAGCCGTGCTGTGCAACGACATTCAGAAAGTCCGAGCAGAGTTCTCAGAATTCACGGAAGCCCTTCAGAAAAGACCTCTTCTGTACGTGCCCTTTGAGCATGGAGGACAGCCGGCCGGCATTCTGAAAGCCCGGACACTGCAGGCCGTCTTTCGGATGGTGCTCAGCCAGCTGCCGCGACTGGGACTGCTGAAGGAGACATTCCGACTGCTGGAAGCCGCCTACCGTATGGAACGCAGCTCGCGCCCCCTGGGGCAGGCTGTCACAGAATTTGATCGGCTGTTTCGCATCGGTCTCGCCTGTTCAGCGGAGTCAATCCTGCACGCTGCTCGCAGGTGGAAGACGGAAACCTCCCGGCAGCGCCGAGCAGTCTTTCGAAGACTGCAGAGACTTCTCGATGCCTACTCCGGTCTCTGGATTCGCCACAGCAGCTCGATGAGGCTATCTGTTGTGGAGGAGCTGAATGACCCGGAAAGATCTGACGATATCCGCCAGTTTATTGAAACATACGGAGAAGATCTGTTCCACACTCGCATGCTGACGCTGGGGAATGCACGCGCAATCGTTCAGCACGGCGCCGACTCGTTGCTGGATGAACTGGAGAATACCGTCGCAACGTTCCAGCCTTGCCGAATCGTTGACGACATTCGAGCATCCAAACTCGACCGTGAAGAGGCGATCGAGATGATGGAGTTCGTGTACGAGTCCGTTGTCGACAACTTTGACCGCTTCCTTGAATACAACACCACGACAACTCACTCTGACTATGGCAATCGTCTCTTTTGTCTGCTGGACTTCCTGAAGCTGGAAGCGGATTACGAGCGGCTCAGCTGGAATCACATACCGTGGAAAGTCGTCCATGAGTCTGCCGTCCGACTCAATTCCGACGAACTCGCCGCGGAACTGGAGACTGAACTGCGAGAGATGACGCGTCAGGTCGCAGAAAACATGGTCGACGACCTCCAGGAGCTGGAATCTCGATATGGCGTCCAGCTGCCGACGCTGCACGATCATATCCATGAGCGGATTGCAGGAGCGTTAGCAGTCAACCGCATGCGGGCTCGGGTCGGCCGCTGCAGTCCCGGGCTGGGCGATATCTCGGAGGACGATGCGAGAGTCAATTTCGCCGTTCTGCGGCAGGAAATCTCCGACTTTATGGAGGGCCGGCTGGGTTCCAATATTGAGCCGCCGGAGTGGATGCAGTCACTGGGCAGGGAATTTGAGCGGGTTCACGAGGAACATGAGGGGCTCGTTTCGGAGTCTCTAACCAACGTAGCTTACCAGCGAGTAACGCAGCGAGAGATCGACCGCCAGCTTTCTCAACTCAACGAGCCGGACGAGGCCTGAGGCGGATCGCCCCAAAGCTGAGATTGTGGCAGGTCCCGGTTTCCCTGAGCAAGGACAGTGGTTACACTCTTCGGCCCTGAATTGAGGGAAGTCCGTTCCTTCAATCCCATTTCTCCCATTTCGAAGATCGACGTCCTCCTCTCTGAGGGCATCTAGAAAGATTCGATAGTGTTTCGTTGCCAGATGTGTGGAAAAGTTGCGGCCGCCGGGACGAAGTCTCAGCGAGTCACCGTTGCCACCCGTCCCAAAGAGTATCCCGGGACCGTAGAACCTCCTGCTCAGCGACGGTTTGGCCGGTTTCGTGAAGCTCCCAAGCAGCGCGACCGTGGCGGACGTGGGCATGAAATCGTGAAAGAACTGCTTGTCTGCAGCGCATGTGCTGCGGCTCACCAGGAAAAACAGGCCGAGCTGGAGGCCGCAGCCAAGGCAGCCGCCGAAGAGGCCGCCGTTCTGGCTGCTCAGGAAGCTGCTGCTGCCGAAGCTGCAGAGAGAGAAGCGGAAAAGGCGGCGGCAGAAGCGGAAGCTCCTGCAGAAGGTTGATGAGCCAACTAATAATGAATTCAAAGGAACTCCCTGCTCCATGAGCCGGGAGTTTTTTTTGTGGCCTCGCACGAAATCACAATCATTCTGTAAGTGCCGCAGCCCGACTGCAGACAGTCATGGGTTCACAAACCAACACTGGATTCAATGCTATGCCTTCACGACTGCTTGCGTTTGCCGGAAGTGCTCGAAGCGGATCATACAACCACAAGCTTATTGAAGCCGCCTCAGCAGTGGCCCGCGACGCCGGTGCCGCAGTGACTGTCCTCAGCATGCAGGACTACCCACTTCCGCTTTTTGACGAGGACTTTGAAGCAAAAGAAACGCCAGACAATGCAACCCGTCTGCGTGACCTGTTCCTTGAACATGACGGCCTGTTGATCGCATCGCCCGAGTACAACAGTTCACTGTCACCGATGCTCAAGAACACAATTGACTGGGTGTCGCGTCCCGCTGACAACCAGCCGATGCTGGCGGCATTTCGTGGAAAAGTGGCCGGAATCATGGCCGCGTCGCCCGGAGCCCTTGGAGGACTGAGAGGACTCGTGCACCTGCGTTCGATTCTCAGCAGTATTGGCGTACTTGTCATCCCGGATCAGGTAGCGATTGGCAGTGCCTTTCAGGCGTTCGATGACTCCGGGAAACTCACTGACGAGGGTAACACGAAGCGGCTCAACGGCATGATTGAATCTCTCTGCCAGACTGTGAAACGGCTAAAGAGTGGCGCCTAAAGGCCACCCGAAAACCGATCAAAGTTGCTGCCTCCGTTACAGCCTTCATGGGAGTAGTCGACTTTGCCAGAAGTCCCGTTGACCAGGAATACTGATGAATCCCACTCCGGGCAACTCACAGTCGCATTAGCGTCCGAACAAATCACAGCGTTGCCAGCAGTCGGTTTGGCTCAGGAGCCGAGTGGTCGCCAGGGTAGCAGCATCAGGCGTGTAATTCCTCGGCAGCGACGTATGATAGCGGAGCCTGTGGTCTCTTTCTGAAAGCATGTCTCATGCGAATCTGCCTCATCCTCACCGCCCTCCTTTCATCTGTCTGCAGCGCCAATGACTGGCCACGGTTTCGTGGGTCGGACGGAAACGCAGCCGCACCTGCTGCTAACATTCCTTTGACGTGGAGTGAATCGGAAAACCTGCTATGGAAACAGCCACTTCCCGGCCATGGCTCTTCAAGTCCGGCCGTGTTTTCTGATCGAATTTATCTGACGGCATGGTCAGGCTATGGCCTCGAGCCGGACGAACCCGGCGATCGCGCCGACCTGAAACTACACGTGCTGTGTCTCGATCGAGACACAGGCAAAGTGATCTGGGATCGGTCGATGGACGCTGCCGCTGACGAGCAGAACGTAACTCGAAGAATCGCTGATCACGGCTTTGCGACAGGCACTCCGGCTGTGGATGCACACGGAGTCTACGCCTATTTTGGTGTCAGCGGACTAATTGCCTTCAGTCACGATGGTGAGCAGCTCTGGCACAAACAAACGGGGACAAAGACAGCCGGCTTCGGAACAGCTGCATCACCAATCACATACAGGAACCTTGTGATTATTAATGCGAGTATTGAGTCCCAGACGGTCTTTGCATTCGACCACACGACTGGCAAAGAAGCCTGGAAGATTGAAGGAATCGAACGTAGCTGGACAACTCCAATTGTCGGCCGCTCAGAATCCGGCCGCGATGAACTCATCATCAGCTATCGGATGCAGGTTCGAGGATTTGATCCTTTGCAGGGGAAAGAACTCTGGACGTGCGAAGGAATTCAGGACTACGTCGTTCCCTGTGTTGTGACGAGAAGTGGAATCGCCTGGGTGATCGGTGGCCGCAAAAACCAATCCATGGCGATCAAACTGGGCGGAAGCGGAAACGTGACTGAATCACACCGACTGTGGGATACCAATGTGGGTGCCAACGTCACGTCCCCCATCATTCATGAGGGCCGTCTCTACTGGGCCAGTGACCGCGGTATCGCAAATTGCCTTGATGCCTCAACTGGTGATGTCATTTATCAATCACGACTGGGGAGCAAGGGAAGAGTCTACGCCTCAGCTGTATTGGCCAACAGGCACCTGTTCATCCCAACTCGGGGAGATGGCGTCATCGTCGCTCCGCTCAGTGATGAATTCAAAGAGGTACACCGCAACACAATTGAAGGTGACGAAGGAATCTACAACGCGACGCCTGCCATCACGGGTGATCGGCTCCTGCTGCGAACCCATTCTCACCTGTATTGCATCGGCAGCAAATAGCCAACAGTAGATTCCCGGAGGACCTGCGCATGAAGTCAGTCTTGAACGTCGTGTTTTGGGGCATTGTCCTGACCCAGGCTGATTCAGCTTCGACTGCAGAACAGCAAAAGCCAAACATTCTCTTCATCGCGATGGATGATTTGAATGACTGGATTGGCTGCCTTGGAGGACATCCTCAAACAATAACTCCCAACCTCGACCGACTGGCTGCATCCTCGGTCCTATTTACAAACGCACACTGCCCTGCCCCGGCATGTAATCCCTCTCGCAGCGCCATCTTCACCGGGCGTTCTCCTCACCGATCGGGGCTCTACGATAATCTGCAGAAGATGAGAGAAGTGCTGCCGGATGCAGAACTGCTCCCCAAAACGCTTTCGCGCCATGGCTACTGGTCTGCTGGTTCAGGCAAGATGCTGCACTACTTCATCGATGCGGATTCGTGGGACGAGTACTTTCCGAAGAAGGAATCGGAGAATCCGTTCCCTCGCACTCTGAATCCCCGAAACCGGCCGCTCAGCCTGCCGCGTGGCGGACCGTGGCAATATGTCGAAACAGACTGGGGCCCGATTGACGCGACCGATGAAGAATATGGGGGCGACTTTCTGGTTTCCCAATGGGTCAGCGAGCAACTTGCGCAGGAGCACGACCAGCCATTTTTTCTTGCCTGCGGAATCTATCGTCCACACGAGCCATGGTTTGTTCCGAAGAAATACTTCGAATCGTTCCCGCTCGCCGATGTCAGACTGCCAGTTGGTTACCTGCCCGATGATCTTGACGATCTGCCTGCGGCAGGGAAGAAAGCCGGCCCCAACCGATACTTCGAACATATTCTGAAACACGATCAGTGGCGGCAGGGTGTTCAGGGCTATCTGGCCTCCATCCACTATGCGGACGCCATGTTGGGTCGCGTTTTGAAGGCACTGCAGTCCGGACCTAATGCTCACAACACAATTGTCGTCCTCTGGTCAGACCACGGCTGGCACCTCGGAGAGAAACAGCACTGGCAGAAATTCACCGCATGGCGGGTCTGCACGAGGGTCCCTCTGATGATCCGAGTGCCCGAGGGGACGACTGGCCTCAAATCGGGAACTTCGCCTGCCCGCTGCAGTCGTCCCGTCAATCTGTTAAGCCTCTTCCCGACGCTGCTTGAATTGTCCGGTCTTCCTGCAGAACCTCACCACGACGGCCCCTCTCTGGTCCCGCTGCTGCAGGCCCCGAATGCCGAATGGCCACATGCAAGCATTACCCACCTCGGTTCTCCCGGCAGTTACGGACTCAGCACAGAACGCTGGCGAGTCATTCATTACCAGAATGGTGATGAAGAGCTTTATGACATCAAGACCGACCCCCATGAGTGGCACAACCTTGCTGGTGTTGCACAACACGAAAAGCAGCTTTCGCGACTGCGAGCCATGGCGCCCACCAGGTTTGCAGCCAAACCAGCGCCAAGTGTTGACTCTCTAACGGCACTGAAGTGGCAACCACTCGCAGCGGATAAGGCCCCGCCTTCCAGACCTGACGGGCGGCCGTTTGATGTGGTGTTTATCAATCGACGCAGCACGAACGTGCAGTTGTGGTGGATGGATCGCAACGGAGGCAAAAGGCTCTACGCCGGGATCGCTCCCGGAGAAGAAAAGCGCCAACAGACGCGACCTGGAGCTGTCTGGATGATTTCCGACGCGAATGGGAAGCCACAGGGCTTCTTTCGCGTCGGTGACCGCACAGCGAAAGCAATCGTGCCCCGTTAATCCATGCATGAAATCCTGAACTGCTTGCAGTAGACTGATCTCCTAAAGTCAGAAGACGATGGAAGCGGCAGTGCTATGAAGTTCATTGAAACGGAAGACATCACCGAGGCATACAGCCGAGCCAGCGACCTTGCTGTGTTTAATCAGACGATTGGTTCCCGTCAGGCCGATCCCGAGTGGGTCGAAACGACTTATCAAATGCCTCTCCATCTTCAGTTCGCCATTACGAAGCTGGCGGAGGAATCTGGAGGAAGCCTGTCGGCAGACGGACTCGATTCGATCCCGTTTTACAGCCTTTGTCGCGGCTTGTTCCTGCCTCTGTCGATGCTCAGTCCTGAACGTGTCCAGTTTATTTTTGGACTGTCCGTTGATGCACCTCCCGACGTGACAGCGAAAGAGGAAATGCTGTCGGAGTTCCTCGACCGTGATGTTGGGCTCACGCTGACCGAACAGTTGGGCTGTATCCTAGGTGACCCGTTTCTTGGGAAACGCAGCACAGTTCGTCGCAATACACTGGTTCGACTTCTGATGTCGATGCGGATGGTCGCACACCGGGACTGCCTGGACAGACTGACACAACTGGGAGATGTGGCCATTCTGTTTGCCGAGCACGCCGGTTCACTGAAAGTGGATCCTCCGCTCACCGCGGCAGAGGTCCTGCGAACGTTGAGGTTCATCCCAACTCTTGGCCAGTCGAAGAAACTCAACGTGCTCCGTTCCCTCTTTCGGCGCTGCGGCAAACTGGAAGCGTATTTTCTCTGCAAACTGCTGTTACAGAAGGCCGGGTTTGGATCCGAGTATCAGGGCCCCATGCTTGCTCGATTGCTTGGTGCGCGTTTTGGAGCTCCGGCCGAGCAGGTTGCTCACGCGATGGCGTTGACCGACGTATTCAACGTTTCGGAGGTCCTGCTGGAAGAAGGCGTCGAGGGGCTTAAGAAGATTCAGTTGCAGCCACTGGTCCCGGTACGGCCGACTCTCGCGGGCGGAACGGTCGACGAGATCAAAGAATATCCCGTCTGGGTGGAACGCAAGTACGACGGCATTCGCCTGATGCTCCACAAGTCAACGGACGCCCGAGGCTCAATCCTCTGTGGCGCTTACACTCGAAACCGAGGTGACTGGCTGGAACAGATTCCGGGGCTCGATGCCACGATCCGCACAATTCCTGCTCAGACCGCGATCATTGACGGTGAGCTGTTCGGCACGGTGCTCGATCTCGAAGCGGGGTCTCGGCCCGCTTCCGTCTATGAAGTGTATGCCACTCTCCAGGGAGAGCCATCACAGGCAGTCAGCCTGCGATTTGCGGCGTTCGATATCGTTTATCTGAACGGTCAGGATCTTACACCTCAGCCACTCGCTAATCGCCGCCAGGTCCTGAGTGCCCTCATGGCTCCGCTGGCTCAGTTCCAGACACCGATCCCGCTGTCAGTCTCAGAAGGCCAGGAGGCTCAGAGCAAAGATGACGTGAATCGACTCTTCCAGCACTTTCGAGCCCAGGGTTACGAAGGTGTAATTACCAAGGATCTGACAGCCCCGTATTTACTGGCTACACGGGACCCGAACTGGAAGAAGCGGAAGCCGGAAATCACGCTGGACCTTGTGATTACCGGCGCCTGTTTTTCGGTCAGTCAGACTCAGCAGGTATTTGGCTCATTCGTCATCGCAGCTCGCACAAAGGAAGGCACCTACGAATTCGTGGGAGATGTCGCGGGAGTCGACAAAGCTCGGGAGATGGAACTTCAGGGTGAGATCATGCGGGATGGGTTAATGACGGGAGAACGGATCGAGCGACCCAGTGCATCCGGCGTTCGTCCCGGTGTCCAGCTGCGACCATCCATTGTTGTGACTGTTAAGTTTGAGGGGATCGCCCGCGATCAGGTGACCGGTGTGCTCAGCCTGCGAGACCCCAAGATTGCCGTTATTCGATCTGACAAATCGGCGATGGAGGCAGACACTGTCGACGCCATTCAGGAAATCTACCTGCGTCAGCGGGTTGGGTAAACAGATTGAGTGAGCAACCTCTGTCAGTGTCACAGCAGGACTCTGCAGATAACTCTGAGAACGATGAGAGCAGACTGTAGGAAAGACTGTGACGCAGCGCAGTGATCGTGCAGCACCGACACGCCAGACACGACCCTCCTCACCCGGGCGAGTGCTTCGCCGGCTAACGGACGCTGATCACACCCGTGTGACTGTTCGAACAGAGTGGGGATAAGGAATCCGATTCAGCGGTGAGGTACTGGTTGCTATCATTTGGGACAGCTTCGTCTGATACATTTCCCGCCGATCAGTCTTCCCCATGCGTTTCCTCACCGTTGCATTTCTACTGTTCCGCATTGCATCCGCATCCGAGGTCGAAGTTAGCGTCTCACCAAAGCGAGTCCTGCTGACTCACCCGCGAGACGGCATACAATTGGTGGTGACCGGGAAGAACCAGGATGGCTCAGAGTCTGACCTGACACATTCAGCCAGGATCGATGTGCCTGCGATCATCAGGTCTGAGGACGGCTTCCTCACTTCACTAAAGTCGGGCAACGGTGTCGTGAAGGTCACCCACTCCGGAGGCAGTGTTGAGGTTCCGGTTGAAGTCGACCTGAGTGGGCCAGCACGCCCAGTTTCGTTTCGCAATGACGTCCTCGCAGTGCTGACTAAGCAGGGGTGCAACAGCGGTTCGTGCCATGGTAAACCGAACGGTCGTGGAGCACTTGAGTTGTCGCTGAATGCGTTTGACCCAAAGCTGGACGAGCAAAGTCTGACGGAATCCGGCCTTGCTCGCTTCACCGATCCACTGGTGCCCGAGGAAAGCCTCCTGTTGAAGAAGCCTTCTCTCCGAGTACCACACGGCGGGGGAAAACGGCTCCGACCAGATGGGCTTCCTTATCAGATTCTCCATCAGTGGATTTACGAAGGCGGACGAGCAGAGGAATCCCCCGCAATCGTATGTACCGGGATCGACGTGCACCCCTCCAGCAAACGGGTCATTCATATTGATGACGACAACCGATCAGGAACTCAACAGTTTCGCGTGACGGCAGTATTCAGCGACGGATCACGTCGTGATGTGACTCGAACCTGCAGCTGGACTGTCTCTCATGATGGTGTGGGTGAGGTCTCGGCTGACGGGCGACTGACAGGGCTGGCACGAGGACAACTTGCGGTGAGCGTGCGGTTTCTCGACCACGTGCAGTCAGTCCCGGTCACAGTGGTTGAGCAGGTTGAGGGATTCAAGTGGTCTGATCCTCCTGCCGCAAACGTTGTGGATACCCATATCCTCCGGAAACTCCGACAGTTGCAGTACCTGCCTTCTGAGATCTGTGACGATTCGACGTTCTTCCGTCGGTTGTCGCTGGATGTCCGCGGACTTCTGCCTACGAGTCAGGAGACCCGCGCGTTTCTCTCAGACGATGCAGCCGACAAACGGTCTCGGTTGATTGATCGGTGGCTGAAGTCGGACGAGCATGCCGCCTGGTGGTCGCTGCGGACTGCTGATCTACTACGAGTCAATCGCGAAAGACTCTCCCCCGAGCGAGCACGCGCGTTCAGTGAGTGGATTCGAAAGAGCTGGACATCGAATCAGCCTTACGACGAGTTTGTGAGTGAACTCCTGACCGCCTCCGGTAAAACGTCTGAAGTACCGGCAGCCAATTTTTATCGTCTGACAGATGATACAAGAATGGTGGCAGAAACGGTTGCTCAGTTGTTTATGGGGTCACGCATCATGTGCGCCCAGTGTCACAATCATCCGTACGAAAAATGGACTCAGGACAACTACTATCAGATTGCGGCTGCTTTCCATCAGGTAGACCGAAAGTTGTGGGCCAACGACGCTGAGATAACTGACGAAGCACAAAAGCGAAAACTGGATCGTAAGTCAGCGGAACAGATGATTGCCCTGACGGCAGATCGAACCATGACCAATCCGCGGACAGGAATCGTCCAGCCTCCCTGGCCAACAAATGTCGAGAGGCAGGAGGCAGCAGACTTCCGAAGAGCATTCGCTCACTGGTTAACTCAACCTGACAACCCGTATTTTGCACGAGTCGCAGTCAACCGGATCTGGGCCCAGTTGTTTGGTCGCGGCCTTGTCGAACCAATCGATGATTTTCGCTCTTCAAACCCGGCAGTGAACATTGATGCGTTGGATGCACTTGCCACTGAGTTTGAACACAGTGGGTATGACAAACGCCACATCATTCGGCTGATCCTCAACAGCAATACATATCAGCGATCCGTCCAGACAAATCAGTTCAATGAGACTGATGACGCTTTGTGTTCGCACGCTCACGCGCGGCTGTTATCAGCAGAACAGATTCAGGATGCGATTACTCGAGTGTGCCTCGGACCTGCCGAAGAAGAGAATCTGGCGGGACAGGTCATTGAATCAGAAGCTATCGTCGCAAAGGTCCAGGCCGAGAAATCTGATGACGAAACCCTCAAGGTGGCACGAGAAAAACTCAAATCCGCTCAACAGCGTCAGGCGGACTACTTCATGACGCAGCAGGCGTATCCTCATTTGACAACATTCCTGAAGGCATTTGGCCAGCCCGAACGAAAGACAGCCTGTGCGTGTGAACGTCGTGAGGAAGTCAGTCTCGATCAGGCTCTGCAATTCATGAATAGCAGCCTGATCCAAGGACGCGGAGCAAAGGGCGCGGCGAGACTCGAAGCACTTTCAGACGAGCAGGCGATTCAGGAACTGTATCTGGCGGCCTACTCTCGGCGGCCCTCAGCCAAAGAATCTGGTGTTGTCGTCGAATACCTCCGGGAAGCAGACAATCGGCGACAGGCTCTGGAGGACATCGTCTGGTCGATTCTGAACTCGAATGAGTTCATGTTTCAGCACTAAGGCGTTGCCCAAATATTCGGGGTGTCCACAGAAAACTGCATCCATCGTTGCAACCTGTTGCCACCGTTAGTCTTGCTGCACGAGGTACATGTGAGCCGAAGGCCGTGAGGCCTCGGGTGCCAACCAGCGGCCAGACGGTACGTTCACCCGGCCGCTTACGCGTCTCGGCTCACAATAAGCAAGGCTGCCAAACGACTTAGGCCGACGGATGCAATTTTCTGTCCAGCCCGGAGAGCGGCCACGATTGCCTGTCGCGTGCGCCTTCGGCTACCGGTTAGACAAGTCTCAGGCTGTGTGTGCCGCGACCGCTTTGTCGAATGAACGTTGCCTGGTCAATTTGGTCACACGTTGGTCATGGCCAGACACTGTCCGACTTCCTGTTGCGGCTCGTGGAAGACCGATAGCCGACGCAACGTTTCGTTGCTCACGACAAAGTGACTGAAACTGGGGAACTGTTGTCCGAAAACATGCCATTGATCTGGCCGGGAGATCTCACCAGGATTCCATGCGGACATTCGAACTATCTGCCAGACCAGTTCCGGCGTCCATGCTGCAGTTCATGGATGCAGGCGAGTGTGCGTAGTAACCGGATCGAAGATCGACAGGCCCCTTGCCACCAGGCACCCAAATGACTCTTTACCGAACACTCCCAGTCCCTCTGATCGTCTTCGTCTTTTCCGGATGCACGGCCTTCAATGCCAGACACACCTGTACCGATCAGGGAACGACATCCGCGGAAGCTGCAGAAGTACTGGAACTCAGCACCTTCAATGGTGGCGTGACCATTTCTCCAGGCGACGGAACTGATGTCGAGTATTCGGTCCGCTACACAGCCTATGGAGAAACCGATGCTGATGCTCAGGCAGCGTGCGAAACTCTGTCCTGTGATGTTTCGCAGGAAGGTGGAGTCCTGAAGATCACAGCACTGAACCCAAAACGTTATTTGAGCGCTGGAGCTGCCTTCGAACTCAAGGTACCGCACAGCCTTGCGGTCCGGGTCGACACGACTAATGGGGAAGTCCAGGCTTCCGGGCTGCGTGCCGGACTCACCGTTGACACCAGCAATGGCACGATCGACTGCAAAACAATCGCGGGGGACCTGGACCTGAAGAGCAGCAACGGTGGCATCAGCGTGTTCGATGCGAGTGGTACAGCAAACCTGAAAACCAGCAATGGCAACATCAGGTACTCAGGAATGCTCACCGGCATGGAAAACAAGCTGAGCTCCAGCAGCGGCAGCATCCAGCTGAGCATATCGCCCGAGATTCCAACCTACGTCAATGCGTCCACCAGTAACGGCAGAGTGGACTGCAAGCTTCCGCGAGTCAACACGGCAGCGGAATCCAAGACAGCATTGGAGGCTCTACTTGGAACCGCAGGGGATGCTCAGACAACCGTGCAGCTGAGCACATCAAATGGCTCTGTCACCATTGATGCGGCGCTGTAGATCAATTCGCAGTCTACACGGACCAGACAAAGCCTGAAGACAACTGATTCGAAAGCATAAGTCTTGTTCGGGCACTGCCCGCAAAATAACGGACGTCCAGCGACAAAAACAGAACTGTTTCATCAAGATAAAAGGATCGCTGGTGAGCCAAACCGTCCCCGCTGGGCAAGCCAGCATTCACGGGCCGCAACTATACATTTCCTGGATTCGCAGGTATCGAAACTGAGCATTGCACGAAAAAAAAATCGCCACGTGTTACGTGGCGATTTCAACCTTTTCCAAGTCTGTTGCTGTGCTTAGCTGGCAGTCTCAGTTTTGCGACGGCGACGGTAGGCAACAAATCCGAATGCACCAGTCATACCAAGCAGTGCCATCGTTGCTGGCTCAGGAACCGCAGCGACCTGGGCCAACTTGAAGCCGGCAACCTGGTCGACCCCGCTGGTCACTGTCGACTTTGCTGTGAACAGAAAATTGATAGTTTCAACGTTTGATGCCAGAAGGCCGTCACCCAAGTCGGCACCATTGAAGCCGTACTTTCCAGCAGCATCGACAGACGCGGAGTTGTTTGACAGCATCTATCGGGATCTCGATCAGTTCTTTCGTGTTCGAGGTTTCAACGTGCAAAAGCCGACCCGACCGCTCCCTGTCACCCATTTTGACACCCGAAACCTAGTTCGGAATCAGTACAGGTAGGGAAGATTCCGAGAGGGAGAACCAGAAGACACAAGAAAAAAACACCGCAGATTGAAAAATAGTCGAGCTCAGCTCGCCTGCTGACGCTCTTCGAGCTGGTGCAGTCGGTTGTAGAGCGTTTTCAGGGCGATTCCAAGCTCTTTGGCGGCACTCGGCTTATCGCCAGCGTGGCGATTCAGCACGTGGAGGATCATGGCGTCTTCCATTTCCCGCAGAGTGCGAGGCTGGTCACCAAAGGTAAATCCGCTCTCCGCGGATGCGGAATTAGATGCCCCTGTCAGACGCTGAGGCAGGTCCTCAGGCGTGATCTGGTCACCATCTGACAGAATCATGGCGTGTTCCATAACGTTCGCCAGTTGCCGAACATTCCCGGACCAATCCTGAGCCTGCAGAATTCTCATGGTTTCCTCGGTCAGAAACCCGTCTGGAACGGAATCACGTTTGAGGTGACGGGCCACCAGATGACGTGCCAGCAGCGGAATATCGTCAGTTCGCTCACGCAGTGGAGGCAGGTGAATCTCAAACGTATTCACACGAAACACGAGGTCCTCGCGGAACGTTCCTTCAGTCACCATCTCCTGCAGATCCCGGTTCGTGGCACAGACGATTCGGACATCGACTTTGAACGGTTCGTTCTCGCCAACGCGCCGAACCTCACCTGATTCCAGAAATCGCAGCAGTTTCACCTGCATGGATTTGTCGAGCTCACCGAGCTCGTCCAGAAACAGAGTTCCTCCATTAGCGACTTCAAACAGCCCTTTCCGGTCAGAGTCTGCTCCCGTAAACGCCCCTTTGCGGTGGCCAAAGAACTCACTCTCAACGAGGGTTGCAGGAATGGCTCCGCAGTTTACGGCGACAAACGGCGCATCAGCTCGGTCGCTCTGTTCGTGCACCCGGCGAGCCACCATTTCCTTACCAGTTCCGGTTTCGCCCAGAATAAGTACCGCAGAATCCGTCGG
>CAJWGB010000133.1 GCA_913031625.1 uncultured Planctomycetaceae bacterium | reverse complement strand
TTATCAGATATATTTAATGAATAAAAATCTTTTAAATAATTTAGAAAATTATTGAGATGACATCTATTTTAGGAATTTCTGCATTTTACCATGATAGTGCAGCTGCAATTATTAAGGATGGAAACATAGTTGCTGCAGCTCAAGAAGAAAGGTTTACAAGAAAAAAACATGATTCAAGTTATCCATTCAATGCAGTTGAATTTGTACTAAAATTTTCAGAATTAACATTAAAAGATATTGATTATATAGTTTTTTACGAAGAACCCAATACGGCTGATATTCGATACTTATCCTATTTCGGTTTAGAGTGGACCAATTTTCAATTGGGACTCATCATCGCCCCGCCGCCCGTCATTTCACCGTCAGCCTCCATTTCTGGCTCTTCCTTTGATGATGGCAGTTCAGTGTCATCTGGCTTCGTTGTCTCGGCTTTCGTTTCATCACCCGTTTCCGAATCCTCTGCGGATGACGTGGTTAACTTGACTATGTATTCGCCGGGGAACAATCGGGGGCCGCCCTGCTCAAGTGAACGCCCGCGCAGAGTAAACTCAGTGGTGTCTTCAGGCAGGGCAAAATACAGCGTACCCTTGACGTCTTCATGAGCACACATGGTGGCTCGGCTGCCCACTACGGCTTCGACGGCAAACCCAAAGGACTGAACGTGTGCTGCCAAAGCGAAGTTGTCGCGAATCCTTGTCGCAGGAATCCTGGGGGAGGCACCATTCAGCCGCTCCAGCTTCATCGCACAGAGTTCGGTTCCGGTCTCTGAAATCAACTTGATCCGTTGCCTGTTTGTCTCAACTCGATGATCGCGAATCCATTTGCTAAGGACTGCATTTTCCTGCGGGTTGACCGTGAACCACCCTGCGCCAGAGACCGCTCTGACGGTTACCGTCAATGATTTCTTTTCGGCCGAGATGACGCATCGATTCCATGTCCCTGACAGAGTTTCCGGGGCCGACGAAAAGCCGTCAATCACTTTAGTGACGGCCGCACCCCTGAGTCCGCATTCGGATGCCGCCACTGTGGCGATCGGGATGTCCTGCACCGCAAACGTTGCGCCTGCCAACTCCCCGGTCAAATCCGGTTTCTCAGCCAGTGTGAGGATCCCAATCACAATCAGGAAAATTGCGAAGAGCACAAGGGGAATCCCCATTGTGAACATCTGCTGACTTTTGCCCCGACGCTGCTTCTTCTTGAGCCGCTTTGAGACATTGGTCGTCGGTGGTGGCTCCGCAAACTTTGGCGGTGGCTCGGTCGGCGTGGCTTCTTCTCCAAAGTTGAACGCCCCAACCTGATGAGGAGCAGCCTGAGCGGGAGCAGTCTGAGGAGGAGCAGTCTGAGGAGGAGCAGTCTGAGGAGGTGCAGTCTGAGGAGGTGCCGCCTGAGGAGGAGCCGCCTGCGGCCCTACATCGGGTACCAACAGCTTGGTGGCACACTTGGGGCAACTCCCCTTCTTGCCGGAATAGGTGTCAGGGACTCGAATGGGAGCTGTGCAGTACGGGCAGTTAAATTCAATCGCCATAACGCAGCTGCAGGTCGTCGGCAGGTAAACTTAATCTCTGCTGGTCCCGGTCCAGTCTGACCGAGACCAACTCTCAGGGGATGGAACGTTCCGGTGTGATGGGGTTAGCGGCCGCGTCCGCCAAAGCCACCACGGCTGCTGCCTTCTCGCCCGCCGCGGCCACCACCAGAGCCCCAGCCGCCGCGGCCTCCGCTCTCCGGCTGTCCAGTCTGAGCACCCGCTTTTGCTTTCTCCGCAGCTGCAAACTCGACGGCCTTGATGTAGTTCCGACCGAACTCGGCGGCGTCCATATCAGTGATCTTGATACCGGCACGCTCAAACATGGGCTTTACTCGGCGGCTGCGATTCATCTCTTCAACTGAGACCTTGCCATTCTTATCTGCATCGAGGTATGGGAAGGCCTGTTTCGTCGCCCAGTCAGTCTGTTTCTGACGGTCTTCGTTTGACAGGAGTGACTTGCCGTTGCCTCCGGCACCTATCGTCGTTGAGCCGGATCCGCTCACGATCACAACGCGTGGTCGTTCATACTTTGCCAGGAGAGCTTTCTGACGCTCTTCTGTCGTTTTGACTTCGTCAAACATCTTGAGTTCGCGAGGAATCAGAAGACCATCGCCATCGAGGTCAATTTCGTCGAACGTGTCGATATCGCTGCGGCGAGCGACAATCCACTCATGCATGCCCACCTGGCCATCCAGGTCTGTGTCCAGCTCTGTGTATTTGTCCGGCAGGTCAATCGTCATTCGTTCTTTCTTGCGCTGTCTAAACGGAGTTGACGGTTTGTACTCAGAACGATTTGCGGTTGACCGATTCTGATCGCCGCCCTGTTCTCGCTGAGCCTGCCATCGAGCAGATTCCTGCGAACGAAGTCGTTCAAATTGTGACCGCATGTTGTCGCTGAACCCCTGAATTGAACCGGGCTGCAGACGGATCCCTCGTGACTCCATGAATCCCTTGAACCGCGGATCAATCGCGTCGATCTCACGTTGATCAATCCTGCCGTCGCCGTTCGTATCGAGTCGAGCTGCCATGGCAGTTCGGGGGGCACCACCGCCTCCACCGAAGGATCGGCCGCTGCTGCTTCGTCCGCCTCCCGACGACGGGCGACCGTTTGAGTCACCGCTTCGCCATGTGGGGCGACTCACGCTATCCGCTCGCTGACCGCCAAAACTGCTCCCGCGACCAGGCTGCGCGTAGACAGACGTTTCGGCAGCAGAGAAAACACATACAAGGGCGAAGACCGGGAAAATTCGCATCGGAATTCCTGCCTGTTGGTGGAGTGAGGACACAATCTGAAACACAGAATTACAGGTCCGGGCCTAGTGGGCCATCTACAATGGGGATCGATCCGAAGGAACAAACCCCGAAGTGTGGGGAGAGTTTCGGACCATGAACTATCATCTGCAAAATCACGGTGAATTTAAACGGGAAATGCCGAGACAGCAGCAACTTTGAGCCAACGTCCGGACTGACGCGATTCAGTTGTGCGGCTTCTAGCAGCTTTCTATCGGCACAATCGGCAAGTTGGCCCTGTCGTTCCTAAATTGCTTGCATTACCTGACCTTCCACAAAGAATACACCCGATTTGCGACGATTCCGGGAATTATGGAGGCTCCCGGCACCCCTCCCGGGGTTCTGACACGGATCGGAGTCTTTTTTTGAGGCTTCGTCATCGATCAATCACACGGACCTCGCCTGAAAACTGCCTGCCCCCTAAGGAAGGCTCCTACCACATGTATACAAAACCACAGTCAATCCGGATGGTTGCTGTAGCGGTGACTCTCGCAATCGCGGCATTCGCCCCTCAGGCCTCTGCGCAGCGACCGCTGGGGACGGAAGCAGACCTGTTGCGAAATTCGGAAGTGCTCGATGAGATCGGGGTGACCGACGATCAGAAGACAAAACTTCAGGAGCTTCAGAAGCCATTTGACTTCAATGCCTACCGGGAAGCGCAGGCGGCAGCCAAGACGCAGGAAGAGAAAGACAAGCTGCGGGAAGAGATGACTGCGCAGGTGCAGAACTCACGAACGAAGTTTAAAGAAAACGCGTTGGCTGTTCTCAATGATGAGCAGCGGAAAAAGATCCGAGGGATCTACCTCACCACAAATCAGGTCCGTGGGCTGGCAGACGAAACGATCGCCGCGGAGTATGGGCTGACAGAAGAGCAGACTGAACAGATTGCCAAACTCTCGCAGGACCGCCGATCTGCGTTCCGCAATATGAGCCGGCAGGCAACGGATGAAGAACGGGACGAGTTGGAAGCCGAGTGGCGGAGCAAGCTACTCGCTGTTCTGACAGATGAGCAGAAGGCTCGCTTTTCGAAAGAACTGGCACAGGCCCCAGGTCAGGAGGAGCAGGCGACTGCTCAGACTCCTTCCGCAGGTGGCAGTGGTTCGACTGAGTCGGGTGGATCCGGTCGACCTTCCACAGATCCGCCTGATGGCGAGGAAGCGACTGCCAGTTTCGGTGGTGAAGCCGGCAGCGAGCAGTTGGTTGATGAATTCAGCTTTAACTTCCGTTTCGCTCCGTGGGATCAGGTCCTGCAGATGTTTGCGGATGGAACGGGACTGACTCTCGACCTGAATGACGTTCCGCCAGGTACATTCAGTCATCTCGATAACAACAAGTACAGTGCTAAAGAGGCACTCGACATCATAAACGGCTACCTGCTCCGGAAGGGGTACGGCATGTTTGAGAAGGAAGGGTTCCTGATTGTTCTTAATCTGGACAACGGAATTCCTCCGAGTCTGCTGCGTGATGTGAAGCTGGAAGAGTTGCTGAGTGTCGATCCAGTTCAGGTTGGGAACAACGAACTGGTGAACGTCACACTGGAAGTCGGTGACCTTGATACTGCGAAAGCGGCTCAGGAAATCGAAGCTCTGATTGGCCCGTGGGGCAGTATGATCGCGTTGACCGAGTCTCATCTCCTCATTGTGACGGACATTGGTTCAAACCTCCGACGGATCAATACCGTCCTCGTACTGGCAATGGCAAAGAGCAAGCCCGATGCACTGGTCTTTAAACGATATGCCATTGTGCATATGGACGTGGAAGAAGCTGAGCTTTCTGTGATGACACAGTTCGGAATGCGTCAGGGAGCCCAGAATGTCAGTGCTGCTGTGGAACAGTCCCGCTTCCGCGATCGATCGGGCCGTAGTCAAACGCCGCAGCCGACGCAGCGGACGCAAACTCCTGCACAGTCGGAAATCAAAGTTGCATCAGACGTTCGTCTGAACAGTTTGCTTGTTACAGGGACTATTGTTCAGCATGACCTTGTGCAGTCCATTCTGGACGCGATTGATACTGATGAGACTCCGGATGGGGGAGCCCCTCGGCGTCGTGGTTCTTACCTGAACGTTTATCAGCTGAAATCTGCTGATGCCACAGAGGTCACCAAGACTCTCACCGCGATGAACATTCCTGGCGTGACCGTCATCAACGAGGAAGGCCGAGCCGGCCGAATTCACATCATGGCGACCGAGCGGAAACACGAAGAGGTTGCTGAGTTGATTCGTCAACTGGACGGCGGCGGTGGCAGCGAAGCGGTTTCTGTAATTCAGCTGCACTCGATGGATCCGCTTTCAGCTGCGGCCACCCTGCGTTCGCTGTTCTATGCGGACGGAGACGCTGCACCCACAATTGAAACAGATCTCTATGGTCGCCGTTTGATCATTCGTGGATCACAGGACCATATCACGCAGATCAAAACGGTGCTGGCCGAGCTTGGTGAAACCGGTGGTCCGCGAGTTCGAATGGGCGGCACTGTCCGAAATCGGGCGTTGCAGGGCCGTGATCCTGAACAGTTTCTGCGAATTCTCAAGCAGCAGTGGGATGCCAGCGAAGTCCCGCTGAAGGTGCTGGTTCTTGAAGAACAAAGCCCTGTTGAGAGCCGTCAGACTTCTGACGGGGAATTGCCAACTGGTCCCACTGAAGCTGGTCCATCCGACGCACAGCCGCCTGGCCGTAACAATCTTCGTTCGGCCCCTGAGGCAGATGATGATGGCGAAAGCAAAGAACCAGACGTGACCTCGCGCCGGTCAGTCGATCCCGCTCGGCGGCACATCGAATGGCAGGCACCCAAACAGACGATTCCCGTCCGTTTCACGCCGAAGAACGGGCAGGCAGCCGATGAGTCCACCGCTGCAGGGGCGGGACCGGAAAACGGCGGGCCGCCGGCAACTCAGCAGAGAAACAGAAACCAGCAGCCACCGCGACCCGGGGTTGAAGTGATTGTTCGTGGCGACGAACTGATCCTGAGCGGTCGTGATGAGGCGGAACTTGACCGACTGGAAGATTTGTTCGATTACCTGCAACAGACAGTTCCATTCAAACCTCGCTATACACAGTTCTTTCTGAAGTCGGCGGATGCCCTTGAAGCGTCTGACATGCTTTCACAGTTGATGCCCAGCAGTTCTGTGGCAACCACGTCTGCAGCAACAGGCGGCGGTATGCTGGATGCCATTACAGGCGGCTTTGGCAATCTTGGCAGCAGCCTGATGGATGCGACCGGCCTGAGCGGTCTGGGTGCCAGCACAAACTCGCTGACAATTGTGCCGGACATTCGGACAAACAGCCTGTTTCTGCAGGGACCTCCTGTCATGGTGAAAGATGCGATCAGTCTGCTGAAAGTGCTGGATTCCAATGATGGGCCGGAGTCTCTGAAAGACATGCAGGCTCGTTCGATTGCCGTGAAGTATGCTGATGTTCGCGAAGTAAAACCGATGCTCGATGACCTGTTCAAGACCTACCTGCAGGCTCAACAGCAGGGTCGAGGTCAGCAGGCAAATCCTCTGGCCGCCATGTTTGGCGGTGGCGGAGGCGGCGGAAATGGTCGTGGAGGCGGTGGCTCGGCAGTTCGAATGACGCTCGCCGTTGATGAGCAGAACAGCCTGATTCTGGTGAACAGCAGTCAGGAACTGTTTGATGAAGTTGAAAGTGTTGTTGCTGAACTGGATGAGACTGCCCGTCAGGCAAATCGGCTCATCAAAGTTATTCAGCTGAAGAATGCTGACGCAAGTCTGATTCAGCAGTCGCTGACGAATCTGATGCCACGCGTGACCGTGAGTTCTTCGCGGACAGGCAGTTCCCGAACCTCCTCATCTTCCGGGAACACTCCAGGTGCGTCCAGTCAGGGTAGCTCAAGCTCTCAGCAGGATGCCATCAATCGAGCGATCCAGGATCGTATTCGACAACGGTTTCAGGGTGGCGGTGGGGGCGGCAGCACAAGCCCATTCGGCGGTGGCCGAGGCACTGGCGGAAGTACCCGTGGTGGCTTTGGTGGCTTTGGTGGCCGAGGAAGCGGCGGCGGTGGCTTTCGCGGCTTCTAATCAACTGACAGGCAATATTTGACGAGGGGGCGCGAACTCAGGTTCGTGGGTCAGGACTATGGAACTCGGACAACTGCTGGTAGACGAAGGGCTGGTCTCCAACGACCAACTCCAGCTTGCTCGAAGTGAGCAGAACGGCGACCGCATCGATCAGACCCTGATTCGGATGGGGCTCGTTACTGAAGATGCTGTTCTGAGAACACTTTCGACTGAGTTCGGCATGGCCTACATCGATCTCAAAGACATCGAGGTCGATGTGGAATTGCTGTCACAGTTCCCGACATCCGCCATTTTTAGACACTCCCTGCTGCCCCTTTATCGGCAGAACGGCCATGTGGTTGTCGCCACTGACGACCCGCTGAAGCTGGAAGGCCTTGATGAACTCAGCACTGTCAGTGGGCTGCGTCTTGAGCCTGTGCTGACTCGCGGCAATGAACTCGGGAATCGCATTCGTGAGCTGCTCGGAGTGGGCGGCGACACGATCAATGAACTGGTTCGCCAACGCAGTGAAGAAGGCATCGAGCTTCTCGAAGAAATCGAAGAAGATCAGGGCGAGCTTGCTGAAGGTGCTCAGGCCCCGTCTGTAATTCGCCTTGTGAATGAGCTGCTCATTGAAGCAGTCAAGCTGATGACGAGTGACGTTCACATTGAACCACAGGAAGCCGGGCTGCGAGTTCGTTATCGCATCGACGGAATGCTGAGAGTTCAGGCCGTCCCCGCAGAAATCAATCACTTTTACTCGGCGATTGTGACACGCCTGAAAATCATGTCGCACCTGAACATTGCCGAGAAGCGATTGCCTCAGGACGGTCGAATCAAACTGCGTGTGAGCGGTCGGGAAGTTGATGTCCGTGTTTCCATCATTCCGATGGTCCACGGTGAGGGCGTCGTACTGCGACTGCTCGACAAAGACAAGATGAAGTTTGACCTGAAGAACGTTGGGATGCCTCCCACGGTAATTCGGAGGTTCCGCCAGCTGATCGGTTTGCCTCACGGGATCATTCTCGTGACCGGACCAACGGGGTCAGGGAAGTCAACGACTCTCTACAGCGCCCTGAATGAAATCAAAGCCCCGGAGACCAAGATCATCACGGTTGAGGACCCGGTGGAATATCAGATGGACGGAATCAGTCAGATTCAGGTTCATAGCCGAATCGGTCTGACGTTTGCAGCAGGACTGAGAAGTATTCTCCGTCACGACCCGGACGTGGTCCTGATTGGGGAAATTCGAGACGGTGAAACAGCTCAGGCTGCAATTCAGGCGTCACTAACAGGTCACGTTGTGTTTAGCACACTGCACACCAACGATGCCCCCAGTGCGTTTACACGTCTGGTGGACATGGGGGTAGAACCGTATCTCGTGGCAAGCACCGTCGAAGGTGTTCTTGCTCAGCGTCTGGTGCGTCGTCTTTGCCCGGAATGTAAGAAGGCAGTAGCCGTTGGTCAGGCTGATGTCCCCGAAGACTTTCCGAAGGAAGGTGCTCCCGCTTTCATTTATGAGCCAAACGGCTGTCGGGAATGTAGTGATTCCGGATATTCCGGTCGGACAGGGGTATTCGAGTTGCTCACGACAGATCCTGTCCTGCAGGAAATGTGTGCCGACAACGAGAGTGCCACCAAGATCCGCAAACACGCGCTGCAGAATGGGATGACCACTCTGAGACACAGCGGCTGGGAACAGGTGTGGGATGGCCTCACCAGTGTTGAGGAAGTGGTACGAATCACACGTGGTGACATTATTGCCTGATTCGATCAGGAAGTGACTCTGGAAGAAAATGCCGGACTACGATTACATAGCAAGAGAGCTCAGCGGCAAGCAGGTGACAGGTACTGTCACTGCGGGCAGTGAGAAGGATGCGTTGGTTGCTTTGCAGTCGCGAAGTCTGTTCCCCATGCAGGTGGGCGTGTCAGAGGCGACTCGAAAACAGGCAGTGGCTGGTTCAAAGCGTGTTCCGCTGCGAATCCTGACTGTCTTTTATAACCAGCTGTCTGACCTGCTCCGTTCGGGAGTGCCGCTGCTGCGAAGTCTGCAACTGCTTGAGAATCAAACTTCTCATGCCGCACTGAAGTTCGTTCTTCAGGATATTGGTGAGCAGGTCGCGGACGGTAATCGGCTTAACGACGCGATGCGTCGGCATCCCAGGGCTTTCAACAGTCTGACCGTCAGTATGGTCAGGGCGGGAGAAGAAGGCGGCTTTCTGGAAGACGTGCTTGCTCGAGTTGCAGCCTTCAATGACCACCAGGAAGAGCTGCGCGGGAAGGTCACCGGAGCGATGGTTTATCCGTTGTTCCTCTTTCTGGCCGGCTCAGCCATCATCTCGGTCCTGATGATCTGGTTCGTGCCGAAGTTTGGTGAGATCTTCGGGAAGATGAGGGATTCGGGCGAACTGCCTGGGGCAACGATGGCGCTGCTCGCATTCAGCGACTGGCTGGGGCAGTACTGGATGATCCTCGCGCCAGCGATTATCGGCTTGCCGATCTGGGGCTGGTATTACATTTCAGAGACTCAGGAAGCTCAGGCGAAGGTCGATGCCTGGAAGCTTAAGATGCCGGCAATGGGCACGATTGTTCAGAATCTGGCAGTCGCTCGATTCTGCCGCATGCTTGGAACTCTCCTGAACAACGGAGTTCCAATTTTGCAGTCTCTGCGAATTGCAAAAGACGCGAGTGGTAATGCGGTGCTGGCCAAAGCGATCGGCGACGCAGCAGAGAATGTGTCGGGCGGTAAGTCACTGGCAATTCCGCTGCGAGCCAGCGGTCAGTTTTCACGTGAAATCGTTGAGATGATTGCGATTGGCGAAGAGGCCAACAATCTCGAAAATGTTCTCGTTGACATCGCCGACAGTCTGGAAAAGTACACGTCTCGAAAGATTGATGTGGCCGTACGACTGCTGGAGCCAATTATGCTCCTCATGATGGCGTCAGTCGTGACATTTGTGATTGCGGCCCTGTTGCTGCCAATCCTGAAGATGTCCAGCATGGGGTCTGGATGACAGAGCCATCTGACAGATCTGAGAATCCATTTGTATCAAGACTGATACAGGTCGGAAAACAGTTGGAAGAACTTTGTGACAATGCAATAAAATCAGCAATTCACCGAACTGGATTTCACAGAATCGGGGTTTAAACAGAGAACACCGTACTTCGCGGCACTGCCGGTCGAATACTATCCCGGACAGGCCCCCAATCGCCCACCCGGCCCAAAGGAAGAACTATGAAGACAACTCGAAATGCGTCGCGAAGAGCCCAGCGTCGCGGTTTTACGCTGCTCGAACTGCTGATCGTGATGGCAATCATCGTGTCAATCGCCGCACTTGTTGCTCCGAACCTGCTCAGCAGTCAGCAGGAAGCGGACATCAACAAGACGAAAGCGGACATTAAGCTGATCGAAAACAATTTTAAGCGAATGGCGACTAAGAACGGGGGCTACTTCCCCGTCGATCAGATCGATGGTTCTCAGTCGATTCGTGCTCTTTGCGAAGAGTGGAGTATTGATGGTCGGGATGGCGTCTATCCTCCGCTGTTCGAAGAAGTCCCTCTGGACCCATGGGGCAACGAGTACGATGTTCAGGCCAATGGAACCGGTCAGAAGCCTCGAGTTTGGTCTTACGGTCCTGATAAGCAGGATGGCACCGAAGATGACATCTCCAACGATCCTCGATCATCGAAGTCCTGAACCGCCTGATTGGGACGGTGTGGCGCCGGACTGTCATTAATTTGAACTGGCCCGGCTGATTCAGTCGGGCTTTTTTTGTCTCCAGCATGCGACGCAGAATCTTTAAATTCAGAAGTTACACACTGACCCGTCAGAGGGCGTCTGCGCGCCGCGCATTTTCGTTGATGGAACTGCTTATCGTGGTTGCCATCCTTGCGTCTCTGGCGACCATGGCGACACCTCAGATCCTGACCCTTATTCGGGAAGGTGCAGTGTACGAAGCGGCAGACTATGTGCGTGAATCGATGGCGGAGGCTCGTCGCTACGCAATTGAAACCGGAATCGACTACGACCTGCGGTACGAGATTAACGGATCAACCATTGTGATCCTGCCGGCGGAAAAAGAACTTGAAGCAGATGAAGACCAGGGGTACTCCGACACGGAGGAATACTATCGGGCAACGCTTCAGCTTCCGGAAGAGATCATTCTTGAAGTTCCTGATGGCATCCAGGTGGAATCTGAACGGCTTCAGCCGTCTGATTTTGGATCTCCCACAGAGATCGGCGACAGCGATGGTGCCGACATCCCCAGTCCGGCACAGTTGGCAGACAAGACATGGTCGACTCCCGTTCGATTTCGATTTGACGGAACGGCGGAAGATTTTGAGCTGCTCGTGAAGTCTGAAGAAGGGTTGGTCAGCAAAGTGAAGCTGCGGGGACTCACGGGGTCGATTCGAACCGGCCAGGTTTATCCGGAGGAGAAGTGATGCAGTCTCGACGGCGGCAGTCCGGTCATCACCGCTCCGGTCTCACGATTATCGAGGTGATCGTGGCGACTGCCATTTTTCTCGGTGCGCTGGGAGTCATCATTCAGATTATGAATCTGGGTGACTCAGCCCGCGTGAGTGCCACGCTGGATGCAGAAGCCGCACTCCGATGCGAATCGGTCATGGGCGAGATTGTCTCCGGGGTCAGAACGATGGTTCCCGTCAGCCAGGAGCCTTTTGAGGATTCTGACCGCTGGAAGGCAACCGTTTTTGTCGAGGATGGCGGCGGCGACAGTCTGATGAAGATCACGGTCATTACTGAACACTCAGAGGGGGATGCGATCCCCAACAGTAGTTTCAGGCTGGTTCGTTATATGCGTGATCCTCAGTTGTTTGTTGACGCTGCCATGACATCGGGGACAGACGAATGATGGGCCGTCGAATTCATCGCAGTGGTTTTACGCTGATCGAAGTGATGTTGTCTGTCGGGCTGACCACTCTGCTGATGGCAGGACTTTACACGGCCATGAACATCTACTGGATGGCTTCGGTCGAGAGCTATGACGAGGTGAATCGAGCTCAGGTAGCTCGGGCGCTCATGCGAGACCTGTCCCGCGATATTCGTTCCTGCACGTTTGTTGAACAGGAAATGTCGGACGAAGAGGACGAGGACTACGAAGACTCTTCCTCAGGTTCTGCGACCGATGACGCATTGGGGACCTACACAAACGGGTTATTCGGGACTGACAAGGATCTGGTCCTCTATATCAGTCGACCGTCCGGAAACGGTACCTACATCAACGCTCAAACTCTGATTGATCCACTGGATCGCAGCAGTGACGCCATGATTATTCGCTACCTGCTCGCAGAGGACGGTGGCAGCGGACTGTCGTCTCAGATTGCCAGTGATCCGGATTACCAGGAAATCGAGGAGAACGTGAAAGGGCTGGCGCGCATGAGTGGCGACCAGGTGGGGCTCAGCACTGCCATTGCCTCTGGAGATGTCGAGATGCAGTTGCTGGCGTCAGAACTGATTGCTCAGGAGGTGATGGATATCTCCTTTGAGTACTACAACGGTGTGGAGTACCTCACTGAATGGGACAGCACAGTCCTGAATGCAATGCCCAATGCAATCCGCGTTACTTTGACCATTCGCACGATTCCGGATGAAGGGGACCAGCCGCTCGAAGAAGGTGAACCTGGATATCTTGCACCATCAACGCACATACTCGTGGTTCCCATGTCAACCGCCAGACCGTACATCGAGGAGACCGCGATCTGATGAAGTCACGCACTCCTGACAAACGGGCTTCCCGAGACGGCTTTGTGTTGATTGTCGTCACGCTGACTGTGGTGATTCTTACGCTGGCGGCCTATACGTATTCAGGCACAATGCTGGTGGAGTCGCGCGCCAGCATGATGGGGGGACGGGACGTCTCTGCCCGCACGTCTGCTGAGTCAGCCATTGAACTGGTTGCCACGCGAATTCTTGAACGTGACAACTCCACCTCATCAGACGCCTTTATTGATCTGTACAACAACTCCGAGTTCAAAGGGCAGATTCTCGTCGAGGATAAAGAGCCCCGAAACCAGATTCGCTTTTCAGTGGTGACGCCTGATGAAACAAACTCCACAACCGGAGCCATTCGTTTTGGGGTTTCCACCGAGAATGCCAAGTTCAATATCAACAAACTGCTTGAGTTGGATCAGCTTGAGGAGGCACTGCCGGAGGAAGAAAAGCTTGGTCTGGCCGCTATGGCCATTGAAAATATCCCCAATATGAATGAGGGCATTCTGGATTGTATTCTTGACTGGCTCGACAGTGATGAAGATCGCAGGCCGTACGGAGCAGAAGCGGCCGACTATGCGGGGCTGACGATCCCCTACGAGCCACGCAATGGCCCCATGGAAGACATTGAAGAACTGTTGAAAGTTCAGGGTGTTGAACCGGAGTTTTTCTACGGCGAGGATGCCAATCAGAATGGACTGCTTGACGAAGGAGAAGATGCCAACGAGGACGGGATATTGAATCTGGGCTGGAGCAGTTATCTGACCGCCAGTAGCCGGGAGAAGAATACGACCCCCGAAGGCGACGAAAAGATCAATATCAATATGGGGGAAATGACTGCCCTTTATGATGCGGTCGAAGCACAATTTGGTGCCGATGCTGCCAGTTTTATCGTGGCCTATCGGCTGGCCGGAACTGAATATGCGGAGCAGGGAATCCCATCTTCGCCGTCAGGTATTCAGGACCAGATTTCGCGAAACGAAATCGATTTAACCATCATTCCAACCTATCAGTTTAAATCGCTCTACGACCTGATTGGTGGAGAAACGAATCCAACTAAAATGACGTCCGGGGCGGATGAGTCATTCACCAGTCCGTGGGCTGAAGGCAATGTGTTGAATGACTTTCCGGAAGTCGAAAAATATCTGACCGTGACAGATGACGCCTTTGTGGAAGGTCGCGTGAATATCAACATGGCCCGCCTTGAAGTGATGGAGGCACTCACAAGCATTGGCGAACTGGACATTAGTGTGGCTGAGCAGATTATTCTCGCCCGCCCGCCGGCAACCGATCAGGCGTCTTCAGCGAACGTCATGGCACGTCGCGAGACCGCGTGTTGGGTCTTTGCAGAAGGAATCATTGATCTGGAGACACTCAGGACGATTGGCCCCTACATCACGACAGGTGGCGATGTTTATACTTTTAGTGCCGTCGGTCACTACGACCAGGGCGGTCCCTCCACTCGGCTGCACGTCATGATTGACGCGACCGAAGCAGTCCCCACCATCCGGCGCGTACGGGATTTGACGAATCTCGGTCGCGGCTACCATCCTAAGACACTGATTGAAGCGGAGTAGCGGTCACGACCCGCAGAATTCCGCAGATTCAGACAACCCGTCATTCATAAACCTTTCCGGTTATTGTGTTTGGGTAAAACCGATACCACGATGTGGGTTCGGTGTTTATTCCTGTAACCGCAGGGTTTCCGCAGCACCGTATGTGTCGGAGAAAGAAAAAATGGCAGATAATCTCGTAATCGAATGGGATCGCGAGCAGTTGATTCTGGCGACCGGATCGGCGTCGGCGTCATCGATTCGACTGAACCAGGTGGTGCACGTTGATCGTGCTCCCGGTTTGCTTCCGGACGAACTCGGACGGGAACTCTCGACGGTTCTCAACAACTCAGGGCTGAAAGCGGCGTCGGCCGTGCTGGTGTTTCCTCGTGAACTCGTGACGTTCTTTCGTATTGAGTTACCCAATCTTCCGGAGGCAGAACTTCCGGAAATGGTTCAGATGCAGGCAGCCACTCGTCTGACTGTGCCGGTCGAAAGTGTCTGTCTGGACTTTGCACCGCTGCCGGTGAAAGCAAACGCTGACACGCGTGAGGTTCTCCTTGTGACGGCTCCGCGGCAGCATGTCGAGGAAGCGGTTGCCTGTCTGCGTTCGTGCGAAATTACACTGGCCGGAATCAAGGTCAGCTCGTTCAGTATTGCGGCTGCAGCAGAACACGGCGGTCTTGTTTCCAGTACCAGTCCTGGAACTGTGGAAGCGTTGGTGTCACTGACGAATGACTCCATCGAGATGATCTTCCTTGAGAACAAACAGGTCGTTTTTTCGCACAGTGGCTCCTCCTGGTCTTCACTCGAAGCTGTCGAGCAGGCAGTTCGGAAGGAGATTTCCAGAGCACGAATGGCGGCAGCACAAGACCTTGGTGCCTATCAGGTATCGAAGTTGACTCTGCTGGGCAGTGAAGAGGTAACCTCTGCTGTCCCGGATTCAGTTGCCAGTCGATTGAATGATGCCCCGGTCGTTCGCGTGGATCCATCCGAACAACTTATCAATGGTTCTTTTCCGGATGATGTGACGGCTGCAGATGCTGTGGCTCTGGCCGGCGTGATCACGGGCAACCGAAACGCAGGTGAGAGTGTTGACCTTGTCAATCCTCGCAAGCCGGTTGAGAAGAAAGATCTTCGTCGCGTAAAGAGTCTTGGTGGAGTCGCGGCCGTTCTGATCCTGTGTGCGGTGTTCTTTAACTGGCGTTCGGGAAAGGTGGCGGAACTTCACGGTCAAAGAGACGACTACAACGCAGATACGGAAGAGATCGAATCAGACTACAAGATGTCCAGGGCTGAACGAGATGTTGGCCAGCGTCTTCAGGGCTGGAAGGATCGCAAACGAAGTCAACTGGACCTGATCAACCAGGTGAAGGAATTGATGGTCGACACCGATCGGGTCTACATTAAGAACTTCAACTCGAAAGTTTCGACCGGTGACTCGCTGGGCACGATCGTTCTTCGGGGCCTTGCCAAAGAACGCGGGGATGTTGAAGACCTCGGACAGATCCTGACAGATGCCGGTTTTGAGGTAGAACCCAAAGAGATCCCCAGCTCGATGCAGGACCCCAAATATCCTGTCGAGCTGAATCTGGAAGTTCGCATTCCGGAATCAATGCGAGTCGAGCCCGGTCGGGCAAAACAGGAGTCTCCCGAGCCACCCGTTGGTGAGAAGGGCGACCGGGTTACTCAACGTTAAAGTCGTCAGGCTGCTGGTTACGCACTCGAGCAAACAGATCACGTATAGAATTGTCCGGTGACAATTATGAACGACCAGAATCGCACAAAAATCCTCGCTGGAGTACTCGCAGTAGTGCTCGTCTTTGTGTTCATCAAGCCCCACGAATGGCTGTTGCAGCCAATCCGTGATGCCGAACTGGAACTCCAGCGCGCTCGAGATGACTATGAACGCGCTGAAGAGAAAGAGACAGAGCTTCGGATTGCTCGCGGCAATATCGAGGAAGTCAGTCAGTTCGGGCTGCCTCCACGCCGTTCTGACGCACTGCGTGTCTACCAGCGCTGGATTACTAACCTCGCGGAGCAGTCGGGATTTGCTCAGCTTAAAGTGACGCCAGGTTCTGCTCGAACCGGCTCACAGGACTTTTCCGCTGTGGAAGTACGAGTCACTGCTGAAGCCAATATGGAGAAGCTGAGCCGTTTCCTGTACTACTTTGACCACGCGAGACTGGTGCATCGCGTCGAAGACATGGACATCAAGAGCACGGGGACGTCGCAGAATGCAAGTCTGGTCGTTTCCCTTAAGTGCGTCGGGCTGTCGATGAAGACAGGAGCGCCCAAGTCAGATGTCTTTGCTCGAACAGAATTGACCAAAGACCTGTCATCATCAGGCAACATTCTCACCGTTGCCGAAGTGTCCAAGTTCCCTGAGGATGGTGAGTTTCTGCTTCAGGTCGGGCGCGAAATGATGACCGTCACGAACCGAGACGGAGACGCCTGGGAAGTTGAACGCGAGGAAGGCCGCGGGGGATCTCATCAGGCGGGTGACTCAGTCCAGGCGTTTCTGGTTGCCGAACGGCACAAGGATGTTTCGCTGGACGACTACAAAGAACTGGTTAGCTTTTCTCCATTCGCCAAGCCGGTTCCACCGAAGCAGCCGAAGCCACCTGCAATTGAAGGAGCGATCAGCACCACCATTGCTCCTGGAGACCTGGTTTCGATGAAGCCGGGCGCCGCCAACCTGGACCCACTCGAAGGAGAGATTCGGATCGAAGTGGAAGGTGAACTGAAGAACGGCATGTCGATTGAGATGGAAGACGACCGCAAGTCGAGTTTCAAGTGGCAGACAGCAGAAGACATTGAAGACGGTGAATATGAAGTCACATTTCTGCTGTCTCAGGCGAATCACCCCACACTCACTGACACACCATTGAAGAAGACGGTCAAGGT
>CAJWGB010000132.1 GCA_913031625.1 uncultured Planctomycetaceae bacterium | reverse complement strand
TGGTTGTCCGGCGTCCTTATTGAGCAGTGCCAGATAAAGCGTTTCGCCACTCCCGTTACTGTTCCTTGAGAGCGATGCATAGTGGGAGACTCTTTCAAATGTGTAATCAGGGTCTCGGTACAACCCCGACTGTGGGGCGGCAATCAGGTTTTCACCTTCCAACTGGCTGTCAACAAGGATTTCACCTCGCCGTTCACTGAGTAGTTTAAATACCCAGTAAATCGGCATCGGGTAGCCATACCCTTCATCAGTGCTCTTTCCTTTGTATGCGAGTCCCTGTTCGCGGGTTGTCTGGATCGAAAACAAGGCCTGAGTATCGTTGCAGAAACTGTGCCAGAACGCGGCATGGATGTTTTGTGACGGCACGCTGTTCCTCGCCATATAGATGAGTTGGTCAGCCATGAAGACACCCGTCGCCATTGTACGCATCAGCGACCCCCGGACACTGTTTAAGTGCTGGCGAAAGATCCCGGCCGTCCAGTCACCGGACCACTCACCCACGATCAGCTTCGGAAGTGGACGCAGTCGACACTTGTCTTTAATCAGTTGAGTAATGACCTGATGACATTCACGGAACTTTGTCCCCCAGCAATAGAGATGTTTCCACTCGTCGTCAGTGCCCAGATACTCGTACTTCCCGTTCCAGCCGTTTGCGGGATAGAAATGCCAGTCGAAATAGTCCACCCGAACATCGAGATGCTCCAGAAATGTGACTGCAAACTGGTGGCTGGTCGTGAAATTAATGTCAGGCGTGTCGGGCTTTGGCTTCGCCTCAGATCGAGGTCTCTGCATGTTGATCAGCGGAACCACAATTTTCGCCTCCGGAGACATCTGTCGAATTACCGGAACAAGTCGTCCCAGCGCCTCAGCGTATTCTTTTGCACCGGCAGCGTTCTCCTGAAATCCCTGGGGATAGCTATGCACCTCGTTGCCTAATTGCCAGTATCTGATGCGGTATGGCAGCTGGCGGCCATTCGCTTTTCTCTTCGCGGCCCAGTCGACACCATCACCGTCGATGTCGCCGTCGCCGATCAGGTATTCAATATAGCCCTGCACAGACTGCTGCGACTCGCCGACGAAATTGATCTGCATCAGCGGCTCAATGCGAAATCGCTCACAGAGCTGCAGGAAGGTGTCCAGGTCATACACCTCAGTTGGATGACGATCTGGATTCCGGCCGATGTGATCCTGCCAATAGAAATTTGACCATGATCCGCGGTGATCGTTTCTATTGAATACGAAGCCCCCGGGATAACGTGCGACTCGCAATCCGGACTCCGCAATGTGTTTGAGTACTTTGTCGGGATACTTCGGGGCACGAAGAGGGTTGGTCTTATGGTCAATGCCGGCGCCAAAAATCAATGGGCTGATCGGTCCTCGTCGCACAGTCGTATCAATTTTGATCTGCACGGAGAGTTCATCGGCAGCCGCGCAGGCAAACACTGCAGTCGACAGGATGATCTGGAGTCCGGGAATCAATCCGGAGATGGAAGCGGAGCGTCTCATTCAGAGGTCCCTGTGTGGTGGTGGCTGTAAGGGGCTCTCAAAGAGTTTCGATCAACCACTTCCGGTGAGTTCGGGGATCGGGTCGCCTTTTCCGAACAGCGGATTGCGGCGCCCGGCAAAGCTCTTCAGCCCAAGCTGTACGTGGTTGAAGCCGAGGTGATGAAAGATCGTGGTCAGAAAATCGTATGGGGTCACTCTCCGTGAGACTGGGTCTTCACCGTGCTTGTCCGTGGCACCGATAATCTGTCCTGTCTCAATGCCTCCACCTGCAAACAGCATCGTGTTGGCGCGAGGCCAATGGTCGCGACCAGGCTGCACAGTACCTTTCTTACCACTTGCCACTCCACCACCGCTGCTGGCGACGTGAGAGATTCGCGGTGTGCGACCAAACTCTCCAGTCACGACAACCATTACCCGTCGATCAAGGCCTCGATCATAGATGTCACTAATCAGAGCTGAGATCGCCTGGTCGTAATATGGGGCCCGGAACTGATTCGCTTCAAAGACGTGATGATTCACAGCATGATCATCCCAGTTGGCCACGCGCCCACAGAGTGAACCATCAAACTCAGTCGCCACAATGTCCACTCCAGCCTCAACAAGTCGCCGTGCCATCAGGCACTGCTGTCCCCACTGATTGCGGCCGTATCGTTCTCGAACCGCGTCTGATTCCTGCGACAGGTCAAATGCTTGTGCCGCGTCCGGACTGGAAAGCAGCTGCAGAGCCTGAGCATCGAAGCTGTCGAGTGCCCGCATCAAACCAGTCTGGTCGGTGTCGCGACGCATTCGGTCAAGGTTTCGCTTGAGATCGCTGCGCTGCCTGAGCCGTTGTTTTCCACTCTCTTCCGAAAGCCCGACGTTTGGCACGACGAATTCCGGCGCGTCAGGATTGCCGGTGACTTTAAACGGTTCATACGACGGACCAAGGTATGCGGGGCCCGCGATCTGAAATGAGTCGTATCGGTCCACCGGATTAATGGCGACATAGTTGGGAAGCTGTTGCTTTGGGTCGTACCGCAAATAACTGGCAATGGACATCCAGTCGGGTTCTGTAGGAATCTTCTTGTCCGCTGTAGCCGGATCTCCTCCCAGCACACGCAGAGATCCGGAGGGGTGTCCACCGGCATTGTGAGCAACCGACCTGAGCAGCGTAAATCGGTCGGCACACTTCGCAAGCTGAGGATATAGCTCTGTGATCTGGATCCCGGGAACATTGGTATCGATTGGGCTGAATGGACCTCGATACTCCACCGGAGCGAGCGGCTTCATATCGAATGTGTCCAGATGGCTCTGGCCACCTCGAAGCCAGACCAGAATAATTGCCGTGTCAGCATTCTTTCCGGAGATGGCTGCCTCAGCTCGTGCCCTGAGAAGGCCCGGGAGTGTGAGGCCCGTGAAACCCGTCAGTCCGGCTCTCAGAAGCTGTCGACGTGATTTGTTTGAGCTGCCCAACATCTGCAGTCTCTACCTGAAATGAGATCTTAAGTTTATGAAGCCGATGCTAAATCGGCCGTGTCAGACAGTCAAGCTGGGTTTCGCTAATGATCATCTGACATGGAATCCGTCACCAGGAAATTGTGATTACATGTTACTGTCGCGTCGACGGGATGGTCAGACGCTCGTACAACGGTGAGCCGATTTGTTTGCGCCCAATCACGATGCGATCTGCAAAGACGTGAAACAGATGAATTGATCTCATGTTGTCGCTGAGCACATGCGCCGTTCGTTCGTGGAGTCGAAACCCATTTGTGTGGCGATGTCCAAAAAGATACCCCGTTACGCGATATTCGTTGAGCAGGCTCAGAACTGCGTCTCCTCCGAGTTTGGGTTGAAGACTGTTGCCGAATGCCGGCAATGACGGGTAGTGAGCAAGGACAAATACGTGGCGTTTCTGCTTCGTCTGTTCGAGGGCATTGCGCAGGAACTGCATTTGCGCGTCATCTGCGCGTTGCGTCATAAAGCTGATTGTGATGAATGCTGTCTCACCATGTTCCACAATGCGATCCGGCCTGCGTCCTGTAAACTTTTCGAACAGTGCTGTGGGCCCAACAAACCCTTCGGTGGCCGCCTTTTTCAGAGCGTCCGTAACCAACTGAGTGTATTCAGGAGATTTCTCCGGCGCTGATGCATAGCCGGACTCAACGAAGTTGTAGTTAAACAACACGTCATGGTTTCCGGCTACGACCTCAAGCGTCGGTTTCAATCGGTCAAAGTGCCTTCGAAACAGCTCCCACTCTTCCGGCAGGTTGTTATTCACCAGATCACCCGCCACGAACACAACCTCCGGGTGGAATCGATTTAACTCAGTAATGCCCGACTCAGCACGCTGAATTAACAGGTCGCGATTCTTCGCTCGATCAAACTGAGGGTCAGAGATCAGAGCAAACGTCATGTCCGGCTTTGAAGCACGGTCATCTGAATAGGACGGACACTCGTAGGGATCATCGCGGACGAGCGGCAGTCGGGGCTGCATGACCGGATTTGGCACGACAAGTGAATAGGCCGGCTGGTCAGGGTCGGACACCTGCGCAACATCAATCCGGTCCTCAAAGACGCGAACCAGAGCGATCGATCCTCGTTCTGACCATGCCAGCGATCCGACGGATCGAACGGGCAGAGTATTCTCACACGTGACTCGGTAGCCATATCGAGTCGGATCGAAACGAATGGCGACGCTAAACTCCTCAACGATAGAATTGAACTCCTGATGGTCGGCATCCAGAACAGACGACTGAAATTCGCCATCGCGGTCCGCAAATAACAGGACTGCTTTCGACTGAGGAGCAGTGGTCAGTTGTTTCCGGAGGCGGGACGACGCAATGTCGGGGCTTCCATGCAGGTCAGAAGCAAATCCAAGCGTAACACTGGAGACCGACTTCAGTTGCTTATCAGCATCCAGATCTCCGAGAGCGGCGCGGTAATCGGCCAGCGCGCCGTTCGGTCGGTCCCGGTGTCCTGGCATTGTGTAGACGGGAGCGTCGATCTTATCAACCGCGCTTCGGACTGCCGCAAAGTCCTCTCTCGAACCGGACCACGTCAGGGACCCCTGGACAACGACTGCATCAGGGCCAATGCGATTGATCAGCTGCACGGCTCTGGCGAATGATTCCGGACCGGTCTTTGCAAGGAATCCTCGAACACTTCCGCGTTCGTCTTTGATCTCCTCAGCTGCGAGTTTCGTCATGTACGGATTCGAAACCACGGCGATGGTTGCGACCGGCTCTTCCGCCGGAGTATCCGCCCAGACGAGACAGGCGAAAGCACAGGCAATTCGGTGCAATCGAAAAAACATGCCATCGACCTGTTGGAGTTGTGAAACAGGAGTCTTCAACGCGTGAAGAGCTTTACGGCAGGTTACACGTCAGGGCTGCCGTGTGTGAATTCAAAAGCAATCGGTAACAGCACATAATGACGGGCAGAATGACAATTCTGAGCCTGCCTCTCCGGTATCATAGAAGAGAGAACATGACCGATCGCACTCTGCTGCATGTTATGGTTGCCACTTTCATTGTCGCCAACCTCGCACTGGCAGAAGTGGGAGATCCTCAGATTCGCACCGATCACCCGTGGTACCCCGGTGAACTGGCGATGTCGACCTTCGACCGTCTGTTCGAGACTCAGGCCAAAGCCTACGAGCGAGTTACCGGGCAGCAAGTGAACTCAGACGAAACGAAGGCACTCGCGGCATGGCTGTGGCGAAACACTCACTATTGGCACGGCGAAGCCGGCAGCCGGGATCTCTGGGGAGACGGACTGACAGGCGGAAGAGACCGGCGTCTGCGCGAGTACTGGAATGGTTTCTTTGCATATGGATTTGGTCTTTGTGGCACAACGCACTCTCAATGGACGGCAGAGTTTGAACAACTCCTGGGTCATGGACGCGGACGGGGTGTCGGCGCAGCAGGGCACAATGCCTTTGAAGTATTTCTCCAGGGTGGCGCATATGGAAAAGGCCGCTGGGCCCTTCTGGATCACGATCTGTCAACTGTCATTTACGACCAGAACGGAACCCGCCTGCTCGGTCTCGAAGAGATTCAGCGGGATGTTGATCGGTGGATCAGTCGAAGCTTCAGGCCGGAACGACAACACGGCTGGTTGGTCTGTGGCCTGCACCCCGGCGACGGGAATTCGTATCGAAAGTATGCCGTGGCCGAGTACCTCGCCGGTTACGCAGGGCCACCACCCATGGTGCATCTTCGTCGGGGCGAACGAATGCGCCGCTACTTCGTGCCCGGACTGACCGATGGAAAGACGTTCGTTTTCTGGGGACGGAACTACAATACGGACGGCATTCCCGGTCCGGAACGGTCCCGAACATGGGTCAATCAGCCGGAACAGATGTACGGATCCACTTCCGGAACTCCGCATCGAAACGGCCAGGCTCGATTTGCCAATGTGGAATACGTCTATCGCCCCGACTTTTCCAGAGGCGACTATCGCGAAGGAGTTGTCGACGAGTCAGATCACCATGTGATCTTCCGATTCCACACTCCATACATTATCGCCGCAACTCCCGCAGAAAACGGCCCCTGGGGAGTCTACGAAGACGGCTGCCGGAATGGGCTGATCATCCGCGGCAATACAGATTGTGAAGTTGCCATCTCCCTCGACGCCGGCCGGACCTGGAGTAAATCAGAGAGGATTATTCACGACCTCGACCTGACGGATGCCGCCAAAGGCCATTCACAGTACTGGCTTCGCTTCGGGGCCGGACCAGGACAACTGGCTGCTTCGGATCTAGAGATTCGCACGGTCTGCCAGGCAAACGTGGCCGTGCTTCCGGCGTTGAAAGACAATGGCGCGACGGTCTCCTTTGAGGTGAGCGGCAGGACAGTCCAATCGCTGGGTCCGGAGACGGAACTGGCCAGGACTTTTGTTTCGAAAGGCGCCTTTGGCGAAAAACAAATCGAATTGACTGTTGAGCCAGCGAAACCCGTGCTCCGCATCTTTGCTGCCGCTCATACTGCGTCAGGAAGTCCCCCGAATCCAGATGTTCGGTACCAGATTGAGTGCAGCGGTGATGCTGGAAGAACCTGGCAGCCAATTGTGAACGACTGGAGAGTACCGAGACGAGGCGATGAGCCTGGCGACTTCTGGTCGCAGAGTTTCTGTTACGGCTCACGTGACCTTAAGTTCCCCACCGGGAAACCCATTCAGGTTCGATTTCGTAATAATGGCGGGAAGCGATATCTGCGAGCCGAGGCCCACCTCGTCCAGAGGACCAACAAGTCTGATCCTCTCAAGGTGACCTACTACTGGAGTGACGACAGCGGAACACACCGACAGTCTCATGTTTTCAGCAACAATGGGCGTTGGAAAATTCCGACTGGTAATAATGTCCAGACACACTGGGTCGAGTTTAATTGCGCAGACGAACTTGACGCGCGCCAGAAGTGAATGAATCGGTAACTGTTCATCCAATCAATTCGAAAGCAAATTATGAGTCCAACAGATTCAGACAGTCAGGCTACTCAATCCGGGATGACACGTCGTGAGGTAATCCTCGCGGGTGCGGCTGCACCGATCCTGGGAGTCTCAATGCAGCAGACGATCGCCGCCGAGACGAATGCGGAAGCTGTCGGTCCAATCCTCGGACATGTCGATCATTCCACAGCAATGATCTGGTACCGCCCGGAATCGGCAGGTGAGTACAAAGCTACACTTACCCATCCAGAGACCGGAGCAGTGCAGAGCGCAACAGCAAAGTCGTCACCAGATAATGACCTGTGTCTTTCCTGGCGATTTGACGGCCTGCAGGCCGACAGCAACTACACGTACGAGATTACTCATCAGGGACGACCCGTCGCGAATGCAGACAACCAGCAGATTAAGATGGCTCCAAAAGTCGATCAGCCGGCACGAACGACTCTCGCGATGGGCTCGTGCGCTTCCAGCACAGAGTTTTTTGATGTCTGGTTGCAGATCGCAAAGAACAACATTGACGGCCTGATGCTGCTGGGAGACACGCCGTATATCGACAGTACACGGCTGGAAGTGAATCGATTACGTCACCGACAGTTTTTGTCGATTCCAACCCTGGCAGAACTCGGCGCATCCACCCCGGTTTGGGGCACATGGGATGATCACGACTTTGGTGGCAATGACACGGACGGGAAAGTCGGAAATAAAGAGACGCTGAGACGGGTCTTCAGGGAATACCGAACGCAGACAGAATACGGAGACGGCGAGCACGGGGTCTACACACGGTTTCGTCGCGGCCCGATCGAGGTATTCATGATTGACCCTCGATACTTCTCACAGACCGAGCCCAGCCCCGTCGATCCCGACAAACCCACCTGCCTCGGCAAGACACAGTGGCAATGGCTGCAGGATGGCCTCAGGAAATCGACTGCACCGTTCAAGGTCCTTGCCACGGGCATGATCTGGGACGACAAGAAAAACAGTGAGAAGGATGACTGGGGAACGTATTCTCATGAGCGTGAGGCTCTGTTTGATTTTATCGGTGAGAATCAGATCCGAGGCGTCGTGCTGGTCGGCGGTGACATACATGTGTCTCGCCACCTCAAATATCCCATGAAAGAACGAATTGGATACGACCTACACCAGTTCATCATCAGCCCGCTGCACGACCGAGTCATTCCATCACTAAACGTGCCACACCCCCATCTTCAGTGGGGCGTACCCCTCAAGAATATGTTCCTGACGGTCACTGCGGATACAACAGGTGATGAGCCCACACTCGATGCGCACTGGATCGACCGCACCGGCAAAGTGCATCGCCACGTAAGAATCACAGAAGTGTAGCTCAAGTCGTGAGACTTGAGACGCCTGCTTCGGTCGGCCGACCGCCTCAAAGTAACCCTATTTAGTGAACACCGGCGGCGGCCCGGCAGGCTTGCCTGTTGCTTTGTTGATCGGGTATTTCGGACGCCACGTGGTATGGCGCTGAGTCAGCCAGGCATCTGTCGTCCTCGAAAGCGCGGCTGCGATCTCCGGCTCCGTGTCAATCAGGTTGGTCGCCTCACTCTGGTCATCTGTCAGGCAATACAGCTCCCATTCGTCTGCTTCGTAGTAGTAGAAGACCTTGTAGCGTTTGCCGTCCACTTCATCGATCGCGACTACTGTTGGCTGAGCCCTCGAATCCATGTAGCCAGGAAACAGATAAAAGATCGGATTCCGTTTTGCTGACTTTTCAGGATTCTGCAACACATGTCGAAACGACTGACCATCGAGAGGGTGGTCCTGAGGATCAGGACGCCACTTGTTGCCAGCCAGTTCAAGGCATGTGGGATAGAAGTCGAGGCAATGAACCTTGCGATGGCTGACGGTTCCGGGCTTGATCATACCAGGCCAACGCGCTATCAGCGGAACTCGGATTCCTCCCTCTGTCAGCATGCCTTTCTTTCCTTTCAGGGGGAGATTGTGCGCATGCGTTCCGCCATTGTCAGAAGTAAAGAAGACCACCGTATCCCCGGCGATACTGTCTGAGTCGTCGCCATCACCATTTGGGTCCTCCAGAAGGTCGAGCATTCGTTTCAGGTTTTCATCGACGCCGGCAATAAACCCAAGATACTCGGCCTGCTTCGCCCCTTTGGATTGAAACCGGCTCTTCAGGTCGGGTCTGGCTTTCACAGGGCCGTGGACCGCGTAAGTGTGAAACTGAAGATAGAACGGTTTACCGGTCGCATGCAGTTTGCCAACTGTCTCCTCCAGCGCATCGCCGGTGGCATCGCTGATGTGTTTGGGAGTGCCAGTCAGTTCGGCGGGTAGACCGCGGCGTTTGATGTAGTCCTTGCTGTAAGGTTTTCCGAAACGGTCAAAGTGCCCCATACCGACACCTCGAAACTTCCAGTCGCTATTTGACTTTGTGGCAAAACAACTGGGTTGGTGCCCCTGTGAAAACCCACCGATGTTGATGTCAAATCCAACATTCTCAGGCATAGTCTCTTTGCCTCTGTGACCACCGACGTGATATTTGCCGATGTGAGCGGTCGCGTATCCATTCTGTTTCATGGCTTCGGCGATCGTAATTGCCTCCGGTGCCACGTCTTCGTGTTGTTTTGGCCCCAGAAACTTCGCCTGTTGTTTACTGATGCCGCCTTTGCCATTGCGGTTGAGACTTCCCACGACATAGACGTCATTATGGATCCTTGCCGGGTACTGGCCCGACAGCATCGCTGCTCGCGTGGGAGCGCAATTGGGTTGAGCATACGCATGAGTAAAACTCAGGCCCTCGCTGGCCAGCTTTGCCAGATGTGGTGTGACGTATTGTTTCTCATGAGTCCCCATCGTTACTTTGTCGACGCCGATGTGGTTCCAGCCAAGGTCATCCACCATGTAGATGATAATATTGGGCTGCTTTGCCTTGATCGGAGTGGACGCGACCAGCACCAGTCCTAAGACGGATGCGGTACCAGGACGCAGCAAATGCCGTGCTTGCGCAGCAACTCGGATCGGTTTTCGGATTGCCTCGAGTGCGACGAGGCACAGTGCCATTTTGAATCGAATGTGCATACTGAACGCTGTTCCAATTTATTCGTGATGGTGCAGACCCGATCAGGATACGAGTCTGCCGCCAATTTTGAATCTCACACGCAGCCCATGGAACACAAAGCAGCAAAAACGCTCCTGAGCCAGGCGCTGAATCTCCTGGAGACTTTCAGGCAGACCAATTAGAATCCGGCACATGTTTCACTCCGATCATTGCCTCCATGCCGGTCTCTGTGTGCAGACGAGTCGCCTGCTCATCGTTTTCCTGATTCCGACTGTGCTCGGCGTCCTGCCTGCGCAGGAAACGAGGGGCAGATCAGAAATTGCCAGGTTCCTGAAAACACATTGCACGGATTGTCATAACGCCAAAACAAAGAAAGCCGGCATCAACGTCTCTGAGCTTGATCGCTTCATTGCGGACAACTCAACCCAGTGGCAGGACCTCCTGAACAACGTTCAGCGAGGAGATATGCCGCCCAAAGATGCCGATCAACCGGACCACGAGGAACGTCGTGCGTTTCTGGGCCACGTGCGCGCAGGTCTCGATCGATTGCTGGCAGATTCCTCGGAGCGAGACTTTCGCTTTACCAGGCTCACCAATCAGCAGATCGCGTGGAGCCTTCAGGATGTCCTGCAGATCGATCGCGACTTCAGTGGTGACCTGATTGAAGACCCGATCGGAAAATACGGTGAATCGCTTCAGTCCACACTGGAACTGACGGCGGGGCACATGGAGGTCTACCTTGCGGCACTGGAAAAGGCGGTGACTCTGGCGGTTCCTGACCTTGCCAACCCACCGACGCCCTATCAACTTCATGGCAGCGACTGGGAGAAACAGCACTACCTCAATCGCAACGACCTTGCTCACGGATCCCGCCGTCATCACAGACGTTATCGCGGCCCTCGATGGCTGGAAGACGACTTTGAAGTTCCGCTGCCTCCCAATCACTTCTTTCGCATCTACGTTGACGACAATCGATCGGAGGGGCAGTTTCGAATCCGCGTCTTTGTTCGCAATGAGCCACCGCAAAATGGTGGCAAACGGCAGAAGCACGAGTTCTCGCTCTTTTTCGACAAGGGGTTCAAGTCACCGCAGCACACCATTGACAGTTTCACAGTCGAAGCAAAACCCGGACTTCAGAAGTTCGAACTCTTTGGGAACGTATTCGACTTTCCTGGAGTCGACCCGGCTCCCCTGAGACCGGACGAAGAACCTTATGGAGTCACTGCCCACTTCAAATACCGGTTCCTGACAATCCAGAATAGTTCGCCACTGTTTTCTTCTGCTGACAGCCCCGTCACAAACAAGGACTGGGTGATTCACGGCGCCGCTCACTTCGTGCGTGCGGATGATCGCTGGATCGATGCATGGGGTGACGAGTTTGGCACAGAGAACTGGCTGAAACGATCTCATGGCGGAAGCAACCATGACACGCGCGGCAAACCTTCTGTCTACAAAGAAGTAATGAAGGATACAGGCTATGCAGTGATTGAACGAATTGAGTTCGACATGCCATGGCACTGGCCTCCGGCCAGTGTCTCCCCATTCCTTAAAGACGGCAAGCTGACAGATGCCTCGATTACCAGAGGCCTGCACTCTGTGGCACGCCGAGCATGGCGCAGACCGCTGACCGATGAAGAGTCAAAGGAACTTGACTCGTTGATTCAGGATAAACTCAAACACTCAGCTTCGAACGGGGACGCGCTGAGGGACCTGCTGATGGCCGTCTTTGCAGACTCCCGTTTCCTCTTTCTGTCCGATGTTGAGCAGGCAGACAGACTACAGAATTTCGAATTGGTTTCGCGTCTGGCCGGGTACGTCTGGCGCAGCGTGCCGGACGATGAACTACTCAGACTGGCCAACCGTGATGTGTCAATTACAGATGCGGAACTGGTCGCGCAGCTCCAGCGCATGCTGAGAAGTCCAAAATCTGAACGATTCGTCCACGACTTTACGGCTGCGTGGATGGCATTCCACAAACTGGATCAGATCGCCATCAATCCGAATTACTACCGGTGGTGGAATCCAAAGTTCAAGGATTATATTAAGCAACAGCCGGTCGCATTTTTCTCAATCCTGTTACGAGATGATCTTAACTGCCTCAACTGCCTTTCGTCCGACTTCGTGGTCCTGAATGACATCATGGCGAAGTACTATGGACTGCCGGTTCCGGCGAGTGGACATCGCTTCTCTCGCGTGCCGGCACCGGAACATCGCGGTGGAATTCTCACACAGCCCGCATTCCTGCTTGCTCACGGAGACGGTGAAGATGCCCATGCCGTGAATCGCGGAGTCTGGCTGCGTTCGCGTCTGCTTGGTGATCCGCCCCGCGATCCACCACCGGAAATACCAACGCTCGATGACCTCAATGAGATCGATCCTGATTCGGTAAGCCTCTCGACAACGGCTCGCCTGGATCTTCACCGGAAAGGCATCTGTTACGATTGCCATCAGGATATCGACGCGTGGGGGATTGCCATGGAATCATTCGATGCAGCTGGCAGGTATCGGGAGAAGGTGCTGCGGCTGACTCCCGAACTGAAGCGAAAGAGCTGGAGTCGCCCGGTCGTAAAGCAGGCTGAGATTCGTGGTCAGTCAATCAGCGGAATGACCGAGCTGAAGCAGTTGCTTCGCGAGCAGCATGCAGATGACTTTGCTCACGGATTCAGTGCGTCCATGCTGTCGTTTGCTCTGGGTCGGCCGCTGAGCTATCGCGAAGATGACGCAGTCAATGCTCTGGCAGGCGACTTTAAGAAGAACGGATACCGGATGGCGGCTCTCATTAGTTCCATCGTGATCAGCCCGGAATTCCGACACCCCAACATGAACCAACGGAAGAAGAACGATGAGTAATCCGCTCAGGCGACGCCATTTTCTCTATGGCACCGGCGTTGCAATGCTGCTTCCGCAGCTCGAATCGCTTACGGCAGATGATTCAGCACTCGGAGGCCTTGTCTCTCCTCCCAAACGTTTCCTTGGTCTCTACGTCGGGCACGGCTTTGCTGTGACGATGAAGGAAGACCATCCGGCACGTGACTGGAGCTGGTATCCTCGCGTTGTTGATGGTCAGATGAAGTTCGGAAAGTCGATGGCTGCGATCCAGCCACTCGTCGATCAGGTGTCTGTTTTTCATGGGCTCGAACACCCGCAGGTTGTTTCGACGAATGGGCACTCATCGGCCGATTCATTCCTGAACGGCAGCAACCCGGAAGGTTCTGTGATCAGCCCGTCGATTGACCAGGTTGCGGCGATGGTTCATGGAAAGCAGACGCGTTTTCCGAGTCTTGTCCTTGGAAATGAAGGGGGCCTGGGAGCCAGCGGCAGTTCACTCACTCTGTCGTACAACCGATCCGGACGCGCAATCCCCTCCAACAACAATCTCACCGATATCTATAACCGGCTGTTTAATTCAGATCCGTCAATCATCCGACGGGAGAAGGCTCTGTATGCCCGCAACAGCGCGCTGGTCGACCGGGTCCTGAGTTCCGCAAAAAGTCTGCAGCGCCGAGTCAGCGCAAATGACAATCGAAAGATCGACTCGTACCTTGATTCTGTTCGTTCAGTCGAGAAAAACATCGAACGAATGCAACGCTGGTCGGATACTCCGAAGCCGGAAGTCAATGCGGACGATCTGTCACTGAAGGCCACAGTGAATGAGCCGGCACTGTTCATTCAGACGATGTATGACCTGATCTACCTTGCCTTTCAAACTGACTCGACTCGGTTCGTTACCTACATGCTGCAGAGCATGATTGATGGGCCATGGAATGACATGCCTCGAAACGCACTGGGACTCCCCGTCGGACACCATCGACTTGCTCACGCCGCCGCTGGAACAGCCGCCAGGGCGATGGAGAATCTTGGAACCTACGACCGGTTTCAGGCGGAACTCCTTGCGAAGTTTCTTCGGCGAATGGCTGATACAGCGGAGGGCAGTGGTTCTATGCTCGACAATACAATTGTGTTCTACGGAACGAGCAACAGTAAGACACATGTGAACCGTGACTACCCACTCATGGTTGCCGGCGGTCGTAACCTTGGAATTCGCCAGGGGATGTTCCACGACATGACAACGTCGGGCGTTCCTCTCACCAATCTGTATCTATCGTTTCTGCGGCAACTGGATGTTCCTGCGGAGAGTTTCTCAGACAGCACAGGAATCATGTCGGAAATCCTTGCGTGAATATGATCCCGGGCAACACCAGTCGAAGCGACAGTCAACCGCGACGGGCAGTATTCCTTTTCTGTTTCGTGGCGGCACTGTTTACTCAAGGTCGTTTGCAGGCCCAGGCTGTCTTTCGGACTCCCCTCAGTGAAGCGGGCCAGTCGGGAATCTGCCTCCACGAAGACCGCTTGTACCTGACAGTCCATTCCCGTCTGGATGGGCCGCTCAACGGTGGGTTCTACTTTAATTCGGACATCGTCGGGCAGTGTTTTGACTGCACGAGCGGAAAGCTGTTGTGGGAGGTCGATCTTCCCGGCAGCTGGAAGGGGAGAGTTCTTGAATCGTGGCATGACTCCACCAGCCTTGTCCCCGTCGCCGATGAGAAGCACGTTGTCTTTCACAACCTCAACGGCATGCTTGTGTGCTGCAACCACGCCGGAGAGATGATCTGGAAACGAACATGGCAGGCTCCGGATCCGGATATCAAGAACTGCCGCATGTTTCTGCGCGATGGACTGCTCATCGTGGCCCTGCCGTCAGAAAGGATTGCTGTCCCCGCCAGCGAACAGCATCGGGCATTGCCGTTCTATCAGATTCATGCGATCGACATTGATTCCGGAAAGGACAGATGGGTCTCGCCCGTCCTGATCACCCACGCAACGCAGTACAGTGTCGACGAATGGAAGGGCCGCGCAGTCATCGTGGCGTCGATGATAGATCTCACTCACTGGAAGTTCAAAAGTGGCCGTTATGCGTGCCTTATTTCGCTGGAAGATGGTGCGCCTGTTCAAAAATTTGCGCTGCCCCCCACCATCCCTCATCAGAAGAATCAGCTCTGTCGCGGTCAGTTTCTCGTCACCGCTCAGGCAGGTCGGCACACCAGCTTTCAATTAGTCGACCCGACCACATCTGACATCACCAGCGAGTTCTCGTTCGAAGTGCCTGACACATACTTCGCATGGTCAGAGTCAGAGTCAAAACACGTCAAAAGTCAGTTCCAGCCTGAATACAGAGACCGGACCCTCCGAGGAAAAGGTCAGCCAACACCGTCAACAGTTCATGTCGCTGGATCACGAATTTACTTCTGGCGTTACGACAGCGGTGATATCGGCTGTGTCGACACTGAGACTGGTCAATCTGTGATGGTTGAGGTCCCCATCCAGGTCCTTCCGAACCGCACGGTCTGGAACAAGGTGGATTTTCAGTTCACCGCGGGGATTCTTAACTCACGAGACCAGGTGATCAATCGTCGTGTCGGCACGGTTCGCGGAATTCAGCGAGGTGGGTTTGGTCACACGAACCCTGCGTGGCCTGTACTGCATTCCGGCACGTTTTACTGGCAGGGCGGAGCTGGCCTCTTGTACCTGATTGACACAACGGTTCCGTTTTCGCCCCGGGCGATCTCATGGCGCTCAATCGAATTAAGTGCCCGGTCCTGGACCTTTGGCGCACCGGCGATTGACGACTCTCATATCTACATCCGATCCCAGCGTGAACTTGTGAAACTGCGCCGTTGAACGCGCAGTAACCTTCCTGAAAAGAACCAGACTCCATGACGTCCGATGAACATCCATTTGGCAAGCTTGCTCCCAGAGATGCGCCACAGCGTGGGCTACACCGAACGATGACACTCGGGGGGCAATACGCAACTCGCAACCACACGGTTAAGCATCTGCAGGACCTGAAAGGCAGAACAGTCCTCACGGAAACGATGCCATTTACAACCAGCCAGGCGGTCGCGGCCGAAGAGGCTGGCATTGATACGCTCAAGGTAAAGTTTGATCCAGGGAATCCGGCTGATGCGATTGCCATGCGAGCTGCTGCTCCCCATACGTTCATGACGGTCTGCATCCCCTTGACAAAGGTTGCGACGGAGGACGAAGCTGTTCGCGCCGGTTACATCGCGATGGAAGCGGGAGCCGATGGCATCATGTGTCAATGGGGGCCGAAACTTATTCGAGCGGTGGCGGATGCCGGCATTCCGGTTGAAGCTCATGCGGGTCTCGTACCACGGCTCAGTACCTGGACGGGAGGACTCAGAGCAGTCGGAAAGACGATCGAGGAAGCGATGTGGATCTACGAACAGATTCAATCATTCGAAGAAGCAGGAGCATGGGCAGTTGAAGTGGAGGTTGTGCCCGCTCAACTGCTGGCAGAAATCTCAAGTCGTACGCGACTGGTCACGTCATCGATCGGTGCCGGCAGCGGAGGCGACATCCAGTTCATGTTTGCGGAAGACATTCTCGGCTGCCACGCTCCTCCATACCCGCGTCACACCAAACAGTATCGAAACCTCTATCAGATGGAGCAGGACATCCAGGCAGAACGCGTTTCGGGGTTCCGGGACTACATTGAAGACGTGAAGAGGGGGGAGTTTCCAGGTCCCAGACACATCGTTAACGCTCCGGATGGACTGATTGATCAGTTTTGTTCTGCGGTGGACGGCACATCCAGTGAGTAACCTGGACTCGGAAAACTCGTGCCCGTCACAATGAACAGGTAGGCTGCCAACCGCCCGAAAAACCACCGAACCGGATTCCCATGAAGTTCCATCTCCTGACAACAATCCTGTTCTCAATCGTGCCTGTTTTGCAGGGGGCAGAAATCCGGAAACCGAATGTCATCGTCATTATGGCGGATGACATCGGCGCCGAAGGGCTGGGCTGTTACGGCAGCACCATCTACACAACTCCAAATCTGGATCGGATGGCATCGGAGGGGATTCGGTTTAGCAACGCGTACGCGACTCCCTTGTGTACCCCCACACGGGTCATGATTATGAGCGGCCTGTACCCCAACCGAACGGGATACCGTGCTTTGATTGGAAAGGGGGAAGGTATTCGACTGGTCTCCAAAGTCAGGACATTCGCCCACGATTTTCGTGACGCAGGCTACGCGACGGCGATCGCCGGAAAGTGGCAACTTGGAAAGTTTGATGAGTACCCCAATCAACCGGTCGAACACGGATTTGATGAGTACTGCATGTGGACGTGGGTCTACAACGGGAAGAAATCAAGTCGCTACTACAGCCCGCAGATTTATCGCGACGGCAAGATCACA
>CAJWGB010000131.1 GCA_913031625.1 uncultured Planctomycetaceae bacterium | reverse complement strand
GTTACTTCCGCATACCAGATGCCATCAGGCCAAACGACGAGGATGGGTCCTCGTTCGCAGATTCTTAGGCAGTCAACTTTGCTTCTTAAAACGATTCCTTCGGGTCGTTCGTTGTTGTCTAGGCCCAGATCTTGAATGACATTTTTGAGTTCAGTCCAGGCTGCATGACCGAGAACGGGATCGCAGCACTTTGCTTTGGTGGCCGTGGCACAGAGAAGCAGGTGGTGGCTGATTCTCGTCTCGTTCACGCCGCCATGATGGTCATCGGAACACGGGTGGTGCCGCGATTCACCTGTTCGCGTACGGCGGTGCGGGCCCACTGGTCGACCCGCAGCACATCCTCGAGCTGAGGGTGAGCCATCAGGTCTGCCTTGTGACGTTCGCAGGCAGCTTCAATCACATCGGGGATATCAAGAAAATGAATCTTCTCCTCGAGGAACTGGGCAACAGCTTCTTCATTGGCTGCGTTCATCACCGCAGGCATCGTCCCTCCTGCCCGTCCAGCGGCGTAGGCCAGTTCCATGCAGGGATATTTGGCAGGGTCAGGAGCACGGAAGCTCAGTTGCCCGACTTCCGTCAGATCCAGACGTCGCCACGGGGTTTCAAGGCGAGCTGGCCAACTCAGGCAGTAAAGAATCGGCAGTTTCATGTCTGGCCAGCCCAGTTGGGCCAGCACCGAGGAGTCCGCCAGCTCGATCATCGAATGAATGATGCTCTGGGGATGGATCACGATCTCGATGTGGTCGTAATCCAAACCGAACAGGTAGTGAGCCTCGATCACTTCAAGCCCCTTGTTCATCAAGGTGGCGGAGTCCACGGTGATTTTGCGCCCCATGCTCCAGTTGGGATGACGGGTTGCATCCGCCACAGTTGCCTTCTCAAGATCGGTTGAATCCCAGTCGCGGAAGGCGCCACCAGAGGCCGTGAGCTGAATGCGGCGCAGTCCCGGAGTGGGTACCCCCGTCGACAGCCGAGCGTTCTCAGCCCAAGGGGTCCCCTGGAGGCACTGGAAGATGGCTGAGTGTTCGGAATCTGCCGGCAGCAGTCGACTGCCGCTTTTCTTAAGCTCAGGCAACACCACCGGTCCGGCGGCGATCAAGGTCTCTTTGTTGGCCAGGGCCAAATCTTTTCCAGCTCGGACCGCAGCCAGGGTCGGCAGCAGTCCTGCACACCCCACGATCCCTGTCACCACCAGATCAGCTGTCTCCCACGAGGCTGCGATGTTCAGCCCGTTTGGCCCACCGACCAGGTCCGGTGATCTGGCAGGGCGTCGATCCCGTGGAGTTCATCCGAGCGTTTCCGGATCGCATCTATCATGTGCATATGAAGGACGCAAAAGTCACACTGAATGGCCGGACCGGAATCCTTACCAGTCACCTCCCATGGGGCGACCCTCGTCGAGGGTGGGACTTCCGCAGCGTAGGCCGGGGTGGTGTTCGTTTTGAAGAAATCATCCGAGCTTTGAACGCCATCGGCTACGACGGTCCCCTGTCAGTTGAATGGGAAGACATCAACATGAATCGTGACGCAGGTGCTGCAGAAGCCGCGCAGTTCTGCAAGAACGTGGACTTTGAACCGTCCGAACATCGCTTTGACGCAGCGTTCGGCGACTAATCATCCCGAACACAACGACAAAGGCGGCCTACGGGCCGCCTTTTTTATTGGTCACAAAGCAAAGAAACCAGAACCGGTTTCAGGAGACCGCAGCAAACAGCAAACCCGTAGCGCGAGCAACGGGAGCCGATACTGATCCTCGCGCCATTGGCCGATGTCAGAGTAAACACCACGGCTGTCAGAGAACTTTCAATTGTAAGTGGATATCACAATGAAGTATCTGTGCACATTTTTCGCCGTCTGCTTTGTTGCAGTCACCCACGCAGATGACGTTCGCCTGTATTCCAACAGGTTGCAGAAGCTAAAGAACCCCGGTCCACTCCTCAATGACTATCCGGAGTTCATCCACCCTCTCAAGGAGCGGCAACGATTCGAGGCCCCCGCACTTGTGATGGACAAGTCCGCAGATCTGTGTGTACGAGCATGGCGATTTTCCTACAACGCACGTGGCATCATTGAAATGCCCAATCGGCTGCAGGCAGCAGGCACTGCCATCATCGTTGTTCATCCATGGGGCATTGATGACGGCCAGGGATGGCGAACGCCTGAACCTGCCGGGGTCGCAGACTTCTGCACGAAAGAAAAGAACAACCTCGCCGCACGGCACACACGAAAGGTGATTGGACCGCTCCTGAATCGGCTTCGTCCGAGAATCGGATTTGTCATGTATAGCCTGCCCGGCAGTGAAGATCCGATTCGCAAAAAACTGTACCGGTCAGTTCGCAGCACGCCCACTGCTCAGGAGCGACAGACCGGAACCGAAGAACTCAAAGATAGACTCAATTCTTTTGCGTATCAGGGCAGTCCGTTGCCGACAGAGTTTCGACTCTCAAACGAGGTTCCAGTTGTCGACTACTTCCGTCAGTTTCCGGGACTGGATGCCAACTCCCCCTTTAATCCTGAGGGATTCTGGAAGCTACCGATCCCCGTCACGAGCGATCTTAAGGTGCACCCGCAAGATGTGGTGATCTATGACGACGAAGGCTACGAGACCCTCAGGAATTTCCTGAAGGCTCACAGAATCCGCCATGTCCTGTTGGCAGGTTATGCAACAGACATGTGCTACTGCCGGACGACCGCCGGGTATGAAAATCTACGACGTGACTTCAACGTCTTTTTGGTGGGCGACGCTTCCCTCGCCACATTTCCAGCCAGTGACACCCCACGCATCGCAACCACAGCCCATCTCGCGTTTGCCTCACTCCAGAACCTGGTCACTCAGACTTCCTGGATCAAACTCCACGAGGCAGCCAAAGACAAAGAGTGACAGTGATGCCTGCGCCCGGCAGCTCTGAGTCAGGTCTTCTGTCAGCCCGCAGGACCGGTATATCCGGTGTGGTCGCCCACAGTCTGCCGGGGCGCCGCGAAACCCCGCCCTCTGCGTAAATTACCACGTCAGCAATTTCGATAGTCTCAGTGACGGCTGCCCAGAGACGCAGCCACATCTTCACATTCAGCGGTTAAAATCCGACATTGCACGAGGGAGCGACACCATGTTGGTACTTTCACGACAGCGAGATGAGACAATTGTAATTGGTGATTCTATTCGAATCACAATTGTGGAAGTTCGTGGCGACAAGGTTCGCATCGGGATTGATGCCCCTCGTGAGGTTTCTGTCCACCGACAGGAAATCTATGACGCCATTCGTCAGGAAGACCAAAACAAGAGCTAAGCGGCCACGATCGACCTGTTGAGAACTGACGCCTGCAACTAGACTTTTCTGCGATTCCACACGCATCTGGATAATCGCATGGTCTCCTCTCAGTTCTCCCGCCACAAGGTAATGTATGTCACAGCCCTCGCTCTGACCTGCGTCACTCTATCATCAGTGGGAGCACAACCACCCACACCGTCAGACGAGGACCTGTTCAAAGCTGCCGAGCAGGAATCCGACAATAACGCTCGTGAACGAGCTCGTCGCATTATCCTCAAGCACTTTCCAGATCTCACGGGTCCAAAGCTGGACGGGTGGATCGATTCCTATGAGTCACTGCCTCCCGTTGAGCTCGAGGCGCTCATGAGGCAAAGGAAACTTCTTCCCGGCATCATTCCGCGTCCGTCGACTCCGGCTGAATTTCCTGACCTCGAAGCTTCGCCGGAGACACCTGTGGTACCCATTCTGCAGGCGGAGCGTCGTCAGGCTATGGAGAACATGCGACACTGGAATTCCGCGGGATATCGCCGCTGGCGTGTCTGCGAGATTCCGCTGGTCTCCTCGCCGGACGAACATTCGAGTACGCTCAGTTGGGAAGCTCGTCGTGACTTTCAGTCATCCAGAGTCATCGCGTCGGATAGTCCATTTCACCTTGCAATCAGTGGTGACCCGGACCTTATGTTCAGGCTGGACGGCAATGTTCTCACACGTCTGGGCTCATTTGTCCGGATGAAGGATGGGGCCCTGGCACTGAAACAGGGAGAAGCGACGCGGCTGCTTGTCCCAGAGCTCACTGTTCCGGCTGACACTCGCAGGATCTCATTCGGAAAGAACGGGCAGTTGACGGTCAATGACAGGACTATTAACGGACAGCATCTGCGACTCTACCGGGTAACGAACCTACAACATCTTGAGTCCAGCAATGGGATTCTGTTTCAGATCACGGAATCAAAGGCCAAAACACTGGAGGAGGTCTCCGATTTCAGAGTGCACAGCAATTCCCTGGAAGCGTCCAACGTCGATCGAGAGTCTGCGATGGCGACAGTGCGCCAACTTGAGCTGATCAAGGAACTATCTGGAGACATTCCCTGATTGGAATTCCGCAACCCGCCCGGTTTTCCTGTATTGCAGGACCCGTCTGTCAAGCTGTGACATTCAGTCTGATCGTGCCGTTGGCGACGCCGCCACTGAAACGGATCGTGCCGACCGTCGATAACTCGACGTATGAGCGACCTGACGTTTGAACTCGACAAACTCTCTGCCGGTAACCTGCAGCTATTGCAGGCTTATTCCCTGCGAGCCACTGCTCTGAAGGCTGCCCTGGAAGAGTACGACGGCTGGGTCGAACGGATTGATGACCTGGAGGAGCTGGACTCTGAAGTTCTGACACAGCTCCATGGCCAGTTGATCGCCCTGGGACACCTGAAGTTTGAAATTTCCGGTAGAAATGTGGGACTCCGATATCAGTTGAGTCCCCGCGGAAAACAGGCCCTGGATCGAGAACAGCAGAAAGCTGCCTGACCACAGATTCAGTAACGCCCCGTTGACGGTTGCGAGGAATCCCGCGATCCGCAGCATCGATTTCAGGACCAGGACTACCGCCGACTCAGACGATTCCAGCGGTTAATGATCTCGAGCTCCATCGGCAGCAACACAAAAACCCACATCCAGACAAAGTTCACTCCGACACCAATCCACTGAGCATTGGAAATGTTGTGGGTCGCCGCCGCGGTCTTCGTCAGGTTCATCAGTGCGACGCATGCCGAGCCAACGCAGAGAAATGTGGGCAGGCTGATCAGGATCGCCAATGGCAGCGCTGCCCAGCGTGTGTACAGCGACAGCAGCACGGTCAGGTGAGTCGACAGAAAAACAAAGAAGCCCCATGCTGCGACCATCTCTGCAAAGTCGTCATTCGCAAGAAACACCTGCGGCCGCCAGCAAAACAGAACAATCAGTGTGATGAAGGAAGGAATCAGTCCAACCATGACTGCCGCGACCTTTTGCAGCAACATCGCCGAAGTGCTGATCGGGAGCATACGCAGTGTCGCAATCGTCGACTGCCGAGCCTCCTGAAAGAGACTATGGGAGGCATACAGCAGCATTTCGATCGTCATGATCCCGGCAGCGATGTAAAAGGAGTTTTCCAGCAGATCATCTGATAACCACAGCCGACTTTCCGGAGCATTGGCACGATGAAACCAGACAAAGCCTGAGACTAAAACCAGATATCCGCAGCACTTCACGAGCAGAAAAGATCGCCCTCCCATGAAGAACAGAAAGTCCTTCCACGTTATGGGAAGTCGCCAGCAGCGTCCGACGGTCAGCCGTCTGATTCCGGCGGTTCGACCATGACCTGACGGGTTAGCCGGCGCTGAGTATCGGTTGAACAGGATGTTGCTGAGCAGAAAAAGTCCACCGCCAACCATGATACACCTCCAGAACTGAGGAGCAGTCAGAGTCACGTTGCCTGTAGTCGACAGCACGGTTTCAATCCGAACCCAGATGGACATGTCCTGCTGCAGACCATGAAGATACTTACAGGCATTGACTACTTCAGGCGTAATCCATGCAACGTTCCTGAGGCCAGCCGTATTCGCCAGGATTGGGCCGGAAGCCGCAAAGCCCAGAGTCAGGGCCGTCGCCAGCGACGCCGCGCGACCGGATGATGAGCAGCGCACGGAACAAAACAATGCGGCATTCGCAACAAGACATAGCCATGCCGCCAGTGCGAAATAACTGCCCAGAATCTGCTGCCATGTCACACCACCGAGAGTAATCGCAAGAAAAGTAAACGGAAGCTGAATCAGCAGCAGCATCAGTGCGCTAATCAACCGACCGGTGGACTTGCTCAGCATAATGGCCAGCGGAGACACGCCAGCCAGACGCAGGAGCGCCAGTGTTCCGGAGTCCTTTTCCTCAGTCACTGCCGTCACGAAGTAGCTGATTCCGGCGACAGCAATGAGAAGAATGTTGAGGTGACAGATCCAGTGAAAAAACTCAAGCCCCGGCGCTGACATCCGGGCAGCATCCCAAAACCCAAGCAGCATGATCACGAGGATCAACCCGCTGAATCCAGCGCGCACGATATGCGGGTAGACCGACTTCGCATCTGCCCGAAGCGACCACGAGAAAAGCGTGCGGGTAGCGGTGATCACGTCCGCACTCCCCGCGTGGTGAGATCCATGAATGCCTGATTGAGTTGCTTGCGTTGCTGACTGTAGGATTCGATTGGAATCCCGAGGCCTATCACCGCAGCAAGCACCGTGTTGGAATCAGCCCCGGCGGCCAGAGTGAGGTCAAGTTCACGGCCATTGCTGTATTCCGGTTCGGTGACTTCCTCAATGCCATCAATGGCTTCAAGCCGTCCAACGGTGTCTTCCGGAACCTGTGACAACACCAGGCGATATCGAGGAACCTCGTCGTCTGCGTCCAGCAGGGCTTCCATCGGCCCACTGAACCGGACCTGTCCCCGGTCAATGATGGTGACACTGTCGCACAGTTCCGCCAGTTCGCTGAGAATATGAGAGCTGATGAAGATAGTCTTGCCCATTCTTCGCAGTTCTCTGAGGATCTCCATCAACTCGATCCGGGCTCTGGGATCCAGCCCACTGGCGGGCTCGTCGAGCAGCAGCAGATCGGGATCGTGGACCAAGACTCTCGCCAGACTGACTCGCTGCTGCATTCCTCTCGAAAGTCCGGAAATCAGGTCATTCCGTCGACCGTCCATATCGGTGAGCGTAAGTACGTCGTCGATGACCTGGTTGCGCTGACTGATGTCCAGGCCATACGCGGCTGCAAAAAAGTCCAGGTACTCGAAGACTGTCATCTGTCGGTACATACTGAAGTGGTCAGGCATGAAACCAATGCGTCGCCGCACTTCTTTCGGATCCGCGCGGACGCTGTGCCCAAACACCTGAACCTCACCCCAGTTCGGTTTAAGCAGTGTGCAGATTGCTTTCAGTGTTGTTGTCTTGCCTGCACCGTTGGGACCAACAAAGCCGTGAAGCGTCTGTGGCATGACAGCGAAAGAGACCTGATTCAGTGCCTGATGTCCCTTGAACGAGTGAGTCAGTTCACTCACCGCCACGGCCGGCACGGTATTGATATCGATTTTAGAAGGCATGATGGTCAGTTTGCGGTTTGAAAATCCTGACGCAGCAGGTCACGGGTGTAGAGTATGCGGCCGGTCTTGCTTGCCTCCGCGTCCAGTTCAATCGCGAATTCCGGGCTTAGGCGTGAGAACACCAACAAGCGGACTCTGTCAGGAGGAAGCCCCGACTGGAGTTCACTCGTAACCAGATCATCGACCAGGGAACGCTGGACCAGAAGGTGCAGCACTTTGTCATAGAATTTTTCCTGAGCAGACCGATTGTCAGAATCATCGACTTCACCGTAGTAGTACGTGTCAATCGAGTAAGCATTGAACTGCAGCACAAAGCTGGACATCGGTCTTCCGCGTCCAAGAAGCGTTAGCTGGCTCGTTTTTGTATCGAGCCTGAGTTCGTGGACACGGTTGGCGTAAACCGCCCAATAAGAGGTCCCCTCCCCTTTGGGCAGGTTTGGTCCGACGCCCAGCGTCAGTCCGTTAATGCGATCCTGGTTTACGTTGATGCTGTTCAGTTTTAGTTCCCAGTCCGCCAGAGTCACCTGACGCCGGGTCACAAACGACTGAGACGAAAACGGCGGAATCTGCATTGTGATTTCAGCATCTTTCCCCACCACAGAAGTGGTGAACGAATGACCGCTGGGGTCAATTGTCTGTGACACGGCCTGTTGGTCCGGAATGGAAACCTTGTATTCCGCGCCACCCGTCACAAACAGCGAACTCCATTGAAACGCGCTCCACGTCGTTGAAGACTCCGCACGCGCGACAACCAGCGACTGGAGATTGGTTTCTTCTCCGTATCCACGTCGCCCAATAAAGAGAAACAGACCGCTAAACAGCGTGGCAAGACCAATGATTGCCCCATACGTCACCAGGAAGTGACGCTGTTTCTGTTTGGAAAGCACATAGCAGCCCGGAAAGATCAGACCGATGTAGGCCATGGCAAGCGGAAAGATCAGCAGCCAGTTGTGTTCCGGCCTGGTGAGATCTCTCATTTCCCGAAAGATCGTACCGTCCATCATCGATGGATCTTTCGTCTGGAAGGTATCGCCCGGGAGGCCCTGTCTTTCGAGTCGTTCCAGGTCCAGTTGCTCTTCCTCGCGTTGTGCCTCGGTCAAACGCGGACGACGCGCCGCAATCATCTGTTCGACAGCTTCCGGCGTGAGTGTTTTACGGTCGTATGAGTGCTGCTGGACAAGGCCTGCTCCGTAGGCATAGCGTGTCACCGGGCGATTCAGGTCAGCCATTGCTCCCGTAAAGACAGGCAGACTGCCACCTGGCGACTCGAGCAGATTCAACTGCCCCCCTCGACGGAGCCATGAAAGGAAAGCCTGTTGCCGAGGTTCTTCCCAGTCAGGATTATGGTCGAGAAAAACTGTATGCAGGGCGGTTGTCGCAGAAGCGTACGGGGGAAAGACATTCTCGGGAAACTGCTTGACTCCTGTTCCGCGAATCTGATTCCACTCATTACTCCGAACAATCAACACAGCCTGTGGCGGCACGCGGTCCGTTTCCTTCTCCCCAATCGAAGCGCGTGCCTGTGTAATGGAGATTTTCTTCTCGCCATCAATCTTCAGAATCCATTCCTTCTGGAACGAGTTGGAGACATACGGATAGAACTGAATCCACCTTCTGGCGGTTGCTGCAATGAACACTTTCTGCTGCAGGACGGCTCGCGACTCATCCAACCCATCCGTGGGCTGCAATGTGATCACAACGTCGGCACCGTCACTGGTCTCGTTGTCAATCAGGATTGAGAGCGGATTAAAGTGGCCCGGGTGAACGCGACCGTCAAAGCCCCAGAAGTGCTCCACAACGGCCACTTCCTGATCTCGCCCCTGCGCAAACACGGCGCCTGAGTGCAGGCAAACCAGTGCTGCTGCAAGCCAGAGTCGTGCTTGATACTTTCTTACGCTAATCATCAAACTCGTTCCGCGGACGACCGTCCTCCAAACGTCTCAGGTCGACCAAGCAGTTGATCACCTCGAAGGTGCAGAAAACCCAGACTCGCGACGACGCCAATCAAATATATCATCAGGACCGGAATCCACCAGACCTGGCCGATGGGGTCGACGTAATTCCAATGCCGACCAAACATCAACATTCCGGTCAGAAACCTCTCCGAGGCCTCCAGCAGACTATACGGAGAAAAGGTAACGTACGCCGCCCGCCCAACTGCAGACTCCGCAAACGTACTGGCAACTAACGGAAGTGCACACCATATCGCCAACAGTGTGATTGAGATCAGCACTGATTTTGTCTGAGAACGCACTCGTGTTCCGACAATCGTGCCCAAAATGGCCACCGACAGCAGCATTAGCACAATTGACGTGATGCTGACCAGCAGATAGCCGATTGCGTGCATGCTGACATAGTTTCCAAACAGCAGATAATGAGTAACGCTCACCGTGGCCATTGGGATTGCCACAACACACAACAGTCGCCGCATTCCAAGAATCTTCTGGAACAGAATCTCGCTGGCAGTTAACGGAGTCGCCAACAACGCGGACATTGTTTCCCGAGCATGCTCGGAGGACATTAGCGTGCACGACTTAACTGTCACAATCAAAGCTCCAAGGCCCCAGAGCACGTACTCCACGTAAAAGAGTGCCTGAAAAGCACGCTCATTCGAAGCAATGGCACTGAGAGTGCAGAGAAAAAACGTTGGAAGTTCAAGCACGACCAGAATTCGAAACAGGTACCGGACCTTGCCGAGCGCTTTCCGGGACTCTTCCCGCCACGTCAGCGGTCGGTGAACGGGCAAGTCGTTGCGATCCCGAATCAACTCAATTCCACCGGTCGTCCGAGCGTTCAGCCACCGAAAGAATGAATCCAGCAACCGAAACAGCTTCAGCGTTATGCTTCTCTCGGACACAAATGCCCGGCCGACGAGAAAGAATCTGCTCAACACCAGCAGTGAGGCGATGACGATCATCGTGCCCATTGTCTCATCGAGCAGCTCGCCGAAACTCGAGGCTCTCAGGCCTGCGTCCCAGAGTTCGGACGGCAGAAGGAACAGCTGATCAGAATCGCGAGTCACAAGTCCCATCAGAACAAGGACCGCCACCGTGACATACGACCAGATGAATGCCATTGCCGTTGTGGGAAACCAGCAGGAGTACATCATTGCAATTGACGCCATCAGGAAGCACTCAAGCAACAAAAGCCAGAATGTTCCGGACAGCTTGCTCAGATCCACTCCCCCCAGCGAATACAGATACCCGAGCACCGGAAACACGAGCAGCAGAATCGTGAGCATCGGGATCACGCGGCTGAGGAGTTTTTCAAGAACGATGGCGCCGGGAGTGAGCTTTGTCGTCAGCAGAATGCCCATCGTGTTGCGTTCCTTTTCTGTTGTCACGACAGCGCAACACAGAGCAGGCATCATCAACTTGATACACCAGAACAGACTGGTCACAAGCCCCTCAAAAATTGGCCCGCCGGCCCCGAGCGCCGCCTCGAACCGCTGAGCCCCCATCACCGTCTGTACTTCCGCCTCACCTGCTGAGAAGGAAAGGACAAGTTTCCAGATCACGTAGGCCATCGCGCAGATGGCAACAACGCGCACGACGTACGTCCTGCGACGGCTGGCCAGTTCTGCCAACTCGCGTTGCAGAACAGGAAGTCCAGGAAACAGCTGCATTACGCGGTCTTGCCCTCCGTCAGCTTCATGAACGCGGTTTCCATGTCCATGGCCTCAGGCTGAAACATGACCAGACGAGCCTGCTCCTTAACCAGCGCCTCATGAAAGTCAGCGATACTCAGTTCGCCTTCCCGAAGTCGAATTCCCCAGCGGTCCGGTCCGGGTTCCACGCTGTCGACGCCAGGGATACGGCCGATCCGCTCCAGCAGTTCATCGGTGGGTGACTCGACGCGAATATGGATCACCCGCCTCAGATTCAGTTGTCCGAAAATGTCCTTCAGGCTTCCCTGAGCAACCAGCTGGCCAGTTTCAATAATGCCAATCCGAGTACACAGCTGACTCAGTTCATGCAGGATGTGGCTGCTGATCAGAATCGTTTTCCCCATATCCTGCAGGGCCTTGAGCAACTCGCGAACTTCGATTCGAGCACGCGGGTCAAGACCGCTTGCTGGCTCATCCAGCAACAGCAGATCCGGATCATGCAACAGCACGCGAGCAAGAGCCAGTCGCTGCTTCATCCCTCGTGACAGCCCGTCAACAGACGCGTTTGCCTTGTGGGTCATCTCAGTCAGACTGAGAACATCGTCAATCACAGATCGACGAGAAGCCACAGGGAGTTTGTAGGCCGCCGCAAAGAAATGCAGATACTCAAGAGCAGTCAGATCTTCGTAAACCCCGAAAAAGTCGGGCATGTAGCCAATGGACTCTCTGACTTTCTGTGGATCCTTCCGCACGTCGATTCCACAGACGGTCGCGTTCCCCAGGAACTTTCCCTGTAACGTCGCCAGCACTCGAATCGTCGTCGATTTGCCGGCCCCGTTCGGGCCGATAAACCCAAATACTTCACCACGCGGAATCTCGAATGAGACTCCGCGCACAGCTTCAAAAGTGCCATAACTGACACGCAGATCCTCAATGCTCACTGCAGGGCTGCTCATGGAATCACTCCGCCACTGAAAACTGCCAGCCCCTTGGCGTCAATTTTCCGCCTGTATACGCTGACTGTATCTTTCTCCTCAACGATCACCATCAGGACAAAGTTCTTTGATTCGTCGTCGGGCCCCAGCAGAAAGAGGTCTTCGCACGAGGCGGATCCCTGAGGAGCCACCTGCTCTGCGACCGCCATAAACCCCTGGCCCCAGTTATGCACGGACATTGCAGCAACAGTCTGCCAGTCAGTTTCGGCGGCGGCCGCAAGACTGGCCGGATCAGTGATCTGTTGTTCGTAATCCGGCTCAAACTCCGTGCTCAGTTGCGAGTCCCAGATTGAGTGCATCTCATCAATGCCAACCACAAACATAGACACGTTATTGCGATCTGTGTGAATCTCCTTCAGAGCTTCAACAAAGTCAGCCTGTCGTGCGGTACCGTCATTCAACTGCTTCCAGGGCAACGCCGGCAGATCGGTACCAGACGGACCGATGGACATCATCCGCCTGAGTAACGGCTGCCACTGCCGTGCATTCTGTCTGGATTGGTACGACTGCGGAAAACGTCCACTCAGATGAATAACTGGCTCCGTATCAGCGTCATGAACGGGAACTGTCAGACACTTAATCTCTTCCTGCTCCACAGGCACGTCCGCTCCCATGAAGAACAGTTTTAATCGTGACTGACGAAGTTCCTGCCCTTCCGCTCCGATATCCACAACTGTCAGAGTCTTGCCGTTTGATTCACTGGCAAGATAATCGTGCGAAATCTCAATTGCCGCGTAGGTGTAGATCGCAGTAAAGGCAGGAAACAGAAACCACGTCCACTTTCGCCTGCCAATCAACCCCAACACAAAGTAGTCCACAGGCCCAACAAGCAGCACATAAGAGGCCAGCAGCAGCGCGACGACTGATCCGGGAACTGTCTGCACGTCGGTTGGCATTAACACGTCACTACAAACACGGGAGAAACCTGACCTGCGAGGCTGAGTGGAAATATCTCCCGGATAGAGGTTATTCCACCACAGGTTGCGGTACTTCGAATAAATGGCTGGTCCGCGCCTGCCATAATCGTCAAACAGACTCGTGCCATTATCTGTGCCTCGCTGACCCCAGTTCTCACGGAGTTTCCAGACGTGATTCCTGAATCGAGCCAATTCAGCCCCGGTGAGTGTCTGCTTAAGATCCCCCTGCTGCACGAGTGCCGTACGTCCAAGTTCGTAGCGTCCAAGAACCGGCTGCTGCTCAGCTTCAGCGACAAGTGCGTCAGAAATGTCACCCGAAAACGGAATCAAAAGCGGGGGCGTGGAGTCACGAAAGATTCGCATCAGGAATCGGCGATGAATCTCATTCAGTTCCGTGGCATCAGGAGTGAGAATAAATGTGCCTCCTGCCGCAATCCAATCACTAATCCCGGTTAACTGCTTCTCATTGAGCCGGCTAAGAGACGCACCTGTGGTCGTGACGATGTCATAACTGCAGTGTCGCAATGGATTTTCCGGCCAACTGTCCGGCTCCCAGCGACTGTGGTAAATCGGAATCCCCTCCTTTTCAAATTCCAGCGAGCGATTGAGGGCATCAACGGGGGGGAGTTTGCGACTGACGCGAGGGTGCGCTGTGATATTGGCAACCGCAAACGACCGAACCATTGACGATGTCAGTATTTCGTGCGGTCCTCGGACATCCTTCTCGTCAGGCGAAAGAGAGATCCGACGGTCTGCAGTCTGAAACCACGCCACAATCTGGTACTGCCCCCGAAATGAATGTCGCAGGGGCGGCAGGGACGTTCGAAAGATGTAGTCCTGGTTGTAGAGGACTATCGCTTCCCACGTAACCGTCCCAAGAAGCTGTTCGTCGACAACCTCACTGTCGTAGATCTCAAGAATCAGGTCGCCCTCCAGCACCTGAGGCCGATTGTATTCCAGTTTGACTTCGACAGAGATCGGCGCCCCCGACCGGCCGCCTGTTGTCAGTGATCTCAACCGCAAACGCGGGTCGGTATTAATCTGGGCAGTCGAAGACTCTGCAAACAACAGCAGTACGGCAGTGCACAGAAGCCACGTCCGTTGACTCACGCCACGGCCCCCGACTTGTCACGCTGGAAATACCACCACTCGATCAGCAGAAAGGCAAACGCGAGAAACGCAAGGATCCGCCAGAATCGCTGATCACCCTCGACCAACTCCGATTCCTCGACTTCGACGCTCAGATCATTGAACTTGAAGTCGTCCACAGACCTGAGTGAAGTCTCCATCGAATTCAGGGTACCTGTTCCCAGTGTTGCCACAAGATCGCCACTATCTTCGATCTCATACTTCCCAACCACATCCGCACTTATCCCCGACAGCATGCCAGAGGGTGTTGACTGCAGCGTCTGGATATCCCCATCCGGACGAGACACTGTAAATGACCGTTCGGGTTCCACCGCAATGGGCGGAAGTACACCAGTTGGAATTGCTGACACCTCCGAAAGAGATGCCTGCTTCAAAGCAGCCTGAGTGGCATTGGAAACGAGGATTGGAAATGCCAGCCGATATGGCAAGGTCGAGCGATCGGTGTGAAACAGGAAGAAGTATTCCGTTCGCAGCCCCTGACGTTTCTGCAGAAGCAGCGGGCCATTCGCGCCGTGGACAAGTACCTCATAGCCGCGATCTTCCAGCTTCGCTTCATCCGCACCGCTGACATACCGCGCCTTCTCAGCGATCTGGACCTGGCGCAGCTTCACGTGCTGTAACAATGGACTTGTCGCTTCCCAGACCACGACCTCTGTTGGCTCTTCACCAGGTTCCGTTTCCGCAACAGACACAAGGTCAGATATCTCATCCGGAACCAAACCGACATACACAAGGATGGGAGCATCGATACCCGCCAGATCCATAGAATCAGAAACAATCAGATCATATTCCGGGACCTGCGGTGACTCAGCGGCATCCAGTTCAATCCCCTCAAGGACATTGAATGCGTGCTGCCAGGAGTAGAGATCCGGCGAAGTGCGTACCTTCAACGATCGAGGCTGAGGCAGCGACAACCACACTGAATTATCGATATCGAGCGAATCTTTGGAGCCTGGAAATGTCAGTTTGGCTTGCAGCAGCGCTGTATTGGGAGTGTCCACCGTAAAGACAAGTCGTTCAGTCGGTTCGTCCGGGCTGACTGATACCTGTTCGCGTCCCACAACTCGATCGTCCATCGTAAGAGTCAGCTCTGCGTCGCCAACTTCCCCCACACTTCCACTGACCCGCACAAACACTTCCCACGACTCACGATCGCTGCGGCGGGCATTCATCTCAGTAATACCCACGTTGACGCCGCCCGCTGCCACTGGCTGCAGCGAAAGTTCGAACGGAAGTTCAAAGTCGACAGACTCCTTAAGATTGCCGTCTGTAATGACCACCACACGCTCAATGGGTGCTGACCTTGAGTATGCATCTGCCATTCGCAGAACTTCATCAAGGCTGCCTGGACGATGACTCGGCTTGATCTTATCGAGTGCCCGCAGCAGCCGACTTTGATCGTCCGTAAACTCCGTCAATCGACGCCCCGTTGTATCAAACGAAAACAGAGCAATTCTCCCCTGGCCCCTGAGGTTCTCGATTAACGCCCGCGCTTTCTCTTTCGCCAGGTCCAGTCGAGTCGTGTCGTCGGTATCGCCCCGGGCCGACATACTGGCCGAACAGTCGATCAGGATTGGCAGATACTCTGCTGTTTCCGGACCGGCAGACAGGAATGGCTGCATCAATGCAAGAATGATCAGAATCAACAGAATGAGCTGCAGCAGCAACAACAGATTCCGGCGAAACCGCTGAAACGGCGAGTTCACGCGCTGGTCATTAATGACTGCCTGCCAGAGGGCCAGCGAAGAAATCTCTACTCGCGGGCGTTTAAGTTTCAGGAAGTACATGATAATCACGGGAATCAAAACCGCGAAAAACCATGCTCCCATTGGAAATGAAAAACTGGGCCAGCTCATTTCAGAATCCACCCCTGTCGACAAAGGGTGTCATAAAGAACTGATTCCAGAGGCGTGTTTGAGAGCGTCGAAACAAAGCGTCCGCTTCGACGACGACACTGCTGATGCAGAATCTCCGTCTGATACTCACGCTGGCCGTGATAGAGGTTCAGCAGTTCACTGGCGTTTGTGATATCGAGTGTCTGCCCGGTTTCGCTGTCCACAAATCGGAGGTCACCCTGCAGATCAGGAGCGTATTCGGATTCGCCGAGAATCTGCAGGCCCCAAATCTCCAGCCCGCTGCTGAACAGAAGATTCATACAGCGGCCGAGATCGGAAAACGTGAGGAAATCTGACAACAGGATGGCAATGCCTCGACCGCGATGAAATCTGAGCATTTGTTCAATGGCGTCTTCGACCGGAACATTCCCGCCGCCTTCGATGGACTCAAGAAACGTCAGCACTTCTCTGATCTTTGAACGCCCGGTTCCGGGAGAAATCAGCGAAGGCTGACCTTCCTGCTGGTGCATGGCGTAAATGCTGACGCGTTCGGCATTCAGGAGTCCCATGATGGAAAAAGCGGCCGCGAGCTGCCGCGCTCTCAGCAGCTTTTCTTCAAACAACATCGATGACGAGGCATCGATCATAATCGCAACATGCAGTTCTTCTTCATGTAAGAACTGTTTGATATACGGACGTCGCAGACGAGCAAAAATGTTCCAGTCGACGTATCGCATGTCGTCGCCTGCAGCGTAGTCGCGGTAGTCCGCGAAGTCAGTGCTGCTGCCTCCCTTACCGGCAAGGTGCTCCCCCTGGCTCCGGTTGGTCAGTCGACGAATTGGCTGCAGTCGCATTCTTTCAACACGACTCAAGAGCCTGTTGTCGAACAGAGAAGTTAGCTGTGTCTTGCCGCTGGTACTCACGTATCCTGCCTTCCATCCGAATCTCAGGCTTCTGTTGGCACGTGAGTGACACAGTCAGCGATCAGATCAGCAACATCGATATTCTCAGCCTGGCCGTCGTAATTCAGCAGAGCACGGTGCTGCAGAACCTCCGGAGCAAAGTAGCGAATATCTTCGAATGCAACGTGCGGACGCCCCTGACTCAGTGCACGAACGCGAGCAGCCCGAATCAGGGCCTGAGCGGCTCGAGGTGATGCCCCCCAACGCAGAAACTGCCTTGCCTGTTCCGAAGCAAACTCAGTCCCGGGATGTGTGGATAACACGAGCCGGCAGGCGTAATCACGCATTGGGTCACTGACAACCACCCGGTCAAGGACTGTTCGCAGATGCAGGATCCGAGGTCCATCAATGACCTTCT
>CAJWGB010000130.1 GCA_913031625.1 uncultured Planctomycetaceae bacterium | reverse complement strand
AACTTTGGATCGGCGGTTACCGACGCCGTCACAAACATCACACTCAAAAACTGAACGATGTATTTCATTCTGAGGTCTCCGACGATCTGCTGGGCTCACCAGACAATACACCAACTGCTTCTTCGAGTCGTGTTAGGTTGCCTTCAAGGCGATCAAACAGCGACACGTTCTTCTTTGAGTCCAGGCAAAGATCGATCTGCACTGCGGACAGTCCGCCGATGGTTGCTTCTGCTTCCAAATCGGTTGTCAGAACCAGACGCGCCTGCATGTAAGGTTGCAGCTTTTGTTCTGCCGCACTCGCTTCAGTGAAGTCCATGTAATCGACCCCGATGACTCGCTGTTTCCATTTTAGCTCGTGAATCAGCCAGCCAGTTTCTGTGCTGGACGTCAGCACAGTCAGAGATACACGTTGGAGAGCTTCGATTTTCGCGGTGAGCTGACTGATGCGCAATTCATTGGCCGCATGGCCTTCGCTGACCCGAGTCCCATCGATATCCATTGTGCTAAGGCGTTTCTTGATCGTTTCGCATTGACGCAGCAGCATGCGAGGAGACAGCCAGGTGGAGTGAATGAGACCGGCCGGGTCTTTCGGTCCGTTCGGTCCGTGCTGGTGAGTGATACTTCCATCGGCTTGCAGTAATTCTGCACTGCTGGATGCGGTCGAATCGAGCAGTCTGGAACGCGGGAGCGAAACCGTCTGCAGCCATGGTTCCATGCCTGCACCATTCACGATGGTCAGGTCGGCCGATTGCAGCTCCGAAATCTGTGAATCACTCAGTCGTTGGGCTTTCAACGAAGTTTCCAGGCAAACGACCTCAGCCCCACCTGCTACCAGGCCTTCCGTCAGCTCTTTCAGAACCCAGGTGGAGACGACGATTTTCGGTGGCCCCGACAGATCGCCTGATGAATCAGTATTTGAGTCTGGTTTTGTTTGTCCACACCCTGTGAACGCAGACGCTGCCAGACAGAGAAGAAGCATGTGTTTCATACAGGCAGTTTAGCGGCGAATCCTGCTCAGGAAATCTCCGCTACTGGAGAATTCATTCTGCATTGGTAAGCTGACCAGGCACCTTTTACGCCTGCGGAGCCGCCTTGATGAAGCGGTTTAAGACTGTCGACGAGTCCATCGAGAACCCGGAACAGTATCAGGAAGAGCTGATTCGGCTTCGCGAAATCCTTAACGGAGCAAAGGCTGAACGACAAATATCGTGATGCCAATTCCGGATTCCCATACTGCGAGACTAAATGATGAGACCTGTGTTCCGCGCATTGCAATTGTTCACTGTTCTCCTTCTGACAACTGTCGGCGGTACCGCAGAAGAACGAGTGGAATTTGTTGTCGGTGAGCTGCGCACAGAAGAAGGCGGTTCATGGGACACAAAGAAAAGTCCACTCAAACGCCCCTTTGGGATTGCGTTCAACTCGAAGGGAATCGGGTTTGTTGTTGAACTGGAGGGGGGACGCGTCTTTGAGCTCAGCAGGAAGCACGAGCTGTCGCAGATCTCTGGTGATGGTTCCAGGTCCTATGAAGGAGATGGACAACCGGCGACCAAAGCAACATATAACGGGATGCACAACTGTGCGATCACCCCCAACGGCGACCTGTTGATCGGTGACACCTGGAATCACTGTGTTCGCAGAATTGATGCCCGAACGGGCCTCGTTTCGACATGGGCCGGAAACGGCAAGGCGGCCTTTGCGGGTGACGGCCGAAGACGCCGAGACGCATCGTTCAACTTTGTGATGTGCATCACTCTGAACGCGGACAGTTCCGCACTGCATATTGCCGACCTGAAGAACCGGCGGATTCGAGCAGTGGATGTCACGTCCGGGATCGTTACGACGGTCGCAGGAAACGGAGAGAAAGGCGTTCCTGCAGATGGCGCGAGGGCTACGGAGGCACCTCTTGTTGATCCACGTGCTGTGGCGGCTGATTCAAAAGGACAGGTGTATATCCTTGAGCGTGGTGGAAATGCGCTCCGGGTTGTTCGCACTGACGGGACCATCAAGACTGTCGCAGGGACTGGAAAGCGGGGATTTGCTGATGGTCCGGCTCTGCAGGCACAGTTTGGCTCTCCCAAGCACATCTGCGTTGATAGCAGAGATAACGTCTATATTGCCGACGACCAGAACGGAGCCATTCGAAAGTATGATCCCGTATCCCAAACGGTATCTACCGTTCTGGGACGAGGCATTGGTCACAAGCAGATTCGTCTGCTGAATCCGCACGGCGTCTGTGTGTACGGACAATGGCTGTATGTGATGGACACGTCCCACAACCGGATTCTTCGAGTGCGTCTCTGAAGCCTGGCGACGGGGGAGGAACGGAGAATACGGTTTTAGGGAACCGTATTCTGTGTCCCTTCCAGTTCGTTTAGGGCCTTATTCAGCACCCTCACGGTGTATTTCCCCTTCGCGACAAAGCCGTCGCGATAGTCCTTGTTGCGTTTCATGACTTCAAGGGCGGGTTTCGCGTTCGAACCCATTTCGTCGAGCACAATCGCTGCGTGCAACCGGGCCCACTGAGAGCCATCGTCGAGAGTCTCCCCAAGCAGATTCAGTGCGATTTCTGTCTGCCCCAAAGCTGCGAGCGCACGTGATGCGGCCACACGAACACTTTCTGACTCATCAGAAAGCAGGCCAATCAGCGTCTGGAGACGCACCTGAAAGGCTTCCAGGAGATGGCCTCGGTTGCTGATTCCAATCGCGGCCCAATAGCGAATGACGGAATCTTCGTGTGTCAGCCACTCGGACAGGGGATTGAGTGCCTGTGGATCGGTGCCCCCGGCAAGCACGGCAACATCACGAATGAGCTCCATCCGCTCGTCGACTTTGTCGCCCAGGTTCAGGATCGCCCACTCGCTGCCGACATCCGTTCGGAGTCGATGCAGTTCAGCTTCCGGTATCAGCCCCAGGTCCCGTGTTTCGGTGACCCAATTGAGGTGTTGCTCCCTGAGCTCTTTGAGTTTGTCTGCAAATTCCGGGTCCGCTGCAAGGTTGTTGAGTTCGTGTGGATCAGCCTCGACATCGTAAAGTTCTTCTACGGGTTTTCGAGGCTGAAGAAACTGCACAACCTTCGGAGGCTGTTCTTTTGCAGGCAGTTTCGCGACCTTGCGAATGGCCTTCATCGTACGGCCCTTTTCAGGCGTGTTCATGTACTGATACCAGGTCTTCCATGGTTCGTAGTTTCGCACATAACGATACTTTTCGCCGCGGACCATGCGGATGATGTCGTATCGCTCATCCATGCGGTCTCGGGCTCCAAAGATGTATTTGCGAGGTGTTGCGGCATGAGGCCCGGCAAAGGCTCGTCCCTGCATGTGGCCTGGAGTTCGGATGCCCGCAAGGCTCAGCATTGACGGGCCCAGGTCGATCATGCTCACCATGCGATCTGCACGAGTCCCTGGTTCGAATCCGGGCCCTGCGTGTTTCTGCCACTTTTCCGGCACTCGAATAATCAGCGGCACATGCGTTCCGCTTTCGTACAGCCAACGCTTGGCCCGAGGCAGTCCGACACCGTGATCAGACCAGAATAAGACAATTGTGTCTTCTTCCAGTCCTGCATCGCTGAGAGCTTTCAGGTGACCGGCAACCCACTTGTCCATCGCTGTTACCACGTCGTAGTACCGGCCCCAATCCTCCAGAGTGGTTTCGGTTCGCGGGTAGTAAGGTGGCAGGGTCGTGGCACACTTTTGGCGATCGTGCCTGTCCTGTCCCTTTACGACGGACTCATATTTGGAGTCGCTCGCGATGCCTGACTCGTGGCACCCTCCGTAATTAAAGACCGAGAAAAACGGTTGGTCCTTGTTGGTGCGTTTCTTCCAGTGCGCTTTTCCAGAGGACTCATCCCATGTTCCGCTCGGCGTCTTAAACTGGTAGTCCTGCTTGCTGTTGTTTGTGCAGTAGTAGCCTGCTTCCCGCAGCCAGAATGTGAAGGGCTGAATGTGCTCCGGCAGACTCGCCGTGCAGCGCATGTGCTGAGTCCCAATCGATGTCTGATACATACCAGTAATGATCGCAGACCGACAGGGGGCGCAGACTCCCGCGGTCGTGTAGGCATGCTTAAACAGTGCGGCTTCATCCGCAAGAGCGTCCAGGTGAGGAGTCACGGCATTTGTATAGCCATAACACCCCAGATGCGGACTGATGTCTTCGCAGCTCAGCCACAGAATATTTGGTCGATCAGCGGCAAATCCTGCCGGTCCTGAAACCAAAATGGCCAACAACGTGCAAACTAATTGTCTCATAGCAGATTTCAGTCGATTATTGGCCCGCCCTGTCTGAACGCACGCGCATACCGGCAGAGCGAGGCATGGTGAGCAAATGGAGTGGTATTCACAAGCATCCGCTCCGTGAAACTGAGGTTTGCGCCAAATCCCTGGTGATCTATCTTCACAGTTTCCCCTATGTCGTGGAGTCGGCCCGGGCCTGAGTCGAATTCTCTGCTGAACTCCTTCCTGTCTCTGTTCCGTGTGCCAGCTATTGATCCCGTGTGTTTGCGACTCCTGCCGTACATCTGCCTGCTGATTTTGACCGGGTGCAGCCTTCACGATGAAGAGGCGGCCCTGCAGAGCCAGCTTCGCATGCGCGATGCTGAAATCAGGAGACTCAACGGGCGCGTTGAAACGCTTCAGGCCGAATTGAAGGATCAGGATCAGGAACTGCAGGCACGCCGGGAACAACAGAATTCCGCCACCAGCAGGACTGTTGGATTTTCCGCAGAAACGCAGGCTGCATGGGGCAGTGTGACAGATGTACAGCTTCACGCACTGACCAGCAGTTCAAAGCTCGAAGGCAACCGACTTGTCACTCATCTTGTGCTTCAGCCGCTGGACGACCAGAAGGAGGTTGTCAAAGTTGCCGGCGAGCTGACGGTGACACTCTCCGTCATCGACACGGACAACGCCGTACGAAGAATTGCTTCGCAGGAGTATTCCATGACCGACACCAGAGAGTTGTGGGCCCGAGGCCTCGTTAGTACGGGTTATCATGTGGACCTCGCGGCAGACGCCGGTCATTTGGCTGGACAGATCAGAAAAGTCATGGTCTCCGTCGTGCTCAATCTTGGCGGCGACAGGAAGTACACGGTGTCGGAGTTTGTGAGCTATTCGGGCACATCCAGTGGTTCTGATGAGCAGCCAGAACTGTAATTAGCCGCCTCAGGTGCTGATTCAGCTCAACTTAGCAGGGAATCTCACCTGCGCCCGTGACCAGCAAAAAGCGTCAAAATGTGGCGGTGCGGCTGTCGATGGGTTAAACTGAGGATCAGGCTCTCCGCCTCATTCCCACCCCCATTCTCTCCTTTTGCTCCTCTGAGCATTCCTGCGAAGGACACTGCCATGGCTCGATCACGAAACTGTGAGGGTTCGACCCGACGAGATTGTCTTCAATTCGGTTTGGGAGGATTGATCGGAACCGGACTGGTCAACGGTCTGCGGGCACGTGGTGAATCGGAGAAAGAGGGAGCAAACCCGAAAGCAACCGCGAAACGCTGCATTCTGATCTGGATGGATGGTGGGCCAACTCACTTTGAAACATTTGACCCCAAACCGGATGCACCTGCTGAGTTTCGTGGAGAGTTCAAGCACACGAAAACGAGTGTTCCCGGAGTTCTGTTTTCGGAGCACATGAAGAAGCTGGCGGCTTCTCTTGATGACTTCTCGATTATTCGATCGATTCGACATAATCAGGGAAATCACGGTGCCGGCAACCACTATATGATGACAGGAGCTCCGCCACGGATTCCGGTGGGCTGTGGTGCTTTTGTCAGCTTCCATCCCAGCATGGGAAGTGTGGCAGCGAAAGAACTGGGAAAAGACAACGGGCTGCCGCCGTACTTCAGTATGCCTCAGATGTCACGGTCTGGTGGCCCTAACTTTCTCGGGGCACGATACGCGCCCTTCGTGGTCGCTGACGACCCGAATCGAAGCAACTTCAAAGTCCGTGATGTTGCGCTGCCACGGGCACTCGCGGAAACACGATTCAACACGCGAACGGACCTTAGGGCTAAGATTGATCGCATGGTTCGCCTCAATGACGAAGCAGCGGCAGATCCGGTTGCGGCATTTGATGAGTACTATCAGCAGGGCTATAACCTTGTGACGTCTGCACATGCTCAGGCTGCTTTCGATATCAGTCAGGAGTCCGAAGAAATGCGCAACCGATACGGGCGCGACAGTTTCGGACAGCGGTGTCTGCTGGCTCGGCGACTCGTCGAAGGGGGCGTTCCTTTTGTGACCGTCTATGACGGAGGCTGGGATCACCACAGTAATATCTTCGGTACTCTCAAGACACGTCTGCCGAAATGGGATAACTCGGTCTGGGCACTGATCCAGGACCTCAAAGAACGTGGGATGCTGGAAGATACGCTGGTGTTGGCGTTGGGCGAGTTCGGTCGAACTCCCAAGATTTCCACGCTCTCCGGACAGACGACTCCAGGCCGCGATCATTGGGCGAACGCGATGTCCGTACTGATGGCTGGCGGAGGCACACCGGGCGGAACTGTGATCGGTGCGACCGACCGCAAAGGTTACAGCGCCGTCGACCGAGTCCTCTCGCCGGAGAACTTTGTCTCGACCGTCTATCACAAACTGGGCATCAACCCTGCCAAAGTACTTTACACGCCGCAGGGACGACCTACGCATCTGGTCAGCGACCCAACGCCGATTCGAGAGTTGGTCTAGCGCTAAGCCCGGCTATATGAGCACGATTCCCTTGCTCGCGCTGCGAGCCTGTGTCAGATCAGACGGAATGCCAACTGACTCGGATTCGTCGATGGGATGAAGACGGCAGTTGCCAGAGTTCCGTTCGCCTGGTCCGGCCTGGTCATCTAGCGTGACTGTCGATAGTAGCTGGCCACACTGCTGGGTCCGCGTTTGGGCTGCCAGTAAGAATCGCAGTCGCGGTCAATCTTCAGCTGCAGCGCATCCCGCCGAATGAGGCGAAAGAACAATCCAAGAGGGACAAACACGCCAAAAAAAATCAGCAGCATCGTGAGCTCACCGATCACCATTCCAATTGGTGCGCCGATGACACTGACTGCCACAAAGACGGGGCGAAGCATGGAGGGAACCAGCAGGCCGATTCCTGCCAGGAGGCCGCCAATTCCCAGCATCGTCAGGATCAGGTCAATGCTGCCTCCCCACACCCATGTGATCAACGGGAGCGCAACCACGCTGACGCCGCCAAACTGTCGCAGTTGACGGGACGTCGGATTCCAGTTGAGTTCAATGAGCTTCATAAGGCATACATGGCTGCGTGTCTGATCCAGTCATTCTGCACAATCAGCCTGCATGAGGACAGATGAAACTCTGATTTGCCATGCCTGCGACATAACTCGAAGGTATTTGGACTAGGACTCAAGGACCGCGTACATCTCGGGCTGAGCCTCGTGCACAACCATCGCCCCTGTATCTTCAGCACGTCCAATCCGGACCGGATGTGGGAAAGTGGGGGTTGTCACACTCTTGACCGAACGCAGAACGTCAATCTTGTCCCGGTACTTGCCCCCCCACAGTTCCGCAATCTCTTTGGAGCCCAGTGACATCTCTTCAATCAGGAACACGACGTCTGCGGTGTGTTGTAACGCTTCTCCTCCGACCGGAGACCCCGTATCTCGAATCTGACCGATACACAGGCAGGTAATGCCCTGTTCGTGGTTATAGGTCTTTAGTGCCGACAGGTTGTCCGCCGTTCGATTGCGGCTTGGGTCCAGCATATTCAGTGAGTCGATCACCACGAAGGAGATATCTTCCTGCTCGACCAGGTATCGATACTTCGAGACAAAGTCGTCCCAGTTGTTACCTTTGTGGTACTGGCTCTCGAGTACATAGATGTTTTCGAGTACCTCGCTGGTGAACTTCTTTTCGTTCAGGCCGGTTGCTGCCATGCCAATTTTGACCATGCGAGAGCAGAGGTCATCACGCCCATTGCCATCCGGATCGTGGAAGCCCTCTTCCGCGACGACAAACGCCACCTTCTCACCGGAGGCGGCTACCTGACAGAGTCCAGCCAGAGCACTTCGGGTTTTGCCTTTTCCGGGAGGCCCAGCAAAGGCGATCGTGCACCCACGTGGAATTCCTCCAAGGGATTTGGTGCCATCTTCGTTCAGGCACAAAACATCAAGTGCACATCCCATCGGGACTGATTCCTGCGACTTCACGAGGTTGTCCAGTAACGCTGGGCGAATGAAGTCTTCATCCAGGCCGGCGTCGTCGTCCTGCACGGGCTGGGCGCCAGCGAACGGTACCGCAGCGGGATCCATCATGGGCATCCCTGTCCCGCCGGCAGCCATCATCTGCATCATCTGCATCATCTGCATCATGGGATTGGCACCTCCCATGGCTGCCTGAGGCATCATGCCGGGCATTCCCGGCATACCGGCCTGAGGTACTGCCTGAGCGGGCACTTCAGGAGCTGCAGGTTCGGATGCGGGGGCAGCCTTTTTTTTGGACGCCCGCTTCTTTGCCACAGTGAAATCCTTATGTCTATTGTCTGAATCTGGGGCCAGTTCTTAAACCGATGCTGCGGTTTGTAGAGGCGGCAGGGTGGTCCGGTGGAGCAACTCAGATCGGTTTTCGGAGGGCCTGTCTTCCAAGGCTGGAAATCAAGTCTGCGGAGATTATGAGCGTCGTGGATTCTGCCAGCAAGCGAGCAGTGAATTCTGGCTGGCACGCTTAAGATTGGGCAAGTGGAGACCGTCAAATACGGTTGTCCCCGGAGTCACAGGTTTCCGATGGAGGGTTCTAAACAAAAAAGAACGTTGATTCCGCAGTGTCACACAACAGCTTCTGACGATCCTCTTTTGTTGCAAAATCGATCGTGTCTTTGATCAGTCTGATTGATGCGCCGTAGTTGTTGTCTCCGTCCAGTTGGTACGGACAGTCGCTGGCCCACATCAGGCGGTCCGGGCCGTAGGCGTCGAAGAGTCGCCGAATCATGGGGACCAGTTCCAGATGCGGAGGCTGCTTTTTCCCAAGAGCGTAGTAGGCTGAAATCTTCACTTTGACGTGCTTGTGTTTTGCCAGCTCAACAAGACGCTTCAGGTCTTCTCCATGAACGGTACCATCAATCCCGATTCGTGCGAAGTGGTCAATGACAACCGGAGTGTCCGGGTTCTTTCGGCAGGCTTTGTCGACACCCGGCAGGTCATGTGGATTGATCAGGCAGCACATCGGCTGCCGTGTCTCAGCGGCCGTCTTCCACATCTCCTGCATGCCATCAGTTTCCAGCCAGTTGGTAATGCCCTTTCGCGGTGTGATTCGAAAGCCGGTCACGCCCTGTTTCAACAGCTGCTTCATGGCACGTCCGCAGTTTGAGCGGAGGTCATCCACCATTCCGACCACGCGAAACAGGTTCGGGTGCTGCTCCCACGCATCGATCAGGTAGGAATTGTCGAAGCCATGAAACAGTGTGTGCTGAATCAGAACGACGCGGCCAACTCCGTGAGGTCTGGCCGTCGCCATCAATTCTTCTGCCGTGAAACTGCGAGGAGCAAGGTCTTCAGCTGTCATACCCGGTCGCAGTTTGAACACGCTGGTATCCGGTGTCCAGATGTGGCTGTGAGCATCAATCCACGGCAGGTTCTTTTCCGACTCTGAGGCGGAGAGTAAAGCTGTTGCGGAGCCGACAGCAGCAACGCCGGCAGACAGGGCAGTACGTCGGGTCACTTTGGTTTCTTTCTGCATGAATCTTCCAGGCATGTGAGGTCCGAATTGTTGACGTCAGTCTACCTGGAGATCACACCGGGGCAAACCTGCCGACCAGTTTCCAGTCAGTCACGATCACGCGGGGGGTGCAGCGCTGCGAATGGAGATACGTCCGGTAGCACGTTCCATCGCTCGCTGGCGTTCGTGTGCTGTAGCGCGGTGCAGGAATCGGAATAGCTCTTCTGCGGCCGGCGTAAACTCACAACCACGTCGTGCCATCGCCATGCGAGCAGTCTGCAGGTTGACTTCAAGTGGCGAGTCGCTTGCCAGTTCACCAAAGCTGATGTTACAGAACGATGGGATGTGACGGGGAAGCAGTCTTCCTCCTGGCAGCACCATGGCCATTACGCCAACCGCGGAACCGGTATTGAACATGCTGTCGATGGCAGTCTTTGAATGGTCTCCGATAAATGAGCCAACTTTGATCAGGCCGGTTTCCACAGGCGTTCCTTCCAGTGGAACGCTGACGGTGCTGTAATCGCTTTTGAGGTCCGAAGTTGTACTGATCGCCCCGAGATTCACCCAGGGACAGACATAGCTGTGACCGAGAAAGCCCTCGTGGTACTTATTGACGAAGGCCTGAAGGATGGACTCTTCCACTTCTCCACCGACGCGGCAAACCGGACCAATGGTTGTGCCACCATGAATGAGCGCTCGAAAGATCTGAGACTCTCGAGCGATGTGGCATGGTCCCTCGATCCTGGTAAACGACTGGACGTGGGCTCCTTTGCTGATGGAGATTGGGCCGTGACGTGTGTCCAGAACAACGTACGGATCGATGGCGGCTTCCGGAGAAACATAGACGTCTCGTGGGTCGCCAAGGCACTGGACGTGTGGCTGTTGCGGTGCCTGTGATACGCCCTCGTCCGAAAAATCATCAATCAGCTGCTGAGCGTTCGCGGCAACGAGGTCCCACGGACGATCAATGATGCGCCCACCGGCGTCGATTGTGTGTTTCGATCTTGCAATTGTCGCCAGCATCTGAGGGAGGTCATCGACTTCGAATGCGGCCGCTTCATCAGGCTGTACCCAGACCCACGCCAGTGTGCCATCGACAAAACCAGCGACGTGCTGGGCGCCATCGGAGGGAATTCGATGCTCGGGGAGCCACTGTCCGTTGATAAACAATGATGCCTGAGTTTGCGGAGTACGGATGTCGTTGACAGATGCTCCGGGATGCTCTTCGGCATAGACATCCTGAAGATAATCCCGGACGAATACACCCCACTCGGTCCCCGGGAACCAGCGCTGCACACGGCGACGCAGACTCTCGCGACCGCAGACCAGCTCAAAGACCGGGCGGGCGAGGGAAAGAGGGTGCAGTCGGCCTGCAGTCCTGTCTTCAAAGAGGTACCAGCGCATGGACACATTTTGACACTGAATGAGTCTGTCCCCCAGACCGCTCTATGGGGCGAACAGGATTCCAGAGATCAAATAGCAGGAACATGTTAAGCCTTCGGCACTTGCTGCGGGTCAGTGAATACACTGGCAGCATCTGCAAGCTGCTTGCCTGGTGACGCGGATCCGCTAACTTTCCCGCTCCCGAGTTCCTGACCTGGACCTATGTCGGCCGAATTTACACCACGAAAAAAACGCGTTTTTGACCGCATTGCTGCATGGACAGTGAACCAGCGGTGGATGGTCGCTGCGGTTGTGGCCCTCATTACAACAGGTGCTTCTCTGGGGCTCCTCGATCCAAAGGCATTAACCCGGCACATTCAATTTGCGACTCGGCCGGAAGTGACAGCAGAAGGCAATGACCCTTTGCCTCCGCTTCCCGATGTCAGCCCGTTTAGTCTTTCTCAGGCCAGCGTGGTGATCGTCGTCAGGTCGACTGACTTTTTTCGACCCGAGACGACGAAGGCGATGCGCCGCGTCGTGGAACGAGTAGAGTCGCTGGATTCCGTACGGGAGATTGTCTGGATGGACCGTGTTCCGGTCCTGAATATCTTCGGCCTGCAGGAGCCTCTGTTACCACATTCTGAAGCTTCGCAGGCAAGGTTTGAGGTCGCCCGCAGGAAGGCGATGGCTCATCCGCTTGTGGGAGGGCAGTTGTTGAGTTCTGACGGTCGGACGACGCTGTTGATGGTTCGACTGGACTATGACTATGTTTTTAACGATGCAACTGCCACGAGTGATTTGAAAGAAGCGGCGCAAGCTGCTGCAGCCGAGTTTCCTGGAGCTGATTTGAGCTTCCAGCTCACAGGCCAGGTTCCCGCTGCTCTGGCCACTATTGAGAGCCATGAGTCCAATCAGCTGCGTTATCAGCTGATTGGCTACGGCATGATTCTGATCATGACCGTCGTCCTGTTCAGAGGATTGCGAGCCGTCATCATTGTGGCAGCTGCGCCAGCCGCCGGAGTCTTCTGGACACTGGGTTTTATTCGTTTTTTTGACTATCAGCATAACCCACTGATTGATGTGATTCTGCCTGTCCTGATCAGCCTCGTTGGACTCACGGACAGCGTGCACCTGATGGTGCAGATCCGCAAGCTGCGCGCCGGCGGACTGACCTCACGCGAAGCGGCTCAAAAGGGGCTTCAACAGGTGGGCATGGCCTGCTTTCTTACTTCACTCACCACTGCGATTGGGTTCGGATCCCTGATGCTGGCCGATTCTGAATGGGTGAATCAATTTGGACGCTGCTGCGTCGTGGGAGTCTGCCTGACGTTTGTTTCTGTGGTGACAGTGATCCCGCTGCTCTGCAGTTCGTGGGTCGGAAAGAATCTGCATGCCGGCCAGGAAAACAGTCTGATCGACAGACATCTTAGTCGGATCACGGTCGTTATCGACGCGGTGCTGCGTCGGCGAGGACTCCTGAGCATCATGGCCATGCTGAGCACTGTTGCGCTGCTGGCCGGATGCCTGACCCTGACTCCTGATCAGAGAAGAACTGACGGGCTTCCCGAGAGTGCAGAAGCAACCATTGCCCTCAAACATATGGATAAGGCGTTCGGAGGTCTGGAGTTTTCGCGTGTTGAACTGGAGTGGAGCAAAGAAGTCGCAGAAGACTCTCCGGAGATCCTTGTTGTTGTCAGCAAGATTGACGAAATCCTGAATGATGAGGAGTTAATTGGGCATCCGCTTTCAATCCGAAACCTCATCGACGCACAACCCGGCAGCGGTCCGCCGGAAGAACGAATGTCGATGATCGAATTGCTTCCGCCGCCGCTCAAACGCGCTTTTTTTACGCCCGAATACAGGCGTGCAGAGATCACGTTTCGCGTCCAGGATCTTGGCATCGCACGATATGGCAGCGTCTTTGAACGCGTCGAAAAGCGTATTGCGCAACTGAAAGAGCAACATCCTGATTTTGCGGCGGAATTGCATGGATCAGCAGTCTGGCGATGGCGGAACCTCTACCAGGTGGTTGTCGATCTTGCTGCAAGTCTCGGCACCGCATCGGTAATTATCTTTATCGTGTTGTCGTTCGTCTACCGATCCGTTCGTATCGGATTAATCTCCATCATTCCCAATATGTTTCCTCTTGTTCTGACTGGAGGCTTTCTCGCAGCCGTTGGTTACAACCTTGAGATTGTGATGGTCTGCAACTTTACCGTCTGCCTCGGAATTGCGGTCGACGACACCATTCACTTTCTGACACGCTATCTGGATGAGTATGAAGAGAACCCGGACCAGGACGATGCCATTCGACGAGCGTTCACAGGCGTCGGCACCGCGCTGATTATGACGACCACGGTTCTGGTCGTTGGATTCTCGACGGTGATCTTCAGTGACTCGCGGGATCACCGGATTTTCGCCATTATGGGCGTGCTGACAATCGCGTCTGCCCTGTTTGCTGATCTGATTTTTCTTCCTGCACTCCTGGGACGGTTTGCACCAAAGAAGGTCAGCGAAACTCACCAGGCAGCAAGCGGTGATCCGTCCGTATCGTAGGCAGGAGCGAGCGCAGTGCGTGCCGACATGCGTACTTTGATCATTGCGCGGGAAGCCGGTCGCAGACCGACTCTCCAGAGTCGGGAACGCAGACGAATTCACACTCCGATGTTGGCGTTCTGCATATAACATCTCAAGCACGCTATCCCTCAGGACGTGATCGAATGCAGCCGCCGGACTTCGTCACTGCGCTCCTCACTCCAGCCTGTTTTGGGTGGGCTCAGCGGAGCTGTGCAATTCCGGTTCAGTATCGTTCAGTGACGTTACTCAAGAGTAATCGTTTCATCCAGATTCAGCAGGACGCTCATGGCCGTCGTCCATGCGGCAAGTTCCTCAGGATCTTTCCATGATGGTGAAGAAGCTCCTGTGGAGACAAGCTTGCCAGCGTCTTTCGGGTGTTTGGCAAACCACGTGGCCGCTCGTTTAAGGGTTGATTCGAAAATGCCCGCTTCTGATCGGTCAGGTTTGCGACTGAGGACAGTCTCCCATGCCAGTGAGATTCGATTCGATTGGGTCTCTTCTGCGGAAAGAATCCTGTCTGCAAGGCTGCGAGCAGCTTCGACAAACGTGTCGTCGTTCATCAGGGCAAGCGCCTGCAATGGAGTGTTCGTCCGGGACCGACGAACAACACAGGCTTCTCGGGCCGTGGCGTCCAGCGTTAACATCGACGGCGGAGCGACAGTCCGTTTCCAGTACGTATAAAGACTCCGGCGATAGAGATCCGGGCCCTGGGACTGGTTGTAGTCGGTGGTAGAGGCAATTTCCTTCCATAGCCCGGCGGGCTGATACGGACGAACCGATTGGCCCCCTACTTTACGCGTAAGCAGCCCCGAGACGAACAGTGCCTGGTCTCGGACCACCTCCGCAGGAAGCCGGAATCTTGGTCCTCGGTGGAACCATTGATTGTCTGGGTCTGCTTCACTGGCAGAAAAATCGGCACGTTGTTGCCATGTGGCACTCGACAGAATCAGGCGATGGATGTGGTGCAGGTCCCAGTCCGAATTGATCAGTTCGAGTGCGAGCCAGTCGAGCAGTTGTGGATGAGAGGGAGCAGTTCCCTGAGAACCGAAGTCCTCAGGAGTCTGCACGAGGCCCCGACCAAAGTGCATCTGCCAGATTCGATTGACCGCCACACGTGCGGTTAACGGATGCTCCGGATCCAATAGCCACTCTGCAAACCCCAGGCGATTCTTCGGTAGTTTTGGGTTCATCGGCGGCAGGACTCCGGGAGTACCCGCCGTGACCGATTTTCCTGGAACGTCGTAGCGACCACGATTCAGGATATGTGTCGTTCTTGGCGATTTCATTTCTTCCATCACCATGACTGTGGGCAGCATGCGCTCGAACTGATCACGTTCGGTTCGAGCTGCCGCTGCGGTGCGAAAGATTTGCTGCAGGTGGTCCGGTGCAGCAGCATCCCGCCAGGCAGTTGTCAGTTTCAGTTTCTGAAATTCTGACCGTTCCTCGCGAGCCATAGTGCGAATAGACTGAACGGGTTCCGCGACCGAAAGGACTGAGACTTCGGCAGGTGTCAGCACTCGCGAATAAATCTGAACGTGGTCAATGAGACCATTAAAGTCTGAGTGTCCTCGTCCCAGTCGCAGGGGTTCCTCGGTGGCAAACGACTGGTTGATAAAGTCGTAGTTGACACTGAGCTTTTGAGGACGTCCGTCAAGGTAGATCCGAATTCCGGAAGCTTTGCGAGTTCCGTCGTAGGTCATGGTGACGTGTTGCCATCGGTGAGTGGAAAGCTTCGAATGAGACTCAACTCGCACACTGTCATCCAGCCAACGCTTCACCAGATTGGCCTGAATGTGTCCGTCTTTCATGTGGATGGACCAGCCGGCCCCTTCGGGAACGGGCACCATGCGAGAAACGAGCGTTCCATCGAGAGCTCGTGGCGAAACCCAGCAGGAGACGCTGAAACGATCGAAGTAACTGAAATTCGCTTCGTCGCCAAACGCGAGATCGCCGTTACTGTTTGTGTCCAGTGCCTGTCCGATCTGGCCAGCTGCCAATACGGCCCCCTTGTTGGTCTCGGGGACTTTGTCCAGAGTCAGCCTGAGTGTCAGGTCACGTTCGACCGTCCAGGAGTCGGAGATTGGCGGCTGACCGGTTTCCTCCCAGTCCAGTTGAGCCTCTGCTGCACGTGATGAGGCTCGTTTGGCGTTTTGGTCGGCGCGTTTGAGGGCCGAATTGAGTCGCTTCAGTTCATTTTCCTGGGCGGGCGTCGGTGCTTTAATCCAGGGCGCTGAATTGCCCTCTTTGATCGCCCGACCGTATTCCGGGATGTTGTTGAAGAAGGCAAAGGTGCGATAGAAGTCTTCCTGCGAAATCGGATCATATTTGTGGTCGTGGCACCGCGCGCAACCCATTGTCAGCCCCAGCCAGACGGTCGCCGTTGTATCGACTCGGTCAACGACGTATTCGACCTGATACTCCTCGGCAATGATGCCTCCTTCTGCATTGCCGCGATGGTTGCGGTTGAATCCGGTCGCGATTCGCTGGTTGAGTGTTGGGTTTGGCAGAAGGTCTCCGGCCAGCTGTTCTCGCGTGAACTGATCGAACGGCATGTTGGAATTGAACGCTTCAATGACCCAGTCTCGCCATCGCCACATGTCCCGCGGTCCGTCATTCTGATAACCGCTGGTGTCAGCGTAGCGAGCGGCGTCCAGCCAGTCGATGGCCATGCGTTCCCCGTATGCGGGCGAATTGAGCAGTCGGCTAAGGACGGTTGACCATGCACCGGGAGAATTGTCGTTGAGGAAACTCCTGATCTCAGATGGAGTGGGTGGCAGGCCAGTGAGAGTTAAGGAGGCACGACGAAGAAGTGTGCGGCGATCAGCCCTCCTGGCCGGTGTCAGCTTTTGAGCGGTCAGGCGGGCCAGAATGAACTGGTCGATTGGATTTCGGCACCACGTGTTTTCCGGAGGAATGGCGGTTTGTTGGGGCGGAACAAATGCCCAGTGTTTTTCCCATGCGGCTCCGTCACTGATCCATTCAGTGAGGGTGGTAGGTTCTAATGTTTGGCCATCAGTTTTATCATTCTACATTACGTAAGTATGTTATTATCTTTGGAACATTGTTCAATGAAATAACATTAACAAGAACAGATAACAATGGTAATCGTGTACAAGATATTAAAGTACCTTTAGCTTATGGACCTCGTGATAAAACTATTGCAAGACTTGAACAAGATCCAGATTTAGATAGAGAAGCTGCAATTGTTCTTCCTCGCATGTCATTTGAAATGATAGGCTTGTCGTATGCAACTGAACGAAAGTTGAATACTGTAAGAAGAAATGTTGCTGTGCATGATGTAAACAATAAAGACAACTACAGGACAATGTACAATCCTGTACCATATGACATAAACTTTGAACTCAATATCTTCTCAAGATACACAGAAGATTCTACCAAGATTATTGAACAAATTATGCCATTCTTTACACCAGAGTTCACTATAACAGCTACTCTGATTCCAGATATGAACTGGACAATTGATATTCCAGTTGTACTTGAAGCAGTAACAATATCAGATACTTATGAAGCTGACTACCAACAAAGACGCGCATTGATACATACATTGACTTTTACAATGAAAGGTCAATTGTTTGGACCAGTAACTAAATCAGGATTGATCAAAACA
>CAJWGB010000129.1 GCA_913031625.1 uncultured Planctomycetaceae bacterium | reverse complement strand
TCTTCTCCCAGCGCTTTGCGGGCAGCACGGATTGGTTCATTGTAGTCGTACGGCGAAGGGCCGGTCACGATTGCTCGTTCGAAGGTGGCAATGGCGATTCCAACATTATCGATCGTCACACCGTCATCGAAGATGCGGTCGAACTGCAACCGGTAGCCTGGAATCTTCTTCAGAGTCGCCACAGCAGCCTCATGTGTGTTCCCCATCTCAATGGGATTGGCAATCGGCCCGACCGCCTGTTCTTCGAGCGACCCAGCCCGGCCATCCCAGAACTGTGCCTTGCTGAGGATCCGGTTGTAACTCACTGGTGAGTTGCGACCACCTGTCTGGCCGTCAATGCCCACACCGAACTGAGTGTGCCTCGCGTACCCTTCGTCAGGGTGATGACAGTCGGCACAGCTTACTGTTGCGTCAGCTGACAAACGGCGGTCAAAGTAGAGCTGGCGTCCCAGCTCAATTCGGGCACGTGTCAGTGGACTCCCTTCTGGCACGGCAGACCTGCCGCCTGACAGCCCCAATGGCAATTCCGGGGTCAATTTGACGTGATTGGCTTCATCGTCGAGCCACTTGACGATCTGTCCAGTCGTCAGAGGTCCCTTGCCCGGAATCCCAGCTGTCAGCTCAGGAGATCCCAAAAGTACTGATTTTGAGTTGCCGGCCGTTCCTTCACCCGCAATCACAAGGCAGCCAAAGAAGCAAAATGCGCCCAAGGTGAACAGCACTCGTCTCATCATCATTTCATCTCCAGGGGGAGGTCGTTTCAGTGTCCTACTATCGTCGACCGCGGTAGGCAGAACATTACAAAAATCTGCCAGCTCACAGAACAGACATTTCAGTTTGCTGCGTTCAGGACCGGTGTGCGCGCGCAACCTGCCGATACGGTTGTAGTCCAGGAACGCTCAGGAGCCAGTGTACAAGCCATCAAAAAGGGCACGAATCACGAAGAATTCGTGCCCTTGCAGAGAGCCATACAGTTTATTGAGACTCAGTCGACGGTCGTAAACGGTGAGGCTGGAAGACCCTCTTTGTTATAGAGATTAATGCGGGGGTTGGAGTCGTAGGCATAGCGAACGTTCCTGGGCTCGGCGACGTCTTCACTCCAGACGACAACAGTTTCCCCGTCAATCGCAGCCATCGCTCGGTGCCAGTTTCCTTCCTTATCCTGTACGGCAAACTCTTTGATCGTTGCGTCTGGCGTCGGTTTAACCGGATCCATAAAGAACTGACCTCCCTTGTTGGCCGCCATCAGACCGCTGCCCACGTAGTCGAAGGAAATCCGCACTTTGCTGCCGTCAATCGTGTGCGACTTGTAAAGCGGACCGGATGGAACAAGATCCCTGCCGTAGTTCTTTGCAAGAGCCCATTGAGCAAGTCTGTAACCGACATCCTGCTTGTTGCGAGGGTGGATGTCTCGCTCTGCGCCAATATCGATGATCACGGCCATACCGGTATTCGGAACTCGCAACGCTCGTCGTTGCCCTTCGCGAACAGGCCCCCAGCCGCCACCAGCCGGTTTGCCGGTGTGGCCGCGTCCAAAGTCTGCGAGCTGAACCCAGTAGAATGAGAGGTCATCATTCTTAAAGGCTGAACGCCAGCCCTTTACCAGTGCTTCCTTCAGGTAGTTGTAACGCAGTCCGTCATTTGCATTTGACTCGCCCTGATACCAGATCGCGCCGCGAACACTCAATGGAGTGAGCCCGGCCACCATGCCGTTGTAGATTTGAGTCGCGCCGCCTTTGTACTTCCCCTGCTTCAGATCGTTCACATAGTCTGCAAGTTGCGGCACCTGATCGAACCCAACGGGAGGAGTAAACGGTTCAATCCGCTGACCGCCCCAGTTGGTACCGACCAGACCAATGGGAACGTCAAGCTTTGTGTTCAGCTCTCGTCCGAAGTAATACCCCACTGCGCTGAAGCCGGAAATCGTCTCCGGCGAGCAGACATGCCAATCTGCCTGTTGAGCGTCCTTCTGGGGTTCAGCCTGCTTTACGTGTTTTGGTACGTCGAAGAAACGAATTCCAGGGTGATCTGCCGCTGCAATCTCATCCTCAGCATTCGCAGCCTGCTTCACACGCCATTCCATATTTGACTGTCCGGAACAGATCCAGACTTCTCCCATCAGGATGTTTTTGAAGACGAGCTTTTCGTCGCCATTAACCACCTGCAGTTCCAGTGGCTGACCTCCAGCCTTACGTGCCGGCATTTCAGTGAACCACTTCCCGTCTGCTCCCGCCTTGATGGAGGATGCAGACGCTTCCCGGTTGTCACCTAAACTAACCACCACAGTCGCACCTGCATCCGCCCAGCCCCAGACACGAATGGGCATCTGCTGCTGAAGCACCATGTTATCGCCGAAGACGTTGGCAACCTTGAGTTCGGCATTCGCGAGGGGCGAAAGCAGCAGGAGGCAGTTGACAAAAAGGGTGCGTCGCAGATTCATAAAAAACTCCAGTTGAGGTCATTGAATTGTGGGTATCGAACCGTTACTGCAGAGAATACCCAAAGTCGACGGCAAATGTCCCTCAGCCGGAGATGGACGACTTCTCATGTTCTACAGTTTGTATTCAGCATTCGGAGGAACAGTCAGCTCTGGCATCTCGTGAGGGAAAGCCGTCTGAACGCGAGCCCTGTCCCCACCCCCATCCCCTGACAGTTCACTCGCTCGCCTGAGAACTGGAGCGTTCAACACGAAGACTATTCACGTTGGTCGCCAGTTCAGTTTACAATTCGGGACTCGTCTCAATCCACAGGGAGAACTTCGATGCTGCGAATCCTTGGTTCGAATCGACGCGCCTGCGATGCTGTTTCGCGTCGTGACATGGTGCAGGCAGGCGGAGCCTCGGTACTCGGACTGGGACTGTCGGACCTGCTCAGAGCCGAAGAAATTAAAGCTCCCAGGCCGGCAGGATTTGGGACTGCAAAGAATGTCATCCTGCTGTTTCTGTACGGCGGAGTCAGCCAGCTCGACACACTGGATCCCAAACCCCGGGCACCGCAGGACATTCGCGGGCCATTTTCACCAATTTCCACGTCCGTCAGCGGAGTTCAAATCTGCGAACATCTGCCGCACCTGGCAAAGATGATGGATCGCGTTTCTCTCGTCCGCTCGATGACTCATCCGTACCCGATTCATGGTGTGGCCCACGCACTGTCCGGTATCAAGCATGTCGACATTCCGATGGAGCTCAACCGCAACGACAATCGCCACTGGCCATACATTGGATCGGTGCTGGATTATCTGCAGGAAGTCGACCAGCCGCATGCTGAACAGCCGGCTATTCCCTCAACCATGCATCTGCCATGGGTCCAGAGCTCTCGCTCCGGACCGCACAAGCGGGCCGGACTCTTCGGCGGCTTTCTTGGTCAGCGATACAATCCAGTGGTCGCCGAATTCGTTGGTGAACCGACCAACCCGAATACGTATCGCCCCAGAGACCCCTATGGGGGAATCAAACCGGACTGTCGGTTTGAGATCCATGGAACGGGACTTCCCGACGGACTGACAATCAACCGAGTCTCAAACCGTGACTCACTGCTGACTCAACTCGATACGGGGCGGCGCCGACTTGATGAGTCCCAGGCTGAAAGTTCGCTCGACCGATTTCGGCAGATGGCAATGTCAGTAATTGCTTCCCCGCGTCTGCACGACGCTCTGGATGTATCAAAGGAGCCTTCCGCACTTCGAGAACGATATGGGCATCATCTGTTTGGACAATCCACTCTTCTGGCCCGTCGTCTTGTGGAGTCCGGGACGCGTCTCGTGTCCGTCTTCTGGGACGAGTTTGCTCAATCGTGTGGCACATGGGACACACATGAAAAACAGACTCCGAGGCTTCGCGATGAACTGTGTCCGGGATTTGATCAGGCCTACTCCGCACTCTACCAGGACCTTGAAGATCGAGGGATGCTGGACGACACACTGCTGCTGTGCCTGACGGAACATGGCCGTACGCCAAAAGCAGAGCGACGAGGCGATTCACTCGATGGTCGGGGCCACTGGTCGTCCGCTTACAGCTGTTTGTTTGCGGGCGCCGGGATCCGCAAAGGACACGTGATTGGCAGGACAGACCGCGATGCTGCCCATGTGGTTGACGATCCGGTGTCACCCAATGACGTCCTGCACACAATCTATCATTTGCTGGGTGTCGATTCGCACCGCCTCATCCCGGACCGCCTGGGACGCCCTCTGCCGCTGGTCGAAAATGGTGAAATGGTCGCCGATCTGCTGGCATAGGCGAGGTAATTCTCTCATGCAATGAGCAGAAATCTCTCCCTTGAGCGGCTTGCCTGGAGCCTGACCAGCAAATCCACTTCGATTCAGCTGAAACATTGACCGACTGAACACAGCAGCGGTACCATCGGTCTGCTGCGTTCCTGAAAATTCCGAATTCCCTGACTACCATGCCGACTGGATGTCAGGAGTGAGTCATGAAATTCAACCTCCGAGTCACACCTCACCGATGGCTGTTGCTGTTGTTATTGACACTGGCAACACGTTGCCCGGCTGATCAGAGCACTGACGATTTACTGCCGGCTTTTCAGCAGGGCATCGTGCAGCAGTTTTGCGCGGATTGTCATGCAGACGGATCATCGGAAGCAAATCTGGATCTGAATACATTGTTGAAGAAGAAGATTGCTGACGCACCCGACTCCTGGGAAAAGGTGGTTCGGAAGCTCAAGACTCGACACATGCCGCCGATTGATTCGGATCGGCCAACTGAAGCGCAGTATGACGCCCTTGTGTCTTCGCTGGTCACTCGCCTTGATCAACACGCAGATCATGCTCCGAACCCGGGGCCTTCGACTGGTTTGCGGCGGCTCAACAGGACGGAATATCAGAACGCCATCCGCGACCTGCTCGGGGTACAGATCGATGCACGCACAATGCTTCCGGCGGATGAGCCCAGCCACGGATTTGACAACATCACAGTGGGGGAACTATCCCCCGTCCTGCTAAATCGTTATGTGGCCGCTGCTCAGAAGATCGGGCGTCTGGCCGCAGGAAATTCGGCTGGCCCGTCCGGAGTCACCTTTCGGCCTCCGGCGGATGAGACACAGGAGGACCATGTTCCTGGACTGCCATTGGGAACACGTGGCGGAATGGTGATCAACCACCACTTTCCAACTGATGGGGTCTATGAATTCCAGGTACATCTGACGCGGGATCGAAACGAGAAGATTGAAGGTCTGAACGGTAACCACACGCTCGAGATTCTGATTGATCGTCAGAAGAGCGCCTCATTCGAACTCAAGGCAGGCAGAGATCACAGCCAGGCAGATGCTCATCTGAAACAGAGATTCTCGGTCAGGGCAGGGCAGCGAAAAGTGGGCGTCACATTTATTGCGATGCCAAAGTCATTGATTGAGACAAAGCGTAAGCCTTACATCGCACGCTTCAATTATCATCGTCACCCACGACAGAACCCAGCCGTGTTTCAGCTGTCGATTACAGGCCCATTCGACGAGAAGCAGACCGCCGAGCCTGACAGCAGCGGGCAGACCGGTGTTGGCCGGCCCGGGAGAGGTGAGCAACCGACAGCGGCAGCTCGCAGGATCCTGCAAAGACTGACCCGTTTGGCGTTCCGACGTCCCGTCAATGAAGCTGATCTCAAACGACCGTTGGCGTTTTTCGAAGCAGGGTTTCAAGAAGGTGGATTTAGCGCTGGTATGGAATCAGCCATCAGTTCCGTTCTGGTCAGCCCTCGATTCCTGTTCCGCGCCGAACACGCTCCCGGGACTGCTTCGCCAGGCGATTCTTATTTCATAAACAATATCGAGCTCGCCTCACGGCTCTCATTTTTTCTGTGGAGCAGCATTCCGGATGCGGAGCTTCTTGCCGTTGCGGAATCGGGCCAACTCAGTCAGCCAAAGGTTCTCGAACAGCAGGTTCAGCGCATGCTCAAAGACCCGCGGTCGCGTTCACTGGTCACAAACTTCGCCGGTCAGTGGCTCTATCTGCGAAACCTCGATTCCATTACCCCCGATCATCGCCTTTTCCCGGACTTCGATGACAATCTGCGGCAGGCATTTCGCATGGAGACAGAATTGTTCGTTGACAGCATCATTCGGGAGAACCGGGGGCTCACGGACCTGCTGCATGCGGACTACACATTTCTCAACGAACGACTCGCGAAGCACTATGAGATCCCCAACATTTACGGAACTCGTTTTCGGCGCGTCCAGCTGCAATCCAATCACCACCGCGGTGGGCTCCTCCGTCATGGCAGCATCCTGACTGTCACCTCGTACGCCACGCGAACATCTCCCGTGCTGCGAGGTAACTGGGTGCTTGAGAACATCCTGGGATCACCCGCACCTCCTCCGCCTGATGACGTCCCGGAACTGGAAGAGAATCAAATCGACCAGAACCTGCCGATACGCGTCAGGCTGAGTCAGCACCGATCAAATCCCGCTTGTGCGTCCTGCCACAATCTGATGGACCCAATTGGCTTTGCGCTCGAAAACTACGACGCGATCGGCCGCTGGCGAACTCATGAAGACGGCGTCCAACTGGACGTCACAGGAACGATGCCTGGGGGCAGGGAGTATTCGGGGGTGGCAGGACTGGAAACGAGTTTACTGTCACGTCCTGAGCTGTTTGTCACAGCATTCACGGAAAAACTGATGACATTTGGCCTTGGCCGGGGAATTGAACCGTTTGATGCACCTGCCGTCCGAAGAATCGTCAGGGAATCTGCCGATGAGGGATATCGGTTCTCATCAGTTATCCTTGGAATCGTGAAGAGCGTGCCGTTCCGCATGAGTACGGCTCAGTAGCAGTGTCGCCGCAAATCATTTATTCAAACCAAAACTGAAACAGACCCCATGACACTGACCAGAAGAGCTTTGCCACGACGCAGATTCCTGCGAGGCACCGGTGTCGCTCTGGCACTTCCACTGTTAGACGCCATGGTGCCGGCAGCCACAGCGCTCGACAGGACTCCAGCGCGTCCCGTTCGCAGACTGGGCTATGTCTTCATGCCAATGGGCGCTGACATGTCTCGGTGGACACCGGAAACTGAGAAATCGGGAGGACGTCTGCCCGATGATCTGCCCCCCATTCTTAAGTCTCTGGCACCTGTCAAAGATAATGTCACGGTCATCTCGAACCTCGAACTGGCGAACGCCTACCCAGGTTCTCACGCAACATCAAATTCGTCCTTTCTGAGTTGCGCCCGGGCCAAAGTCACCGAGAGCACCGACTATTACCTCGGCACAACCGTCGACCAGATCGCCGCGCAACACATCGGGCGAGACACTCAGCTCCCATCACTTGAGATGGCGATGGACCTCCTCAAACTGGTCGGCCAATGCGACAACGGATATGCGTGTGTCTATCAGAACAATCTGTCATGGTCGTCGCCGACCACCCCGCTGCCGGCAGAAGCGCATCCGCGCATGGTTTTTGAAATGTTGTTCGGCGAAGGCGGTACGAAGGCTCAGCGGCAGAAGGCACTACAGAAGCGTGCGAGCCTGCTGGACTCAGTCAGAGAAGACATGCAGGCTCTGCAAAGAGAACTGGGACCAGCCGACCGCAATCGCGTCTCCGAGTACCTCGAGTCCATCCGCGAAGTGGAACGCAGGATCCAGGCGGCAGAGTCTCAGGCAAAGGACGTCGAGCTGCCCGATCTTGATCGTCCCCTGGGCGTCCCTGCTGCATTTGGCGACCATGCTCGACTCATGTTTGACCTGCAGCTGCTGGCCATGCAGGCCGACGTGACTCGGGTCATTACATTCCAGTTAGCACGTGAAACGAGCAATCGCACCTATCCTGAGATTGGCGTTCCGGATCCTCATCACCCGCTTTCGCACCACGGGAACAATCCGGACAAGATTGAGAAGATGTCAAAGATCAACGCCTTCCATGTTTCGCTGTTCTCCGAGTTTCTGCAGAAGCTGGCGAAGACTCCTGATGGCAATGGAAGCCTGCTGGATCATTCCCTGTATTTGTATGGCTCCGGAATCGGCAATCCGAATGTGCACGATCATATTAATCTGCCGACACTGGTCGCAGGCGGTGCCGCCGGACAGATGCGGGGTGGGCGACACATCACGTCTGACGAACCAACTCCGCTGGCCAATGTGCATCTTTCACTGTTGAACAAGGCCGGTGTCCCACTGGACAGATTCGCGGACAGTACCGGTACAATTGATGGCCTCTTTGACTAGAAGCACTCTGATAACTGATGCTGCGGACTGGAGACGCAGCAGGTAAACACATCTCACCCATTTCCGAGCCTGCTGTCATGTATCGACTTGCTGTTCTTTCCTGCCTGCTGCAGTGCTTGACTCTCATCGCAGCCGATTCACCGTTGGCGGATGCAGTGGAAAGCAAAGATCGCGAGACGGCAGTCAAACTCCTGAAACAGAATATTGGTCTCAACGCAGCTCAGGTTGACGGAACCACAGCACTTCACTGGGCCGCCTATCACGACGATACGGAACTTGGGCTGATGCTCCTGGGTGCGGGCGCCAAACCTGCCCCCGAGAATCGATATGGCCTGACTCCGCTGTACAGCGCCTGCCAGAATGGAAACGTCGTCCTTGTTAAGGCACTGCTGAAACACGGAGTCGATCCGGACACCTCCCAGCAGGGCGAAGAAGCCATCCTGACAGCGGCGCGCACCGGTTCAGCCGACATTGTGCAGGCCCTTCTGGAGAGCGGCGCCCGAGTGGAATCGAAAGACCGAAAGAATCAAACCGTTCTGATGTGGGCGGCAGCCGAGGGACACCTCGACGTTGTTCAACTGCTGATCAGGGAAGGAGCCGACATCCGGCATCAGCTCGATTCCGGGTTCACTCCCATACTGTTTGCCGTACGGGAGGGGCATCAACCAGTTGTCGAGGCACTCATGAAGGCTGGTGTCGATGTCAACGAATCTGTCACACCAAAGAAGGGCCGTCTGCCCAAAGGCACGACCCCATTGAGCCTGTCCGTGGAAAATGGCCACTTCGAACTGGCAGCTTCGCTATTGCAGGCCGGAGCAGATCCCAACGAAATGCGAACCGGATTCAGCCCCCTCCACATGCTGTCATGGGTTCGCAAGCCGGGAGGTGGTGACGGGCCGGACGACCTGCCGCCACCAGACGGAACCGGCACAATGACATCGCTACAGTTTGCCGCAGTGCTTGTTAAACATGGCGCGAAGGTGAATGCGGTCACAAGCAGTGGCAAACAACATTGGAAAGGAGCCACGCCCTTTTACCTTGCCGCATGGACTGCTGACCTGGCCCTGATGAGAACTCTGGTCGACCTCGGCGCAGATCCTCTTCTGAGAACCGCCGATGGAAGTACGGCTCTGATGGCAGCAACCGGAATCGGGCGGACGATGGAAGCCGCGTCCGCCGGAACCGAGAGAGAGATTCTTGCCTCGTCCCGCTACCTGCTGAAACTGGGAGTCGACATCGACGCAGTCAACAAAAGCGGAGAGACGGCGATGCACGGTGCCGCTTACAAGAATCTGCCTAAAGCTGTTGCGTTTCTCGATCAGCAGAACGCCAACGTGAAGATCTGGCACCAGAGAAACAAACGCGGATCAACTCCTTACCTGATCGCAGCTGGCTACAGGCCAGGCAACTTCAAGCCGTCCTACGACACGATGGCAGCCATCAGTAAGGCACTGGCTCGGCACGACATGAAGCCCACCGAGAAACCACCGGAACGCATCGACCCGTATTCGCAGAAGCAGGACTGGGACAAACCGAAACCAGCCCCCAAACCTGCCCCAAAAGAAAAATCAGGGGCGAAGTAATCACAGCCACCGGCGGCGTTAAGTATGTCCGAATGATGCCTGAATCCGGGCCCGAGAGAGGAGCGGAAGTGCGCAGGCACTCCGGCCGGCCCCCCTCCGACTTCGAAGCAACCAAACCCGCAGCCAACTCGTAACCGCGCTCGGCCGGGCGGCTCGCGCCGCTCCGCTAAGAATTGAAACGCCCAGCGTCAGCCTACGGCAGTTCCCGAATCCTGAGCTTGCGAAACTGAATGGGTGAGCCCTCACTCTCAAGGCACAGATAGCCCTGAGCAGGGTCACACGCCGTGCCGCCAGACACTTCTGCACCATTCACCCACAGACGCACTTCTCCGTTGATCGCCCGAATGTAGTAGTGATTCCACTTTCCATGGCCGTTCGCCATATGGCGTCGGGGATAACTCCGATTGCCATTGGGAGACAGCGGAGGAAATGGCTTCATCTTGACTCCGACAGGAAACACATCACCGTTGGTGCCAAACCAGTCTGTGTTTGCCCCACGTGCTTTCATGTTGTCAGTAAAGCTGTGGTCAAGGACCTGAACCTCAATTCCCTGAGGCAGACCTGACTTGCCTGCTGCAGTCAGCCGTTCAATGGAGCCGGGCGTTCCCCAGACGAACACCCCGCTGTTGCCGCCTGGCTTTTCGTGCATCCATTCCACCACCAGTTCAAAGTTGCGGTACTGATTCTTCGAACGAATCACACTGACCGGTTTCCCCGTACAGTGAAGTACTCCGTCTCGCCAGCTCCATGTGTCGTCCGCACTGTTGACCTTCACAAGGTCGTCATTGGTGAGTGAGCGCCAGCCCGGTTGTGAATCGTCGATTCGAAATCCAGCCGACACGCGGACTGGAGCTGATGAGGCAGCGTATATGGGATCGTTGGGTTTGACGCCGAGCTTCAGTCCTTTTAAGCCAGCCTCACCCGGCTCAAAAGGCCCAGTCGTCGCCACGTCGGAACGAGGGTCAATCTGGTCTTCCAGTTTGACGCACCAGTAACATGCATTCGTCAGCATCCGTCGAAAATCTTCGACGCGAAATGCGTCCGCGTGTCCCATCGTCGTCGTAAAGATGCGTGCCTTCACTCCGGAGACACCCGTGTAACTCTTGGTCCATGCGATCGGAATCGCAGGTTTATCTTTAACCGGTTCATCATCCGCCGACCAGCCCGTGAGTGGCTGCCCAAGCAACATCGGTTCACTGTCACCGGAAAGCGATTCACCAATGCCGTAGACGTCATCTGGAATCCAGAAGCTGCGATGCATTCCACGAAAGATCGGATGGCTGGCCGCAAAGTTAATCACGTCAGCACGAGTACTTTCGACGAGGTTTTTCCCATAGTGAGACACCCATGTTTCACCAAGAACGTCCCGCCCCCAGCCACCCGCCGGGGCTTTACTGTCTGAGCCGTACTTTGCGTAGGGACTATCCGGTCGAGTGGGATACCGAAAGGGATGAGTGGCGTTTCGAATCCCGATGATCGGGCGCCCCGACTCGGTATAGTCGATGATCTGCTTCATCTGGGCATCGGGAAGTTCCCGCCACCGGAGAAAGGCGACCATCAGGTCGGCCGTTTTGAGTTGTTCGAGTCCCGGAATGTTGTCTTTGACTCGTGGATCAATCGTCCCGTTTTTCGGATCAATCGCGAAGAGGACGGTGCATCGAAACCCGTGCCGACTCAGAATCCGAGCCATCAACGGCATCGAGAGCTCAGACCGGTAGGAGGCCTCGGCTGCAATAAAGACGATATGCTTCCCTTTCCCGGGACCGTCTCCTCCGGGATATGTCAACCATTCTTCTGCAACGAGCGTGCTGCTGCACACGACCGCAGCCCACACTGGAAGCAATGACCTGCAGAATCGATTCATGGCAATCTCCACGACGGGGAATAAACGTGAAACAGTGATTCGAGTCTCCAAGTTTTATCGCAACCAAACGACTCCACCACCTTCAGACGGCCGAATACCATAAGATGCAACAACATGGTGAAGTTGATCCCCAGTACATCAGGGAATGTATGATGTCAGATGACAACGGTGTAAGGATTTACGGGGATGCGATGGGATCCAGGCGTTCCCGGAACCAGAAGAAGTCTTCGCCAGCCAGGTCGACCGTCATTCGGAATTCCTGTTGCCGGCTGCCACCATCAATGTCGACCGGTTTCTTCCGGGAGAACCTGGCGTCATCCACCTTGTGATTCCGATCGAGCCGTTTCAAGGCGCACCTGGTGAAGAAACGCCCCAGGAGTGTGAAACCTGGTGCTGCGGCGAAGACTGGCCTGGATACCGGATGCTCGGCGACAAGTGCGAGTTGATAACGGACTTTCATTACTTCGAGCTGGAGCGATTTCGCAATGAGCCGCCGGAAGACGCGGACTACTACGAAGAACTCAAACAGCACTATGCATCAGCACGAAAGGCCTTCGAAGAACATCGACAGTTCTTTCGAACACACGGCTGGTTGTCCGGGGCCCCCAACAACCCGGAATCGGCCGACGATGATGACGACTCTCGAATGAGCATTGTTGGGAAATTCGGTGGCGTCAGCCGTGACGGAAACTGGTGGTGCAACGGAAACGGGATTCCTTCCCGATTCAGCTACTATCCGGATGCAACCGGATACGGAGAAGATGCTGCACTTCCACGAACAGAAGACGAGCGAGACTTCGTCTTTGTCGGTTCCGCAGAAGTCTATCACTTCCTCAATGACACCAACGCTTATCTGATGCTGTTTTATGACCCGGTGGAACGTGTTGTTCTCACCACATTCGGCTGGACACAGGATTCACACAGAAATGCGGGCCCTCGCCTGGTCGCCCTGGCCCACAGTAAGCCGGAGTGAGGAACACAGTGACGAAGTCCGGCGTCAAGGTGTCGCATTCAGCACTGCAAACCGTTCGCGAACCTGATCTGCTGACAATGCTCCCCGGAACATGGAAACTCGAGACAGTGTGCCTCGTAACGGGAAATGATCGTTATTGTCTTTGTAGATGCCCGCTGAGAACCAGCTCTTCTGATCAAACAAGACTGCGCCTCTTTGAGCGGGCGAAATCGCGATGAGTTTACCATCGAGATACAACCGCATATTTCGTCCGTCATAAGTACCAACAACATGGTACTTCCGGTCAAATTCAAGAGGAGTCGGAGCTCGCAGGTAGGTCAGCGAGGTCCGATGTTCCGATGCGATTGCAAAAAAGAACTGACTGTTATGAATCCCCAGCAGGCAGCCTCGTTCGTAGTTGCCGTTGTCCTGGATGGCACCAACAATCCCCGACCACTCCGGAGTGCCTCTGGCGACAGTCAGATACGCTTCCAGTGACAGCGTGGCTGGCATTTCCGGCAATACAGGATCCTGCGGAGTCATGGACAGCCACTGCTGACCGTCAAGAAGCAGGCCGTCCTCCGTCAATTGAACTGGCGCAGATGCAGCCAGCGACTCTGTCCCGGTCGTTGGAAGGAACGACTTCTCCCGGAGTCGCATGGGCGAGAAATCCCAGGCATGAATCTGTTGGACACGCTCTTCTTCAAGACGTGGAAAGTCCTCAAGAAAGGGAACTCTCGCTGACTCACCAGTGACCGGCACAAACCCCATCGAGGTTTGAAGAGGGAACGCACAGACACAGCTCGCGCTGCCCTCCGGAATCAACAGGCGACCGTTTGCCGGAAGCATGTTGATCCAGCAGCCAGGGCGGCTGGGGGACAGTTTTTGAATCTGGTCATCGGGCTCTGCAGCAAAGTTGAAGACCGTTGGATTGGTGGCGCGGAAGAACACACACTGCCCGGCACCACTGAGCGTCCCGCAGCTGTGGCCCGGTCGCCGCAGCGCCCAGTTTGCGGGAGCTCCCTCCGGAACGATGCGTTCTCCGGTTTCAACATTGTAAAGATACGGTTCGGCCAGAATACAGACGCGGCCCGACGGCTGTCGAAGTGCCAGCGGATGGTGCACCTGTTCGCCGTGCCCAAGCCCTTCCTTGATATGTGCATGCCGCTGAGTCCAGACCCACTCACCATCAGACAGTCGGAGAACGCCGACCCGGTACCAGGCTTTCTTCGATCTGCTTTCTGAAGAAGCGACAACAACATAGTCACCGACAAGCTGAGTGTAGAGAACGTTCTTTGCGTCCTGCCAATCGAGCGGCTGCTCCCACAGCTGCTGACCTGTGGCGGCATCCAGACAAGTCACTCGAGCGTTCCTGACAATCTCAGACACCGAAACGCGGTCAGTTGAATGACTCCTGCATGCTTCGCTCTTTCCTTCAATGAAAACGAGGTGAGCGGAATCCCTGTGCAGAGAGATTGAGCTATTCGGAATGACACCGTCGCTCGCCCGGTTCCAGTTCATTCTGCCGTCCGAGCTCATCCCAAAGAGGAATCGACTGCACACAAGCGGTCGCGTCGAATCGTAGTCCTGCTTTGTATACATCTCCCGAAGCGCCCCGCGGTCAAACTCTTTCGATTGCTCCCCCTTCCCCCCCAATGGTTCTCCTTTCAGACGTCCTGCCGTGGGTTTCATGGCGCTGGCAAAGAGCATCCCGTCTGACTCAGCAAGGTAGCCCCAATACAACCCCTGTGCTTCGTTCGGCATGGGAACAGTCCCCAACCGCTCTCCGGTCAGTGCGTTCAGCTGCCAGATTTCTTCGGCAGTCGCAGTAAAGAGTCGCCGACCATCAGCGGTGAGGCAGGAGTGCCCGGCATCAAACGGCATGACATAGCGCATGCTGTCTCTGGGAAGCTCGACCTGCCAGCGTTCAACACCGTTCGCGGGGTCAACGCCGATCAGGCATTCGTCCCCATGAAGGATCATTGCAGGTCCGGCAGCAAGGGGAGCCTGACCTCGTAAGTGTCGATCAGGCATCCTTGACGGACCAACCCCGCCGAACCACTGCAGTCGAAATCCCGCCGCGTGGGCAAAGGAATCATCATCGGAATCTGAAGAGTTATCAGGAGCTCCATACTGATGCCGCCAGACCCCGCCTCCGTTGAGTGGAGGTGCTGACTCAAACGGCTTTCCCGCACGGCTGATGAGACCACCGGCCGAGTCGACGACTCGCCGCAGTTCACTGAAAGGGTAGTCGGATTCTGCCGCCTCCAGCACCACATTGAACAACCGGTCAGCCACCGGAATGCCTGACTCCGGCGAAGCATTCAGAACAGTGATCCGACGTCCGTAGCTCGATTCCGCAAGAAACATGGAACGAAGTCGATCACGATCGGCCACGGTTGGCACAATTGAGATTACGTTGAGCCGACTCTTCTGGATCAGCTGCTGCGTATGACTGCCATCAAGATCGTTCAGCACCAGTGCCATTCCGACATCAACCGGCAGTTCATCCAGCACGTCCTGCACGCGTGATTTCACTGCAGCCTTGATGGCAACAGAGTTTGCCGTTCGTCTGTCAATCTCCGCCCAGTTGTCAGTCGGCTTGTTCGCCACTCCGTGCCATGTGAAGATGTTCCCCGCCGCAGTTGTCGCGACGAGAATATCAGGAGCCTGCTCACCAGCTCCCGCAGCAACAGCAAGGTAGCGGACTTCGTCATTCGTGTCTGGAAGTGTTAGTTCATGAACAGCGTTCCCGGTCAACGCATCAAAGATCTGAATCTGCCCCCTGCCACCAGTGAAAACAAATAAGTCATCGCCCTGGCCTGAAACAATCATGGAGTCATCAAGCTGGCAATCAGAGGCCCACAATTGAGACGAATTCTCCCGAGCCGTCTTCTTCTGAAGATCATGACAGAGCAGTTGCGATCCGCTCGCAACCCACAGGCGTCCCGCACCGGCCGCGACTGTCCGTCCTTCCAATGGCAGCATCTTCGCCTTGGGAACATCCAGCCATGACTGAACATTCGCATCATTCCCTGGACCGGAGAAGAATGCAGACTCGGTCACCATCCCGAAAGTACCACCGGCTGACGGCAAATCAGAGATGAAACGACCGGACTCCTGTGACACGCAGTACGGGGCAGCTCGCCCACACGGAACGTACAGTCGGTCAGCATTGTCCGTGAGCAGATACCCCTGCGGAGATCGTTCTGTCCGCCGGCGCCAGATGAGGGTCCCGTCTGCTGACTCCAGTGCTGCCGTGTAAACCCCCTGGCTGGGAAACAGTCCCGCATTCACAAAGACTTTTTCACCAACAACCATGACGGATGTTCGAATCGGATGAGATCCAATCAACCGGCCGTTGCCGACAATCCTGGGCAGCTGCGGACCTACCTGTGTGCTCCACCGGAGCGTCCCGTCACGAAGATCAAGCGATCGAACAATCCCATCGTCGGCACCAAACCAGACGACGCCACCCTGAGCACAGGGCGCGTATCGAATTGGAGCATCCGCCACATACTGCCACCGTACGCGACCGGAAACCGGGTCCAGAGAAACAAGCCGGTCACTGGCCGACGATCCGATGATGACGTGCAGTCTACCGTCAGAATCCGCTGCAATGATCGGAACATCTCCGCGGTCATCTGTCACCCGTGGCTCGATTGACGTCAGTCTTTGCCAGAGGCTTCCTCGTGCCGGAGCGGGCCATGCAGGAGCAGGGGCATCCAATTCGACACTCACCCAGGCAGGCCGCCAGTGTTTTGCTGAAAGCGACTGTTCACGAAAGCCCGTCCGTTGATCGTTGCCCCGATGAGTCGGCCAGTCCCCGAACGCAGGCAGACAGATCGTCCCCCAGAAAACGACCAGCAGGGCACGAACGCCACAAATTGTTCTTCTCAGGTTGCTCAAGACCGCTCCCTCCTTCACACAGCATACATCAGGCCCACGAGGAGTGAGAAATCAGTTTTCACTCAGTCTATCGTTGCGCGTCTCAAGAATCCTCCTCAGGATCCTCTCGCTGTAAGGCTCAAATGGCAAACTGTATTGCCCGGCAAAGATGGTCACGACCAGGTCGTCGCGAGGAATGATGTACAGACGCTGATTTCCGTTTCCAACCCCGGCTATCACTCGTCTGTTCCCCTGCGGCCATGTACCAATCTGCCATTGATAACCATAACCCCAAATCCCGTTGCCGCTCCACTTGCCAAGGCTTTTGACGTGACGTCTTGTGGACAGGCTCACCCACTCCTTAGGAACAACCTGTTGCCCATTCCATTTGCCTTCATTCAGGAAGAGCGTCCCGATCCGAGTCAGGTCCCGAGCCGTCAACCTCAGTCCTGCCGCCGCTGAGGGATTGGCCGTATTCCAGGCTGTGCCGCCAATCCACTCGAAACGTTTGATGCCAAGCGGCCGAAAGAGCTTTTCTCGGGCGTACTCATCCACAGTCATTCCAGTTTGTTTCAGAATGATCTCCCCGAGCAGGTACGTGCAGCCACCGTTGTAGTACCACGTGGCTCCCGGCTGCCTGGCCATCTGACGGGAAAACAATTCGCTTGCCGGATCTTTTACGCTGTAAAGCCGGATGGCATCATTCGCAGAGTCTGCGTAGCTCACGTCCATCTCATTCCATTTCAGCCCCGTGGTCATAGTGAGAACGTGATGGAGAGTGATGGTCCGTTGTGATTCTGTGAGACTCAGATCTGGCAGGTATTCTCCGATGGAGCGATTCACAGCGGTCTCGAAGTTTTCCCTGAGGCAGATTCCAA